>CAZZWP010000084.1:0-13334 GCA_964657965.1 uncultured Rudaea sp. | reverse complement strand
CGTCGTCGATTACACCCGACGTCGATTACACAGAGGTTCGGCATGCGGCGCGAAAGACGCCTCTGTAATCGGACGGCGCATTTCTGGAATGGGAAAGCGACGCCGGCAATTATTCCGGCCCGATTTAGTTCACCGGAGTTTTCGCATGCGCTTGTCCGATGTCGAGTCCCAGTCGCAGGAACCTTTCAACTCTTGCAGCAGTGGTGGCCGGAAAAATCTTCATGGCTTGGTAGCGACTTGCGTCCTGTCGCTTGGTGCGGTGTTTGCGCAAGCGGTGTCGGCCAATCCATCTGTCGAATATGACACGGCGTCCACCAGCGCAGATGCAACGCTCATCGCAACCGTTTCGGTCGCCGCGTTGCCGACGACCATCACGCTCTGCCGCGATCCAAACGCGTATGCCGCTGAAGGTGGCGATGAAACTTGGCAGATGTATATCAATGTCGACAACAAGACCACCACCGGCTCACCAGGAACGGGATACGACGCGGTGATCGTTATTCAGACAAATACGACCACGTCATCAAACTGTATTCCGACGATGGCCGATACGGAGTCATCGCTCATCGCTGCCGTCGAAGTCTGGGACGCGAGCCAAGGCACGTTCGTGCTCGCTCCGATCGCGCCGACGCTGTCGTTCGATTTTTCGCGCTCGACGATGACGGTGACGGTTCCTGCCGGTGGTCCGTTCGCGGGGATTTCGTCGAGCTCGCCAGTGCGCGTGGCGGCACTTGCAACCTATACCGGCGCCGCCGGCGCGACGGCTGCTGAAGACTCGACGGCCGGGTTTACGTTTGGTAACGGTGTCGTCGATGCGACGAACGATGTCGGGCAGTGTGCGTCGCCGTGCAGCTCCGCCGCGTCCTACTATCCGCTGATCGATCTCGTCGGCGCTTCGCTAGGCGATGTCATTTTTCAATCGAGCTTCGAATGAAGACGCAGACATCTATCGCGGTCCTAAAAAACTTTATCTTGCCAAAAACTGCGCGGTACGCGGGCACCTCTTTGCCATCCGTTGCCAAGGGCTCGCTGTATACGTTAATGCGCCCGTCGTTTCTCGTTCTGTACATGGCTTCGGCGTTCGCCTTCGCACCTCCCGCGCGCGCGTCGACGCTGAGTGATGAGATTTTCGCCTCCGGCTTTCAGTATCAGGACTTCCCGGCAGATCCGATCGTGGATCCGAGCGCGCCCCCCAACGCGGCGATGCTCTTCGGCGCGGCCGGCGCGCCAAGTGGCGGGCCTTGCATGTCGGAGCCCGAGACCGGCACGCTGTTCCCGCAGAACTGGCTGCGCCCGCGGTTCACATGGATCGCGACCGGCGGCGAGAACTTGTTCGAGCTGCGCGTGGCCGCGCAGAATCAAGACCACGCGCTAGTCGTATACACCACCGCGACTACGTGGACGATGCCCGCCGCGGTGTGGACCGCGTTGTCGCAGCACACCGTAGACCAGCCGCTTACGGTTGCTGTGCGCGGCGCAACTTATTCGTCCAGCGGCACCTTGACCAGCGGACCTGAACTCGGATCGAGTGGAACCTTCACGATAGCGCCGGTAGCCGCGCCGGGTGCGATCGTCTACTGGACCGATCCCAGCGGAGGTATGCTGCTTCGTGGTTTCCGGATCGGCGACGAGGACTTCAAAGACATCGTGAGTCCGGCCGGTGCCGGGACGGCGTGCGTGGGCTGCCACTCGGCGACACCCGACGGCGCCGACGTCGGATTCTCCGCGAGCAACGGAAGCGCTGCGGGTCTCGGCCTGTTGTCATCCGACGGACAACAACTCGCACCGTCGTTCATCAGCGCAAGTGCCAAGTCCTTGATGTCGCGCCAGGATCAAGAGGCGCCAGTGTTCTCCAAACAGCACTGGACTGCGGGTGATCACGTCGCGCTCACGATGTACCAGTCGCAGATCATGTGGACTGATCTCGAGGCGACGTCAACGGCGCAGGGCACAGGCTGGGGCTTTCTCACGCGCGCCGGCGAGACCGCTAGCGCGGCGTCCGCCTCCTTCGCGCACAACAGCGACACGGTGCTGTACGTGGCGTCAACGTCGGGCGTGACGCAAGGCGTGACCGTGACATCGGGTGACCTCGAAACCGTTCCGTTCAACCATCGCGCCGGTGGCGCTCCTACGCCGGTTTCAGGGGCGGCGACGGCCGCATACAACGAGTACTATCCGTCGTTTTCTCCGGACGATAAATACATCGCCTACGACCGCGTCCCGACCGGGATGAGCAGCTACAACAACGGGCAGGCGGAGGTGTACGTGATTCCCGCGGTCGGCGGCGCACCAGTACGCATCGCAGCGAACGATCCTTCGGTGTGCACTGGCCAGACCAGCCCTGGCGTCACCAACAGCTGGCCGCGCTGGTCGCCCGAAACTCAGGACAACGGCGGCCGGCGGTTCTACTGGATCACGTTCTCGTCCACGCGGAGCGGTACGGAGCGACAGATATACATAGCCCCCGTTGTCGACAATGGAAGCACGCTAACCACCTACCCCGCGTTGTACCCGTGGAACCAGGCCGCCAGTGACGACGACCACACACCCGCGTGGGACAATTTCTCAATCCCTTTCTGATCGGAGTGAGACATCGCGTGGCGATGCTTCCGTCATTTCGAACGACATCACCGTTTGTTCGGAGGGCGCCATCAGGTTCACAACCTATAAAGTTATTGGACGTCTAAACGTCCGTAATGTTCGACACGTCGCCACAAAAAATTGTCGCTCGATGATGCGGCAATCCTCGACGATCGGGCAAGACCATACTACGATCGTAAAATGGCGGCGTGAATTGTGTCGCCGGCGGTTCAAGATGCTCCGTACGACGTCGTCCTTCATTCGTTTTGAACAGCGCTAGTCTGCTGAGCGAGAATCACAAACAACGAGGGCCATTTTTATGCGTATCCTCTTGAAAGTGTTTTTGTCGCTGTCGGCGTTGCTGATCTGCAGTCAGATTTCAGCCACCGCTTGCCATCCACAGCTGCATTCAAATATCGGATGTGAGTTTTATGCGGTCACGTTACCCAATCCGGTCGCCGCACAAGCAGAAGAGATCAATTCGGCGCAGTATGATTTCGGCGTCGTTTTTTTGGATGCATCTGCGACCAACGCGTCCGACATTACCGTCACTGGGGGTGATCTGACGTCGCCGCAATCCGTCCACTTGAATGCTGGGGCGTATGCGTCGGACGTGTTGCCGAAAAATTATTCGATCTGGCAAGACGCGAATACTGAGGTCTTCACGAGCGGCGCGTTTCACATCGTTTCAAGCAACCCAATCACCGCCGCTCAGTTCAATACGTTGAACCCGGCATCCGGATCCAACGATGTGTCCTTGCTGCTGCCGGTCCAAGGTTCCGGCACGTCGTTCAGGGCTGTCACATGGCCAACAGAGATCTTGGGTGGAGGCTTTATTTTATCCGCCCAACTCGGAATCGTGGCCACGCAGCAGAACACGTCTGTGCAGGTACAGGTACCCGGAAGTTTTCTACTGCCGGGCGCCGGCCTTACTTCCAGTGGGGGCACGATTTCGCTGAACGCGGGCGACCTTCTCATCTTGTCTGCGGCAGCGACGTCCGGCACCGACTTGTCGGGCACGCTCATTACGAGCAGTGCGCCGATCCTTGTATGGAGTTCGCATGCCGGCGCGGACATTCCCGACGCGACCGCAGCGGCGGACCACTTAGAAGAAGCGCTGCCACCTGTGGCGGCGCTGGGCCAAGATTACTTGATTGCGCGGCCGACGAATCCATCGGGAAGTTCATCGGGCGCCAGTCAGTACATCAAGCTCGTCGGTACGGCGGACAACACCAATCTGGTCTTCGATCCACCTCAGCCGGGCGCGCCGGCTGTGTTGCAGGCCGGTTATGTGGTCACATTCGCGGCGACATCGGACTTTCACCTTCATGCCGATCAACGCGTTCTCGTCGCTCAATTCATGGAAAGTGCGAACGCGTTCGTCCTATCCAACGCCAATGGTGATCCATCCGAAACGATCGCGGTTCCGACTGAACAAGCACAGCGCGAGGTCGACTTTTTTGCGCCTCAAACTTTCAGCCCGAACTATGCGCAAGTGATCGCGCCCAACGGCGCGAACATCAGTGTCGATGGCACGGCGGTTTCTAGCTGGACTGCGATTGGCAGCAGCGGGTTTAACGTCGCCCATGTATCGGTCTGCTGCACGGACATCCATCACGCCAGCGGTGATCAGCCGTTTATCTTGTCGGCCTATTCCTATCCTTCATCGGGGTACACCAGTTACTGGTATCCGGCGGCGCTGGGTATCGCTGACGATATTTTCGCGGACGGCTTCGAGTAAAACTGAGCGGCACGGGCGGTTTCCACTTTGCAGGCCGGCGTCCCGAGGCGGCGACCTTGCGTTCCTTCGGTCCTGAACTTTTTACTCGGTCTCAAAAGAATCTCCGAAGATGTGCTCGTATTGCAGCCGTGCGATGCCGAATTCTTGCTTGTCGGCCATCGTCTGCTGACCCGTCCCGACGAGGATCAGTCCGCGCGGTGTCACCGCGATATCTCGCGGTGCATCGTTGTAACTGCTCGCGGCAAACGAGCTGTAGGAAAACCCGCCGCTTCCAAATCGGGTGTCGAACGCGCCTGCCAAGCTGAGTTTTGCGACGCCCCAATACCAATGCGCGGTGTCGGCCCCACGGGGAATCCAGCCGAACGCGATGATCCCGTCATTGGTCAAGGCAAGCCGCTCCGCATAGTAGGACCCCGCAGAAGTGGGCCCGAATCGAAACACACGCGGCAGACCACTATTGAACGTGCTGTCCGCAGCGCCGTCGCGCGTGAGCCGAAAAACGTACCAGTTCGAAGGTCCCGTGCTTGAGCCTGAAACGCCGGCCAATACGATACGGCCGCGTTGATCGATTTTCATGTCGTACGCGATTTCATATTGAGCACTGGGCGTGAGCGACATGCGCCCGTCTCCGTTGGGACCGAACGTGACGTCGCGCTGGCCATTCGCCAACAGGCGGCAGGCGACGATGCGATACAGAGGTGTCGTCGCTCCTTTCAACGCCGCCGAGCCGCCGCCCGCCATGACGATCGTGCCATCGGATTCCAAACCGATGGCAAGCACCGAGTCGGCGTTGTCGCCGTCTGGCCCACCCAGATCGAAGGCGATCGTCTCCGCGCCGGCGCTGCCGAAGGTGCCGTCGAGACCCGCCAATCCCGGCATGAATCGGGCGATGCCGAAGTCCAAATTGCCATTGATACCCGTCACCGTGGCAGCCACCAGGATCTTTCCGTCGGGCTGTTCGAGCAAGTGTCCGCCCTGGCTGCTGATGCCACCGATCGTGTACTGCACGATGCCCGCGGTACCGACGGTCGCATCGAGAGCAGTGCCGTCTGCCAGAAGCACCGCGATGTAAAGTCCCGGCCCGAGATTTGTGTCGCTGCCAAGCATTACGATGCGCCCGTCCTCGAGCACGAGCATGTCATCCAGCAGTGCTTCGTTGACAAAATTTGAAAAGCGATCGAAACGAACGTAGCCGATGCCGCCGGGGCCAAATGTCGGATCGTACGTACCGTCGGCGCGGAGACGCGTGGCGCAAAATTTGGAGACAGGCGGATCGGTAGGCGGTGAGTTGGGCCCATTGCACGTTCCACCAATGAGCATGCGACCGTCGGGGTAGACGTAAAGGCGAGTGCCTTGATCGCTATTTCCATCGGAAACGTCGACGAGCGCACGACCGCCGTCGGCAAACGATGAATCGAACTGTCCATCCTGCGCGCAAGCCGGGGTCGATAACAGCAAGAGTCCCGCGCATAGCAGCAGACAGAGTGCGGTTCGTTCAAACACGTTTGATCGAAAATTCCGAGACGACATACTTTTCCTCCGGCTGTGAAGATCGATACCGGAATAAGCACAAGAACCGGCCAGGCGATGGAATAGGCTGCTGGCGTAGGGACCGTGGTTAAAATGTCCGTTCCGATCGCGCTTTCCGGTAGCTACTGCGCATACCGCGCTACGCGCCGCAGGAGAACATGATGAGCGTCACCTCTCGATCTTTGCTGTTGATCTCGCTCATCGGAGCTGCCCTGTCTTTCGCGCACGCCAACAACCGGTTGAGCGGCGTGAATTTGTCGGGCGCAGAATTCGGCGACGCGATTCCCGGCGTTTTGGGCACCGACTACACATGGCCCACTGCGCAGGAAATCGACTACTTCGCCAGTCGCGAAATGAACGTCATTCGCGTTCCTTTTCGCTGGGAGCGCATGCAGCACGCGTTGAACAGCCCACTCGATGCGACCTATCTCGCCAGTCTGGATGCCGTCGTAAGCCAGGCAGCAACCAAGGGTGTGCGCGTCATTCTCGATCCGCACAACTTCGCCCGATACAACGACAACGTGGTGGGAACGGTTGACGTGCCCAACTCGGCGTTCGCCGATTTCTGGTCGCGCATGGCGACGCACTTCGCAACCCATTCGAATGTGATCTTTGGGCTGATGAACGAACCTCATGATTTGCCCACCGAACAGTGGGCGAGCGCGGCCAACGCCGCCATCGCCGCGATCCGCACCGCCGGCGCCACGCAACTGATATTGGTGCCGGGCAACGGCTATACCGGCGCGTGGACGTGGTATGACACCTACTACGGCACGGCGAACTCGGTCGCCATGCTCGTCATCACCGACAGCGGCGACAATTTTGCATTCGAAGCGCATCAATATTTTGATTCGGACGGATCGGGAACGAGCGCCACGTGCGTGTCGACACCCGGCACAGGCGCAGCGCGCCTGCAGGATTTCACGACGTGGCTTCGCGCGAACGGCTACAAAGGCTTTCTCGGCGAAATCGCCGGCGCGAACAACAGCGGGTGCGAGACCGACGTCACCGATGCACTGGCCTTCATGAAGGCGAACGACGATGTGTGGCTCGGCTGGAGTTGGTGGTCCGCGGGACCGTGGTGGGGCGACTATATTTTCACGCTGGAACCGACAGCGAATTTCACCGTGGACGCCCCGCAAATGACGTGGCTCGCGCCTTACTTGCCGCCGCTGTTCGCCGACGGCTTCGAAATACGATAGTGCCGACGCGTCGCGCGACGTAAGGTCACACCTCGGGGGCGTTCAATCGGCTAAGGCCGCGCACCAATGGCACATTAACCTCGGTGTCACGCGCGTTTTCGCTATGATCGGGCTATGACGGATCGTTCGCCGGCCCATCGCAAGGAGCTTCCAGAAATTCCGGAACATGCGGAATCGGTCACCGCGCTGGCCGACCAGCTGACACCGGTTTTCTATGAAGACTTAAAGCGCCTTGCGCATCGCGAGCGGCGCCGGGTCGGCGCGGGCAACACCCTGCAAACGACGGCACTCGTCAACGAGAGCTATCTTAGACTTCGAGGGAGCGAGAACTGGCATTCGGATGCGCACTTCATGCGCGCGGCGGCGTTGGCGATGCGTCATGCGTTGCTCAATCACGCGAGCGCGAGGATGACTCAGAAACGCGGCGGGGGTATCGCTGCGCTGTCACTGGATAGCACCCACGACATCGCCAGCGCAGATGATACGGCGCTCGTCGAATTGAATGAGGCGCTCGATCGGCTCGCAGGCGAATCGCAACGTCTTGCGCAGGTCATCGAGTGCCGGTTTTTTGCCGGCTACGATGAAGTCGACACCGCCTATGCGCTCGGAATCTCCGAACGAACCGTGCGCCGCGACTGGACGTTGGCGCGAGCATGGCTCTATCGCGAATTACGTTCGCAACTGACCACGTGAAGTGACGATCTCGACCTGAGATTCGTAGTTCCGCGCCACCTCTCAGCGCGAGCAGATCACCTCAGCACCATTCGCGAGTTGGCCGGAAACTCGCCCATTTCTTGTCTTGATCAGAGGCCGCGAAATCACTTCACGGCATGGATCAGGAGCGCACATGGATAAGCAACTCGCTGCACGCCAACGAACCGACGACACACTTCGCTTTCTCTATTCCGCGACGAGGCACTGGCTTGGCAGGCTTGCAACGTCGTTATTTATGGCGCGCCAAAAACGCCACCGCTGCGTCGACATTCTCGCGCTGGCGATGCGCGACTCCGCGGTAGGCGGTTGACGCGTGCGCGGCATGACGAATCCGGTCGCCGCATCACTTTCATGGCGCGATGGCCGGCTGGGGCTTATCCGTTAGCAAGGTGCGCCAGACCGGCAGATGCCTGTTGGTCGGCTGCGCGCTTTCGACGACGGCCAGCGCGTTCTGCAGCGCGCGCCTACCTTCATCGCGTTTGCCATTCGCCATCAGGCACTCGCCGAGCAGGCCCTGCGTTTCGGCGACGCGTGAGTTGGCCGGATCCGGATAAAGCTGGCGCTCGAACTCGTACTCTTCGCGACTGAGTTGTTCGGCGCGATGCGTATCGCCATTCGCAAGTTCGATGCGCGCGAGATATCCCTTCGCGGTAGCGACATCCGGATGGCCTTGCGGATGCGCTTTCTCCAAGCCGTCCAGCGCACGCTGCGTCACGTCGCGCGCCAGGCCGGCACTCGACGTTCATCTTGTCGATCGCCTGCTCCGTCTTGCCCGCCTCGAAATACGCGCGGCCGAGCAGCAGGCGCGTCTTCTGTGTCTTCTCGTGGTCTTCGCCGAACAAGTGCAAAGCCATCCGTTCGGCCGCTTCCAGATCGTTGACGCCGGCCGCGGCATCGTGCATCGCGACTTCGGTGTCGCCGAGCGTACGCAGCGACTCGACACGTTCCGGCGTCTCGCGGCCGAGCGCGGCGCGCACCTGTTCGACATGACGCAACAGGCCGATCGCTTCGTCCATCTGGTTGCGGTGGCGCAGCGCCATCGCGAGCACGACTTGCGCGCGCAACACCTCGCGATGATCGGGGCCGTACAGCTCGCTCAACAGCGCGCTGCTTTCGCGATAGCCGCGCACGGCGTCGTCGCGATGATCCATTTCGTAGTCGATGGTGGCGTTTTCGTGCAGTACTGCGGCGAGCAAACTGCGGTCGGTCGGGTCGTGCCGGCGCAGGACATCGACCGCGAGCTGACCGAAAACACGGGCATCGGCGTAGCGACCTTCGCGATAACGCATCTGGCTCACCTGAAAATCGCTTTTTGCCGTGTCCGGATGATCGGCGCCGAGCACGCGCGTGCGTCGTTCGAGCACGTCGTCGGCCAATGCCGACGCGCGCGGTAGCTGGTCGACTTCCTTCAGAACGTTGGCGAGGGTGTCGAGCGCGTTCAACGTGGCCGGGTCGTCGCGTCCGTTCTGCGCTTCGCGCTGGCGCGCCGCGTTTTCGGCCAGCGGCAGCGCTTCGCGGCCATGCCCCGCCTCGACGAGCTGACTCGCGTAGGCCTCGCCCGCGTCGAGCGTATCCGGCTGGTCGGCACCGAACGCCGCCGTCGCCGCCGCGAACGCGTGTGCGGCTGCCGCGATCGCCTCGGCGTCGTCGCCGCGCTGCGCGAGAAGTTCGGCGCGCAACCGCGACAGCGCAATGTCCGCGCGGATCGGGTCGGCAAGGCCCGACTCCAGTCTGGCCGCTTCGTCTAACCGCGCGAGTCCATGATCGGCGGTGCCGACGGCGACATCGATGCGCGCACGATCGAGTAGACGCGAGAAACGCAACTCCTCCGAGCCGCGCACGGGCGTGAGTTCGAGCGCAGCGTCGAGCTCCTCGCGCGCGCGATCGAGTAGACCGAGCTTCAGGTAAAGCGTTCCGATGGTGTGCTTGAGTTGCGCGCGCAATGCCGGCTGCCCGGCGAACTCGCGATCGACACGCTGTGCGCCGCGGTCGAGCAGATCGCGCGCGGTGATCGCAGCGCCTTTGGCCACAGCGGGGTCGGCGCCATCGAAAAGAGCTTCGACAAAGTCGAGCGCAGCGGTCGCGCGTGCGGCCTGTGTCGCCGCGCGGCGCGCCTGCCACGTGGTTCCGGCCAGTCCGACGGCGAGCGCGAGGATGAGCGCCGCCACACCGGCCATGGCCCATCGATGACGTCGCGCGAAACGGCCGAGCACATAAGCGCCGGCTCCTTCGCGCGCGAGCACGGGTTCGTTGTGCAGATGACGCTCGACGTCGCGCTTGAGTCCGCTGACGGTTTCGTAGCGGAGTGCCGGCTCCGGGCGTAGGCATTTGGCAACGATCGCGTCGAGATCGCCGACGAGCAGACGTGCGGCAACGGGTGACTCCGCGCGATTCGAAGCAATGCGGCTCGGTGACGGTGGCGCGCGATCCAACATGCGTTTGGCCACCTGCACGTAGGGGAGGTTGCCACTGCGCCATGGCCGCTCGCCGGTGAGCAGTTCGAACAGCAGGACGCCGAGCGCATAGATGTCGGTCGCCGTCGTCACCGGTTCGCCGTTGAGCTGCTCGGGCGCCGCGTAGTCGGGCGTGAAGGGCGCGACGGTGGTATCACTGGCTTGCGTCTCAGCAGTGTCGAGCAACTTGGCGATGCCGAAATCAAGCAGCTTCATGGTCCCGTTCGTATCGACGAGGATATTGGCGGGCTTGAGGTCGCGATGGATGACGAGGTTGCGATGCGCGAATGCGACCGCTTCGCACACTTGGCAAAACAGCGTAAGCCGCTCGGTGAGTGAGGCGCCCCGCACGTTGCAATAGTCGACGATCGTTCGACCTTCGACGAATTCCATCACCGTGTAGGGACGACCTTGCGGAGTGGTGCCGCCGTCGAGAAGGCGCGCGATGCCCGGATGCTCTAGGCGCGCAAGGATATTGCGTTCCGCGTGGAAACGAACGCCGTGGATATCCGCTTCACTGCGCAACAACTTCAATGCGACACGCTGATCGAACGCGCCGTCCGCGCGCCATGCCGAATAGACCTCGCCCATGCCGCCGCGGCCGATCAATACATCGACACGCCACGGACCGAGGCACGTTCCCGGTATTAGCGACGAGGCGAACGATGCATCGGGCTCGTCATGCGGGACGTCGAGTAAACCGCGTGACTCGTGCGCGGCCAATAATTCTTGCACTTCGCGCAGCAGCGCCGGATCGTCACTGCACTGATGTGAAAGCAACAAATCCCTTTCCGCTGTCGGCAGGTCCACGGCTTCTTCGAACAACATTTCGATCCGTAACCAGCGCTCGCTGGGCATAACATTCTCTTTGGCGCGACGGTGTTTGTGGAATTCACTATCGACGCAATCTGATCTAGTCGTCAATAATTTCGTCAGTCTGCAACGCGACTAGCCGTCGACTACAGTCCGAACCGGTATGGAGTGTTCGCTTCTACTATCTATCGCGCCTGCACCAACATTAAAAGGTTTTGAGCGAAGTGTCAGCGCCTATCCACAGGGCACTCGTCCGACGCGACTTCGCCGACCCCGCCGTGCATAAAGTTTGAAAGCCTTGCGCTATTCTCATAATACTCGTGGCTGGAGTCATCAAAATGATCGTTCGCTTCGCAGCACTTTGTTGTTTGATACTTTGCTCGGCCGTTTGCGCCGACACGACGAGCGACAAGTGGGTCCTCTCGCAACAGCTAACGAAGCTGCTGCGGGTCGAAGAGGCGTTTAAGGGCTACGTCGAAGGATGCAGCAGCGCAACGATGGCCGCGGACGCAGCGGCCGTTTCGTATCGCGAACACCCGGAAACTTTCGGCGGCATGTCGCCAGATTCCGTCTACTGGCCGGAGGTGGAGAAGATTTATTTGCGCTATCAGACTGCCGTGTGCAACGACGTCACAGTTGAATCGATAACAACCTTTTCGTCGAAGCAATACGCCGCGCAGATGTCGGAATCAGATCTTCGTGCTGCGATCAAGTTTTATTCCACGCCTGTGGGACAGCTGATCGTGCAGTCGGAGTTGCGCATCAACAGTGCGCTTCAAGAGCAAGCACGCGAGACGATGCGTGCAGCGAGAGTGAACGCCGAGGATCAATACCAGCGAGATATCTCAGTTCTTATCAAAAAGTTTCAGCACGACCCCTCGGCGTCGTTTGGTTCAACGCAATCAAAGCGGCCGTGATGTGTTGCAGCCATAGAATTCACCGACTCACGGCATTTGCTGCTTAGTTCAAGCGATAGGCTGTAAGCGAGTATCTTTCCTTGCACCTAAGATTGCCGCATAGCAAGAATCATTCATCGAACACGCTTGCCAAATTTGAACTTCGCAACTTTTTTGTAAACAATTTTTTTCTCCGCCACAAGAAAATTCGATCATGAAAAAGGACTCGACCTAGTAACCATGCGCAACCCCTCTGTGCGAAAACCGCAGTGAACCGGCCCCCACCGCAGCCGCGACGGGTTCTTGTGCTTGGGGCGACCGGCACGATTGGACGTGCCGCCGTGCGCGCACTCGTTGCGCGCGGCCACGAAGTCGTGTGCTTCATCCGCGCGCGAGCGCGGATGGGTGGAAGTCTCGCAACAGACGAAAGTGCACGCTTGCTCGTGGGGGCGGACGTGCGAATCGGAAATGTCGAGGATCCGGCATCCCTTGAACGTGATTGCTTTCGGGGCGAGCGCTTCGACGCATTAGTGTCCTGCCTTGCCTCACGCACGGGCGCGCCCAAGGATGCCTGGGCCATCGATTACCAAGCGCATGTTCGTGCTCTTGAGGCCGCTCGTCGTGCTGGCGTCTCGCACGTTGTGTTGCTGTCCGCGATCTGTGTGCAGAAACCGGTACTCGCCTTTCAGCATGCGAAGCTTGCCTTTGAGAAAGTTCTCGTCGAGTCGGGACTCGCTTACTCGATAGTGCGACCGACGGCATTTTTTAAATCATTATCGGGACAAGTCGAGCGAGTACGGAAAGGCAAACCGTACTTGGTATTTGGCGACGGCACCCTTACTGCGTGCAAGCCGATCAGTGACAAAGACGTTGCCGACTATCTGGCTGATTGTCTAGATAACGAAACGCTTCGCAATCGCGTGTTGCCCATCGGCGGACCAGGCGGCGCCATTACGCCACGCCAGCAAGGCGAGTGCCTGTTCGCGTTGTTCAATCGTCCGCCACGTTTTCGTCACGTGCCCGTCGCGATGCTTGACGGCATTATCGGCGGATTGGCAATGCTCGGGCGTGTGCTTCCGTCATTTGCGGAGAAGGCAGAATTCGCCCGCATCGGTCGCTACTACGCCACCGAATCCATGTTGGCAATCAATTCGCAGACGGGCTTATACGATGCAGACGCGACGCCATCCACTGGCACCGAAACGCTTTTCGACCATTACGCTGATCTAGTCAGCGGCATTGCGGTGACTGAGCGAGGAGACCACGCGGTGTTCTGAGGTTCCCACAACCGAGTGAACTGAATGGACGGCGTTCATTTCCCAAATCAAAATCAAATATTTAACGTACGCTGCCGAGCGACCAATCGGCCGAGAGCACTGTCGACCGACGCCGCGTTGCTTAGACG
>CAZZWP010000083.1:0-13512 GCA_964657965.1 uncultured Rudaea sp. | reverse complement strand
CATCCAGAAACTTCTGAGCTGACGCATGGCATCCGTGCTCGACATGCAGCAATTCACGCCGTTCGAAGCGCTGGCCGATTTCGAACGCCGCAGTCTTGCGCACACCGCCGGTTTGCCGGAACAGATCGAAGCGCCGGGACTTTGGCGCGGCATCGGTTTCCGTATCGGTACGCGTTACATGGTCAGCAGCATCAACGAAGTGAATGAAATTCTGACGCAACCGCCGTTGACGCTCGTGCCAGGCACGCGGCAGTGGCTGCTCGGCGTCGCCAACGTGCGCGGTAACCTCGTGCCGGTGATCGATCTTAAGCAGTATCTCGAAGGCGAACGTACGTTGCTGACCGACGCGAGCCGCGTGTTGCTCGTGCGTCAACTCGGCGGCAGCGTCGGGTTACTCATCGACGAAGTATTGGGTCAGCGCAATTTTTCCGAAGAACAGCGTGCCGACGCCGTCGGCGAAGACGACGAACGCTATAGCCGCTATATCGGCGAGAAATATCCGTTGGGCGAAGTGCAATGGGGCCATTTCAGTATGGCGGCCCTCGTGCGCAGCCCCGATTTCGTGCAGGCGGCAGCTTGAACGCCGATGCTCAAGCAAATGCAGTCAAGGGGTGAGTTATGAGCGTTACAACCGGTACGATCGGCGGTAAGGAACGAACGGGCGCCAACACGCTCTTCGTCGTTCTGTTGATCATTTCGATATTGTTCGCGGTGGCGGACTTCGGTTTCCTAACGTACTACGCGTCACAAGATGCGAAGGCCTCCGCTCTCGTCACGAAGATCCAGGTTCTGTCGCAGCAGCTGTCGAAAGTCGCGAACGACGCGGCAGGTGGCAACACGTTCGCGTTCAAGAGTCTGGAACAAACCCGCAACTCGATCGACGAGCTGCTCACCAAGCTCGAGAAAGGCGACTCATCCACCGGCATGCAGGGGTATGCCGATTCCGGCGCCAGCGCGCAGATCAGCGACCTCGACAAAGCATGGGCGCCGCTCAACTTAAACGCCACCAAGATTCTCGACGGCAAAGAGCAAGTGCTGAGCACCGCGCAGACGGCGGGAGAATTCAACGACAAGATGCCGCTGTTGAACTCGCGCATGGAAGAAGTCGTGAAGATTCTGGCCGAGCGCAACGGTTCGCCGCTGCAAGTACAAATTGCGTCGCGCGAATTACTGCTTGCCGACCGCATGCAGCGTCGCGTGCAATCGATTCTTCAAGGCGGTGAGCAAGGGCAGATCGCCGCCGAAGGTTTGCAGCGCGACGCGCAGCTCTATGGCGCGGTGCTAACGGGTCTGATCAGCGGCAATCCCGACTTGAACATTCGCGCGATGGACAATGCTAACGCGAAAGGAATTCTGGTCGAGATCAATGACGGTTGGAACGCGCTCGTCGGCGACCCGGTCAAAAAACTTCTCGATTCCGCGTCGGCCTTGCAAGTCGTGAAAGAAGCCGCCGATCAAGCGTCCATCGACAGTCAGACGATGCTGCTGAAAGCCGACCCGGTCGCAACGGAAATCGGCAAGCTGCAAGGTACTCGCGCATTCCCGAATCTCTTGCTCGGCGCCGTCGCCGCATTGATCGCCATCTTTCTTGTCGTCTTGATCGTCGCGAGCCAGATTCGCGGGCAGCGTCAACGCTATCAAGTCACGGCCGAACTGAATCAGCGTAACCAGGAAGCTATTTTGCGGCTCCTCGACGAAATGGGATCGCTCGCAGAAGGCGATCTCACCGTCCGCGCGACGGTTACCGAAGACATCACCGGCGCTATCGCCGACTCGGTGAACTTCGCGGTCGAAGCGTTGCGCTCACTCGTCACCACGATCAACGACACGGCTATGCACGTGTCGACATCGGCGCAAGAAACGCAGGCGACCGCCATGCACCTGGCCGAAGCGGCCGAACATCAGGCGCAGCAGATCACGTCGGCCTCGGCCGCGATCAATGAAATCGCCGTCTCCATCGATGAGGTGTCCAAGAACTCCGCCGAATCCGCGGACGTCGCGCAGCGCTCGGTGCAGATCGCCGCGAAAGGCGCCGGCATCGTGCGTCAAACGATTCAGGGCATGGATTCGATTCGCGATCAGATCCAGGAAACATCGAAACGTATCAAACGCCTCGGTGAGTCGTCGCAGGAAATTGGATCGATCGTCGAACTGATCAACGACATCGCCGAACAGACCAACATTCTGGCCTTGAACGCCGCGATTCAAGCAGCGTCTGCCGGTGAAGCGGGCCGCGGCTTCGCGGTCGTCGCCGACGAAGTGCAGCGACTCGCCGAACGCGCTTCCGGTGCCACACGCCGAATCGAAACGCTGGTTCAAACCATTCAGGCCGATACGAACGAAGCCGTCACCTCGATGGAACAGACCACGGCCGAAGTGGTGTCCGGCGCGCGACTCGCCGAAGACGCCGGTTTGGCGCTGGGCGAAATCGAAAAAGTGTCGAACGATTTGGCGGACCTGATTCAGAACATCTCCGAAGCGGCGCGTCAGCAGTCGGCCGCGGCGACAAATATTTCGGCGACGATGAACGTGATTCAGGAAATTACGACGCAGACCTCGGTCGGCGCGAGCCAGACGGCCGAGTCGATCGGCAACCTGGCCCAGCTCGCCGCGGACTTGCGCCGATCCGTCGCGGACTTCAAGCTGCCGGCGTAAGCCAGCGCTCCCGGATGCGTCGGTCGACTCGCATGAACACGACTCACGCAGCCCACGGGCGGTCGGCGCACGCAGTCATGCTTTTGGATAGCGATCATGGTGGTCTCCGCCGGCAATTGGTCACCGTCGACGCCCATGCCGAGCATGGACGATGCGGAATTCGCGCGCTGGGCGGACATGCTCGAGAAGCGCACCGGTGTCGTGGTGCCGCTGACGCGCAAAGCCTTTCTCGTCACCAGCGTGCGCGCGCGGATGCGCGAGACGAATCGCGCCAGCTTCGAGGATTATTTTTCCGATCTGCAAAAAGTGCCGGAAGGCGCGATCGAATGGACGACGCTCGTCGATCGTCTGACCGTTCACGAAACGCATTTTTTCCGGCATATGCCCTCGCTGCAATTCATCGCCGAGCAATGGCTGCCGAAAGTTGCAGCGCGTGCCGCGACGGGCTTGCACGCATGGAGTGTCGGTTGCTCCAGCGGCGAGGAAGCGTACACGTTGGCGATGGTGCTGCATCGGCATTTGCCGGCGCACAAAGGTTCGAAATCGTATTTCGGCGTGACCGCGACGGACGTCAGTCTTCCCGCGTTAGCCGTTGGTCGCGCGGGACTTTACCCGGCGACCAAGTTCGACGAGATTCCGGACGACTACCGCAGGAATTACTGCGAGGAAATGGATCGCGATTCGTTCCGCATCGTCGAACCGTTGCGCAAGCGGGTGGGATTCGCGTCGTTCAATCTGCTGGACGCCGCCACCGCGCCGATGAAACGGCTGGATCTGATTTTCTGCCAGAACGTGCTGATTTATTTCGCGCGCGAACGGCGCCGCGAATTGCTGGCCGCACTGGCCAATTTGCTCAAACCCGGCGGGTTGCTGATGCTGGGTCCCGGCGAAGTGACGAACTTCGCCAATCCGAGATTGCGGCGCGTGGAACATCGCCACGTGCTCGCGTATCTGCGCGACAGTTGAAACGAATTATTTCGAGATCAGCGCTATGAAACTTCAAGACGGCATCGACTTCACGACCTTGAACTGGGTCAAACAGGAACTCGACGAGACGCTCAAGCAGTCGCGTCAGGCACTCGAGGCCTATGTCGAAGATCCGGCCGATTCCAGCCTCATGCGCTTCTGCGCCACCTACCTGCATCAGGTGCAGGGAACGCTGCGCATGGTCGAACTGTATGGCGCCGCGATGGTCGTCGAAGAAATGGAGCGCGTCGCGCTCGCGCTGCTCGACGGTCAATTGAAACCGCAGGACGAAACGTATGCCGTGCTGATGCGCGGCATCGTGCAGTTGCCGGATTATCTCGAACGCTTGCAGAGCGGCCACAAAGATATTCCGATCGTTTTGCTGCCGCTATTGAACGATCTGCGCGCGACGCGCGGCGAAAAACTGCTGAGCGAATCGGTTCTGTTCTCGCCCGATCTTTCCGCACCGTTGCCGGCGTCGACCGGCGCCGGAATGCCGGAAATGGAATTGAAATCCGAGGCCGCGCGTCTGCGCACGGCGTTTCAGTTATCGCTACTGCGCTGGATTCGCGACGATCAGCCCGCATTGCAACTCGAGCGCCTGACCGGCGTGCTCGATCGTTTGCGCGCGGCATGCACCGAAGAAAATTGCCAGCGTTTATGGTGGGTAGCTTCCGGTGTGTTGGAAAGCGTCGCGTCGGGCGCGATGGAAACCAACGTATCGCTGAAACTGCTGTTCGGTAAGGTCGATCGTGAAATCAAACGCCTCGTCGACGGCGGCGAAGCAAGTTTCCGCAGTGCGCCGCCCGTCGAGCTGACGAAGAATTTGCTGTATTACATCGCGCACTCGGCCGCGTCCGGCGAGCGCGCTGTAGAAATTCGCAATGTATACAAACTCGACACGTTGTTGCCGAGCGAAAAAGAGCTCGAACACGCCAAAGGTTCGATCTCCGGCCACAACCGCACCTTGCTCGACACTGTTTCCGCTGCCATCAAAGACGATTTGATGCGCGTGAAGGAAGCGCTCGATATTTTCCTGCGTTCGCAAAATGGCGATCCGGCCGACCTGATGGCGCAAGCCGATGTCCTCGACCGCGTCGGCGACACGCTCGGTATGCTCGGTCTCGGCGTGCCGCGTCGCGTCGTACTCGATCAGCGCAAGATCGTCGAGGAAATCGGCAACAAGACGCGTCCCGCCGACGAGAGCGCGCTGCTCGATGTCGCCGGTGCGTTGCTTTATGTCGAAGCCTCGCTCGACGACCACATCGAGCGCCTCGGTGCCGACACGAGCACCGAAGCCGAATCGCGGCCCGGTCAGGAACTGGAACTGCCGAAAGCCGAAGTGCGCAAGATTCTCGACGCGCTGATGAAAGAGGCGTCGGTCAACATCACGCAGGCCAAGCAGGATATCGTCGCGTTCATCGAATCGCCGTGGGATCACGCGCGCGTCGAACCGATTCCACGTCTGCTCGAAGAAATCGCAGGCGCCTTGCGCATGCTCAATCTATCCGAGCCCGCGCAACTGATGAATGGCATTGTCCGTTTCGTCGAAGTCGAATTGCTGCGTCATCGCCGCGTGCCGACCGTCGAACAGATGGACAAACTCGCCGACGCGCTCGCCTCGATCGAGTACTACATGGAAGCCACGCGCGAACAGCGCGGTGGCCGCGAAAAGATTCTCGATGTCACGCGCCAAAGCTTGACGTCGCTCGGCTATTGGCCCGTGCCGCAAGACGACGGCGGCGGCTCGTCGCCTTCGCCCACCGCGCCGGACAGGGGACCGTCCGGCGCATCGCGCGAACCGTCGCGCAGCGATATTTCGTCGACGCCAGCATTTGGCTCGTCGTTTTCCACGCCGAGCGTCACCGCGTCTCCCACCGTGGCGAGCGCCGATGCGCAAGACGGCGAGTTCCCGCGCTGGAGCACGGACATGCCCGCGTCCGGCGAGCGTGGTCTCAAACTCGAAGAAGAAACCTATTCTCTCGAAGCCGGCGAGATGCCGAGCATCGATTTGCCGGATGAAAGCCTCGATGCGTATCTCGCTCGCGTCGGTCACGACACGCAGGGCGATGATGTCGAAAAGAGCGTTTCGGCGCCTATTCAATCGCAGGAAGAAATCGACGACATCAAACCACCGCACGTCGAAATCGCACCCGGTCGTGGACTCGAAGATTTGATCGTCGGTGAAGCGCACACGCCGCAGCCGGAAGAACACGATCTGGGCGGGTTGCGTCTGGCCGAAACCGAAGCGACGGCGACGCCGGCGCCGAGCGTGCGTTATGTGGAAGTCGAAGAAGAAATCGAAGAGGAAGTACCGGATGTTGATGCGTCGTCGCCGATAGCCAACGCGAGCTTCACCGCCATTCCGTCGGACGATATTGACGAAGAAATCCGCGAAGTGTTCGTTGAAGAAGTACAAGACGAAATCGACAATTTGAATCGCAGCCTGCCGGGCTGGAAAGCCGATCTGAACGATTTCGAAAAGCTCAAACCCATTCGCCGTTCCTTCCACACGCTGAAAGGTTCTGGCCGTCTGGTCGGTGCGATCGCGCTGGGCGAATTCAGCTGGAAAGTCGAGAACATGCTCAATCGCGTGCTCGACAAGACGATCCCGCCGAGCGCGTGCATGACGACGCTGGTCGACAACGCGATCGACGTGCTGCCGGAATTACTATCCGCCTTGCGCGGCGAAGGCACGCCGAAATCGGATATTGGCGCGATCATGGACGTCGCCGACAAAATCGCCAATGGCGAAGAAGCGTGGGTACGCAGCGGTTCGTCGCAGCGCATGAAGAAAGTCAAACGCGTCGTGCGCCGACTCGTTCCGGTTGTCGAAGAACCGACGCCGCCGCTTGAAGCCGGGGCACCCGCTGCGGATTTCATCGCTTCACCACCGCTTACTGAAGCCAATGCCGATCTCGACATCGATCGCGCCTTTAGCATGTCCACCGATGACGCGGATTCGCGCGCCGACCTCAATTTGTTCGACGAAAACGAACTCATCGCCGGACCGCTACCCAACATCGATCCGGTGTTATTCGACATTCTCAAGAGCGAAGTGGCCGCGCATCTCGACACGATCGACACCTATCTGGCCGATCTCAAAGCGTCGCCCGGACTGCCGACGACCGAACCGTTATTGCGCGCCGTGCACACCTTGAATGGCGCCATCGCCATGGTCGATATTCCGGTGATCAGTCAAGTGCTCGCGCCGTTGGAGGGTTATGTCAAACGCCTGCGCGCGCGCCAACAGCCGCCCGACGCGGCCGGCGTCGCCGCACTGACCGAGACATCCAGACTAGCCGCCAGCGTGCTGGCCGAGTTGGAATCCAACAATCCGCAACTGCCGAATTCGGACGACCTTGCAGCGCGCGTCACGCAGTTGCGAGACACGCTTCCCGAATCGGAAATGATGCACACGCTGTTCTCGCTCGCCGACGATGAGGCCAGCGCGCCAGCCACCGCAGGCGCAACCGGCGCCGACGCGATGATCGAATTCGAGACATCGTCGCTCGACAGTTTGCCGTCGATCGAATCGACGTCTGATGAGTCGCTCCCGGCCGCATCTGCGGGCCAGGAAAGCATCGAGCTCCACAACGAAGACGATCTCACCGCGGCCTTCATCCGCGAACTCGACGCCAAAGAGAAAAGCGAAAAAGCCGCGGCCGATGAAGCGGCGGCAGCGCAAGTTCGCGAGATCGAAGAAAAGATGGCACGCCAGGCCGAGGAAGAGGCGGCCGCCGAGGCCAAGCGCGAAGCCGAACGGCCGGTCGCTCCGGAAGAAACCGAATTGTTGTCGTTCGACGATCTCGTCATCGACGAAGCGCCGGTCGAAGAACCCGGCACCGTCGAAGAGCGCGAAGCGCATCAGCCGATAGCCGAGCAGCCATCGGCCGATCAGATCGAAGAGACCATCATCGCCTTCGATTCGATGCCGGAAGTAACGTCGTTGGCGGACGTGGCAGAGATCGCCGCGCCCACCGCCTACGACGAAGCGCACGCCGCCGCCAAAACAGAATTCGAAACGACACACAATTTGCCAGATTTGCCGCCGCTCGCCGACGACAACCAACCCGACGGCAAGCTGGAATTGCCCGACATGGACGAAGACCTGCTCGAAATTTTCGTGCAGGAAGGCGCCGATATTCTCGATCACTCCGATTCGCTCATGGCGAAACTGCGCGAAGCACCGCAGGATCGCGATCTCGTCACCGGCATGCAGCGCGATCTGCACACGTTGAAGGGCGGCGCTCGCATGGCGGGCCTGGCGCCGATCGGCGACCTGTCGCATGCGATGGAGTCGCTGCTCGAATCGATCAGTGAAAACCGTCGCGTGATGGATCGCATCACCGTCGATTCGCTCGAACGCGGCTACGATCGTCTGCACGGTCTGGTTCAGCGTGTCGCGCATCGTCAAGCGATTGCGATGCCCGAACACGCCATCGCGCGTTTCGAAGGCTTGGTGTCCGGCGATGTGCCGGCCGCGGCGCCTGCGACGCCGGCGCCGCGGGCAGAGGAATCGAAGCCCGCGACACCTGTCGTCGCCGAAACGCCCGCGCCGCAAGCCGCGCCGACGCCGGTCGCAAAATCGGCTACGCCGGCACGTCCGGTCCGTTTGCCGCTGATCGAAGAAGAAGATCCGCAATCGCGTGCGCCGCAGGAAATGATTCGCGTGCGCTCGGATTTGCTCGATTCCCTTGTGAACTATGCCGGCGAAGTCTCGATTTATCGGTCGCGCCTCGAACAGCAGATTTCGACATTCCGTTTCAACCTGATCGAATTCGAACAAACCGTCAGCCGTTTGCGCGATCAGTTGCGCAAACTCGAACTCGAAACCGAAGCGCAGATCTTGTCGCGCTATCAACGCGAGCAGCACGAAGCGGGTGACACCGTATTTGATCCATTGGAACTCGATCGTTTCAGCCAGCTGCAGCAGTTGTCGCGCGCGCTGGCCGAATCGGTGTCCGACTTGGTTTCGATTCAAGGCTTGCTCGACGATCTCACGCGCCAGTCCGAAACATTGCTGCTGCAACAATCGCGCGTCAGTTCGGATTTGCAGGAAGGCCTCATGCGTACGCGCATGGTGCCGTTCGATTCGCTGGTGCCGTCGCTGCGCCGCACGTTGCGGCAGGCGGCGCAAGAAGTCGGCAAACGCGCGCAGCTGAAAGTGGAAGGTGCGCAAGGCGAAATGGATCGCAACCTGCTTGAGCGCATGAAAGCGCCGTTCGAGCACATGCTGCGCAACGCGCTCGCGCACGGTATCGAATCGCCCGAAGATCGCGCGACCGCCGGCAAGCCGTCCGAAGGTACCGTGTCGATCCACGTGAGCCGCGAGGCGACGGAAGTCGTGCTCAAAGTGTCCGACGACGGCAAAGGCATGGATCGCGATGCGATCCGCCGCAAAGCCATCGAGCGCGGGTTGCTGAAACCGGACGCGCAGCTGTCCGATCGCGATCTCTACGGATTCATTCTCGAAACCGGATTCTCCACCGCCGAACAGGTGACGCAGCTGGCGGGACGCGGCGTCGGCATGGACGTCGTCCACAACGAAATCAAACAGCTCGGCGGCTCGCTCGCCATCGATTCGACGCTGGGATCCGGATCGGCGTTCACGATTCGCTTGCCGTTCACGTTGGCGGTAACACAGGCGATTCTCGTGCGTCTCGGCGAAGCGACATATGCCGTGCCGATGTCGTCCGTGCAAGGTGTGGTTCGTATCGCGCGCGACGATTTGGCGCGTCGCATGAACATGCCGAATCCGATGTACACGTACGCCGGCGACGAATTCCTGATCTACGAATTGTCGCAACTCCTCAACGTGCCGCCGTCGCGCATCAGCGACGAAACGCAGTTGCCGCTGCTGATGACGCGCACCGGCGATCAGCGTGCCGCGGTGCGTATCGATGGCGTGATCGGTTCGCGCGAAATCGTCGTCAAATCGGTCGGTCCGCAGATCAGTTCGGTGCCGGGCATTTTCGGTGCGACGATCATGGGCGACGGTTCGGTCGTGATGATTCTCGATCTGGCGCCGCTCGTGCGTCGCAGTGCCGCGTTGCGCGATCGCGTCGAAGCGGGCGAAATGCCGGCGCCTGTCGCGCCCGTGCCGCAGCCGCTTCCTGAGACCCGTGCGCAACCGCTCATCATGGTCGTCGACGATTCGATCACGATGCGCAAGGTCACCACGCGCGTGCTCGAACGCAACGACATGGAAGTGATCACGGCGAAGGACGGCTTGGACGCGGTAGAAAAACTGCAGGACAAAGTACCGGATATCGTGCTGCTCGACGTCGAAATGCCACGCATGGACGGCTACGAGCTTGCCACGTACATGAAAAACGATCCGCGTCTCAAACTCGTGCCGATCATCATGATAACGTCGCGTACCGGTGAGAAGCATCGTCAACGCGCGCTTGAGATCGGCGTTGAACGTTATCTCGGCAAGCCCTACCAGGAGGCCGATTTGTTGCGCAATGTGCAGGAAACGTTGAGGTTGTCTCGTGCCTAAAATCCAAGACAGCGGCGACATGCGTGTCGCTCTGTTGTATCCCACCAGTCAGCACGGCACTCAGCTTCGCGATGCACTGAACGAACTCGGTGCGGACGTCGTCTATGAAACCGCCGCCGCCAGTATCGATCGCGATGCGCTGGAGAGTTCCGGCGCGCGTACCGTCGTCGTGAATTTGGGTACCGACAGCGACGATTACATCGATCAACTCTACGACGTGCTCGACGCCGGCGATTACAACGTCGTCTTCAACGAAGCCAATGTCACCGAGGCGCTGCAAGGCTGGGATCACGCGCGCTGGGCGCGTAACCTTGCATCGAAGATCTTGAGCCGCCCGGACATCGCCACACCGCCGCGTCCACCCGGCGCGCAAGCGGTGCCGACGCCCGTGCAAACGTCGGCGTCCGGCGTGCCGGTGGCCGAAAAGCCGAGCAGTTGGGAGATGGAACCGCAAAAGGCCGCCATGCCGAAAGTCGAGGCACCGAAGGCCGACGCGCCGATACCCGAAGTATCGAAACCGGTTTCCGAACGACCGACAGTCGAAATGCCTTTGCCGGAAGAGTTTCGTGTCGACGAACCGGCGGCGGTAGACGATTTGGGCGTAGTCGAACTCGGCGAATTCGCTGAGGGAGCAGATTCCGCCGCGGCCGAACCACCGACGAAAGAAATTCCCGCTGCGAGTCCCACCGCACCGCAAGAACAGCACGAACGCGCGGACGACGTTTTCGCCGCCGAACTCGATGCGCTGTTCGCCGCCGCCGACACGGCTAAACCATCGAGCGGTCATCTCGACGTCGGTTTGCCGTCCGACTTCGATCTCGACGATTTGTCCGCGCCGTCGTCGCAGCCGGTGAGCGAGAGTTTCGAGTTGTCCGACGACGACATCTCGCTGGGCGACGCGAACGTGACTGAACTTCACGAAGAATTCCCGGCGATTTTCGATCAGCTCGATGTCGCGGCCGCCGACGTCCCCGAAGCGCACGATTCGACATTCAAACCCGCCACGCGTCCGACGGCGGAACAAACGAAAGCCGCGGCGCCCGTGTTGCCGCCGGACTGGTCGCTGGACGATCTGGGTCCCGAATCCGATAGCGCTGACGAAAAATCCGCTGCGCCGTTCGGGGTGGAAAAAATCTCCACGGCCGATTATCTGGCGCCCGCCGTCGATGCAGGCACGGCCAAACAGCAAGCGACATTGCCGAAAACCGACGGCGGCTTGAGTCTCGAACTCGTGCCGATGGAAGAAGCCGTCGCACCGCAAAGCCAAGCCGCCTATGAAAGTGAAGCGTGGCTCGACGGCAGTCGACCGGCTGAAAAAATAAAGACCGCAGGCCCCGGCCCGGTTACGGCTGGCGTGCAAAAAGTTTTCGTGCTCGGCGCATCGATCGGCGGCCCAGAAGCCGTCCGCGATTTCCTCACGGCGATGCCGTCCGGATTCCCGGTGTTGTTCATCCTTGCGCAGCACATGGGCGAGGAATTCCTCGAATTGATGTCGACGCAACTGCGTAAAGCGATCGCGTTGACGGTGCGCAATCCCACGCACGGCGAGCATGTCGGTCACGGCGAAGTACTGATCGTGCCGACGACGCATCGTCTGCAAGTCGATCGCGACGGCGTCGTAACGCTTGCGCACTTGCCTGAAAAGCCGCCGTACAGCCCGTCGATCGATCTCGTGCTGACCGACGTGGCCGATCAGTTCGGCGCAGACGCCGGTGCCATCGTCTTTTCAGGCATGGCGCACGACGCGGTGGAAGGCAGCAAACGCATCAAGGAAAAAGGCGGCGTCGTTTGGGTGCAGGATCCGGACACGTGCGTCATCAGCTCGATGGTGGACGGTGCGCGCGAAGCGGGCGTCGTCACGTTTACCGGTTCGCCGGCGCAGCTCGCGGCGAAAATGATCGCCGATTTCGGCAACGGGTGAGGATCGAACATGGCTGAACATTCCACGCGCGAAATTCGCGGCGTCATGATCCCGGTCACCGGTGGTCGTGTGCTGTTGCCGAACGCTACGGTCGCCGAAGTCATCACGTACGCGACGCCGGAAAAAATTCCGAATGCGCCGGCATGGCTGCTTGGTCGCTTGTCGTGGCGCGGCTGGCGCTTGCCGTTGTTTTCGTTTTCGATGTTGTCGGGTAGCGTGAAAGAAGAAAGTTACTCGAACGCGAAAGTCGCCGTGCTAAAAGCGCTCGGCGGCGATGCGAAAATGCCGTTTCTCGCCATGCTCGCGCAAGGGTTTCCACGCTTGACGACGATCACGCCGGATTTACTCATCCCGACCGGCGACGAAAGCGAACATCCGCCCGGCGTGCATGCGCAAGTCCTGGTGCGCGACGATCAGGCGGTAATTCCGAATCTGGGCCAGATCGAGCATCTCGTCGCCGCCGCGATGGGCTGATCGCGGCGCTCGTTGCCGCTAAACTTCCGCTTTCGTCATTCCTCAAGTTTCTCGCGGACGTTCCGATGTCAGACGAGTCCATCCGCCAGTTGGCCGACTCGGCCATGGCGAAATCCTGGTTTTACCCATTGACGTTGCCCGATGGCCGCACGTTGCCGAGCACGCACGGCGGACGCGTTGATGCGATCCACGTGACGCGCGCGCGCATGCTCGATACGTTTCTGGAAACGAATTTCACATCGCGCTCGGAATTGCGCGCGATCGATCTGGCATGCCATCAGGGTTTTTTCTCGCTTCAACTGGCGCGCGCCGGATTCGGATTCATAACGGGCGTCGATGCGCGCGAGGAACATGTGGCCGACGCCAATCTGCTTGCGAAGATTTATGGACATCGCAATCTGACGGCGCGCCGCGCGGACGTTTTCGCACTCGATCCGAAACGCGATGGGAAGCACGATCTCGTGCTGATGTTCGGGTTGTTATATCACTTGGAAAATCCTATCGGTGCGTTGCGCGTCGCGCGCTCGTTATGCAAACGCGCGTGTGTGATCGAGACGCAAGTCGTGCCGCATTTGTCGGGAATGGTAGATTGGGGAAGTTACGAATACGTGCGGCCGTTGAAAGGGTGTTTCGGGATCATCGACGAGATTGATGAGACGCATGCGCCGGAGGCGAGTGTTACCGGCGTTTGTCTGGCACCGAGCACCGAAGGGTTGTTGTGGCTGTTGCGGGCGGTTGGGTTTTCTCGGGCGGAAGTTTTGGCGGTGCCGGATGATGGATATGAGCAGTTGAAGCATGGCAAACGGGTGATGGTGGCGGCGTTTGTTTAGCTTGTCATTTCTGCGAGGCGGAACGTAATGAGTTTGCTTCTGCGCTTGTCATTCCAGCGAAAGCTGGAATCCAGCTTTTGTCTTTGATCTTTTGGTGCCGAATGTAAGAGCTTTCACTCGCTGCGCGAGCGAGTCACTTCTTTGCTCGTGCAAAGAAGTAA
>CAZZWP010000082.1:0-13551 GCA_964657965.1 uncultured Rudaea sp. | reverse complement strand
CGAAGTCGAGTGAAAGCACTTCTTCCACGTAAAGCCCCGCGAAATTCAGGCAAAATGGACCCATGCCCGACGACCAACCCCGCCGCACCCCACCCGCGCCCATTCCCGAACCGGAAGTCCGCCACACCAAGCCGACGCCCGTTCCGGAAGTCGCACCGAGCGCCCTCGAAAAAACGCTCCCACTGCGTATCAACGGCCGCTCTTATTTTTTCGACGGCGATCCCGACATGCCATTGCTTTGGTACCTGCGCGACGTTTTGCGCCTCACCGGCACGAAATTCGGTTGCGGCACCGGGTACTGCGGCTCGTGCACCGTGCTAGTCGACGGCAAGGCCCAACGCTCCTGCCTCACGCCCGTGAAAACGCTGACCGATCACACCGTCACGACGATCGAAGGCCTTGGCGGCGCCGAGTTGCATCCGCTGCAACAAGCGTGGATTGACGAAGACGTCATCCAATGCGGCTTCTGCCAGGCCGGCCAGATCATGGCGGCCGCGGATCTGCTCGGCCGCAATCCACATCCAAACGACGACGACATCGACAAGATCTCCAATCTCTGCCGCTGCGGAGCCTATCCGCGCATTCGCAACGCAATCAAGCGCGCGGCCGATGCGATGCGCGAGGAAAAGAAGTGAAGCGCCGTCAATTTCTCATCGCGTCGGCGACAGCTTCCGGTGCGCTGCTGATCCGCCTCGCACCAGCGCAAGAATCGCTGCCGTATCTGGGCGCGCGGCAAGAGCCCGCGTCCGTCGGACCTTACATCCGCATCGAAAAAAACGGCACTGTCATCATCGGCACGCGAAGCATCGAAGTTGGCCAAGGCGTGAAGACGTCATTGCCGATGCTCGTTGCAGAAGAACTCGATGTCGATTGGAATCGCGTTCGCGTCGAGCAATTGCCCTACAGCTTCGAAGAGTCGGAAAAAAATTCTTCGGACCGTGACGACGGCATTCCCACCGCATGGACCGAGCTGCGCCAAGCGGGCGCGGCGGCGCGCGCGATGCTGATGCAGGCAGCGGCAAATCAGTGGAACTTGCTGGCCAGCGCATTGCGCACGCAATCGGGCACTGTCTTCGCGCCGGATGGACGACGCGCGACGTATGGCGATCTCGCCGCCGCGGCTAGCACGGTCGCGGCGCCGACCAACGCGCTGCCACTGAAAAATCCGGAGCAGTTCGCGATCATCGGCAAACCGACAAAGACCGTCGATGCGCGCGATATCGTGACGGGCCGCGCCGAATATGGCAGCGACGCGTATATCGCGGGTTTATTTTATGCCGTGATGCTGCGCTGTCCTTATCTCGATGGCGGTGTCGACAAAGTGGACGACAGCGAGACGCGAAAAATCACCGGCGTGAAAGATGTCATCATGATTCCCGGCCCGAAACCGGGCGATCCGTTCAACGGCGTATTGGCGACCGGTGTCGCCGTCGTCGCCGAGACGACTTGGGCCGCGCTGAAAGGTCGCGAAAAATTGAAGGTCGACTGGAAACAAGGGCCTTGGTCGAGCGAATCGACGAACGCGCTAGCGACGGCCGCGAACGCACTGCTCGACAAAAACGTCGACGGCGTGACCGTGCGCACCGACGGCGATTTCGCCAAAGCGCGCAAACAAGCGGCGACGAGATGGGACGCGCGCTACGAAATGCCCTTTCTCGCCCACACGCCGATGGAAACGTTGGGCGCGTTGGTTTCGATCGACAACGACAAAGCGTTGCTGATCGCGTCGCTGCAAGAGCCCAGCGATGCCTCGGCGTTGGTGAGCAATCTCACCGGCATTCCACGCAACGCGATCGATATTCGGCTCACGCGCGTGGGAGGAAGTTTTGGCCGGCGCATGAAAAACGATTTCGTCGCCGAGGCCGTGTTGATCGCCAAAGCGGCGAAAAAACCGATCAAGCTTTTGTGGACGCGCGACGACGATCTGCAACACGATTTCTATCGGCCCTTCGGCGTGCATGCTTTGACGGCGACCTTCGACAAGAAGAAAAAGCTGACCGGATGGTCGCATCGTTGCGCGGCGACGCCACGCAACTATCGCGATGCGGCGATGAAGAATGATCCGATTTATGTCGGCTGTCTGGAAGCCGACGATTTCCCGGCGGGGCTTATCGCCAATCTCGAAAAGACATTTTTCCCGGTGAAGTCCGGAATGCCGCGCGGTTGGCGGCGCAAATCGACCGACGCCTTTCACGTGTTCGCCGCGCAAAGTTTCATCGATGAAATCGCCGTCGCTACAAAACAAGATGCCGTGCAGCTACGCCTCGATATGCTCGGCGAGCCACGCCAGTTGAAATACGCCGGTGCCGACAATCCCGGCTTCGACACCGGCCGTCTCGCCAACGTGCTCAACATCGCCGCAGACACGATTGGTTGGAAGGACAAACGCAACGATGGCCACGGTTTGGGTATCGCCTGTCACTTCACCGGCAGCGGTTATGCGGCGCATGCGTTCGAGGTGTCGGTGAGCGGCACGAATCTGAATATCCATCGTGCGCTCTGTGTCGCGGATGTCGGGCGTACGATCAATCCGCTCTCGGTCGAGGCGCAGTTGATCGGCGCGACGGTCGAGGCGATTTCCGCGGCACTCAATCTTGCGGTCACGGTAAAAGAGGGTCAGGTGCAACAGCATAATTTCGCGGAGTACCAGCCGATCCACATGGCGCAATCGCCGCAAAGTGTAGAAGTACACATTGTCGAATCGACGGCCGATCCTATCGACGCGGACGAAATCGGCGTTCCCAGCGCCGCGCCCGCATTGGCGAATGCCGTGTACGCGGCGACGACCGTGCGCGTGAGAAAACTGCCGCTGCTGCCCGAAATGCGCCGCCTACTCTAAACAAAACTTCATTTTCCGCCGCGCTTGCAGTGCGGATTTGCACCACAATTGGATATCCAACCTGGAAGGAGCCTCTCATGCAACTGTTCGATAGCGTGCGTTTCGGTAATGTGGAATTGCGCAATCGCATCGTCGTTTCGCCCATGTGCGAATACTCGGCCACGGACGGTGTGCCGAACGACTGGCATTTCGTTCATCTCGGCAGTCGTGCCGTCGGCGGCGCCGGGCTCGTGTTTACCGAAGCGACAGGTATTTCTCCTGAAGGCCGCATTTCCCCCGGCGACACAGGATTGTGGAACGACGAGCAACAAGCGGCGTGGCAGCGCATCAACACGTTCATAAGTGCGCAAGGCGCTGCACCGGGAATTCAGTTGGCGCACGCCGGACGCAAGGGCAGCACCGAACTGCCGTGGCGCGGCGGCAAAGCCTTGACGAGCGGGGCTTGGACGCCGGTGGCTCCCAGCGCGGTCGCCTTCGAGCCGGATTATCCCATGCCTGCCGCGCTGGACGGCGCCGGTATAAAAAAGCTCATTGTGGATTTTGCGGCATCCGCGCGCCGCGCGCGCGACGCCGGTTTCAAGGTTATCGAAATCCACGCAGCGCACGGTTATCTCGTGCATGAATTTCTTTCGCCGCTCAGCAATAAACGCGATGACAATTACGGCGGATCGCTGGAAAATCGCGCGCGCCTGTTGCGCGAGATCGTCGCGGCGGTGCGCAAGGAATGGCCGGCGCCGCATCCGTTGTTCGTGCGCGTGTCGGCGACGGACTGGGTCGAAGGCGGTTGGGACATCGGCGAATGCGTGGAACTTGCGCGCATGCTTAAAAAGGATGGCGTGGACTTGATCGATACATCCTCCGGCGGCAATGTGCCGAACGCAAAAATCCCGGTCGGCCCCGGTTATCAGGTACCGTTCGCCGCGCGCATTCGGCGCGAGGCCGAGATCGCCACGGGCGCCGTCGGCCTGATCACTGATGCCAAGCAAGCGCAGGAAATCCTGGATCGCGGTGAAGCCGACCTCATCATCATGGCCCGCGAAATGCTGCGCGATCCGTATTTTCCGCGTCGCGCGGCCAAAGAACTGGGCGTGAAAATCACGCCGCCGGAGCAATATCAGCGCGCGTGGTGAGGCTTTCCAGCGGTTAGTATCCTTTCAGGTACGTGGGCGCATTGTCGGCTCCCGCATATACCACGGAGGGAGACGTATGAAGCGTTCTTTAGGGATAGCGATTGCGCTGGCACTTTTCGCGCCGGTTTTCGCTTATGCAAATGATGGTTTTCTGGTCAGCGACATAACGCTGCAATCGGGACCCGACTCGGAATATCCGCCCATCGGCGATCTGCAAGCCGGCACCGAAGTCGATGTGCAGGGCTGCATCGAAGGCTATGCATGGTGTGATGTGATCGTCGGTGACGATCGCGGTTGGGTGCCGGGTTCGTATCTCGAAGAGGAATACGACAATCAGCCTGTGTTTCTCGTCGATTACGGTCCGCGTATCGGCATTCCGGTCGTGTCGTTTTCGATCGGCACCTATTGGGACGCGCATTATCACAATCGTCCGTTCTACTCCCAGCGCACGGAATGGGTGAATCGCCACTTCACGCCGCGCCCGCCGCCGCGTCCTTCTGTCGCTCATGCGCCGCCACTTCCGAATCATGGCGGAGGTCGTCCAGCCGATATGAACCATGGCGGAGCACATCCGGCGCCCGCAGAGCATGCGCCGCCCGCTCACGCACCGACGCCGCACACGACGGCGAACACGCCGCCGCCCCATCCGGCACCGGCGACTGAACATCGCCCGGTAACCAATCACGACGCGGATACGGCGGAAACGACACGCACCCACACGGTGCAACGCACGACCACGACTGAGCACACGAACAGTGTGCCAGCAAATCATGCGCCGCCGCCGCCCCCGAAAGAAGCTCCAAAAGCGCCGCCCAAGCAGGCGCCGAAAGAGCCCGAACATAAAGATGACGATCACGGTCATTGATGCAAACGCTGGGCTAGCCGTTCGCGGCTAGCTCGGTTCCGTCTTGATCAGCGCGCTGCGTTATCTTTCAAGCTGCTCTGGGCAACGACGGCAAACTTGCTCGTCGATAGTCGATCGACCTCGGCAATTTACGCTACGTAGTACCTGCTGCGCGCTTACTGCTAGCCTTGGTGCGCAGCGCACTTATCCGCGTCAGGCCGAATCCTCGTTAACGGCAACCCTCTTCTCGCACCGCGCCTTGACCATCGCGCACGAAAGGAGAACGCTTACCCGTCCTACCGAACCGAACCGAACGGGTCAGGAGACTGTATGCCGTACACAACCGAAGGCATTCGAAATATCGCGCTCGCCGGCCACTCTGCCGCCGGCAAGACCACACTCTTCGAAGCGCTGCTTCACGCTGGCGGCACGATCCAGACGCAAGGTTCGGTGGAGCGCGGAACGACCGTGTCGGACTACGATTCGATGGAGAAAGAACGCAAGCAGTCGCTGAACTCGGTGATCGCTTCGATTGATCGCGGCGACTGTCACATCAACTTAATCGATACACCGGGCGCCGCCGACTTTCGCGGGCCGACGCTGACGGCGCTCGCGGCCGTGGAAACCTGTGCGATCGTCGTCAACGCCCACAACGGCGTCGAATTTGGAACGCAACGGTTGATGCACCACGCCAAATCGCGCGGACTGGCGCGCATCATCGTCGTCAACAAAATCGACGGCGGCAATTCGCGCAAAGTCGTCGAAGAATTGCGCGAGGTATTCGGCCCGGAATGTTTGCCGATCAATTTGCCCGCACAGGACGGAAAATCCGTCGTCGATTGTTTCTTCAATCCTGCGGGTGTCGCAGACTTTTCCAGTGTCGCCGAGGCGCATCAGCGGATCATCGATCAAGTCGTCGAAATCAACGAAACGGTGATGAATCATTTCCTCGACCAGGGTGAAGAAGGTTTGTCGGGAACAGAACTGCACGATGCCTTCGAGCAATGTTTGCGCGAAGGCCATCTGGTCCCCATCTGCTTCGTGTCGGCCCGCACGGGCGCGGGCGTGAAGGAATTTTTACAGATCGCTGAAAAATTGTTGCCGAATCCGACCGAAGGCAATGCGCCGCCCTTCATCAAGGGCACGGGTGAGAATGCGACGCCGATCGTGGCGAGCGCCGATCCAACGCAGCACGTTATCGCCGACGTATTCAAAATCGTCAACGATCCGTTCGTCGGCAAGCTCAGCGTATTTCGCGTCTATCAGGGGACCGTGAAAAAAGACACGCAACTTTTTATCGACGACGGCAAGAAACCGTTCAAGGTTGGACATCTGTTCAAGCTGAAAGGCAAGGATCACGTCGAGATCAGCGCCGCGATTCCCGGCGATATCGCCGCCATCGCCAAAGTGGAGGAAGTGCACTTCGACGCCATCCTCCACGATTCACACGACGAGGACCAGATTCATCTCAAACCGTTGGAATTTCCGCGACCGATGTTCGGCCTCGCCGTCGAGCCGGCGCACAAAGGTCAGGAACAGAAGCTGGCTCAATCGCTGCACAAGTTGGCCGAGGAAGATCCGTGTTTTCGCTACGAACACAATAAGGAGCTCAACGAGTCGGTCGTGCGCGGGTTGTCGGACTTGCATCTGAAGCTGATGCTCGAACGCATGAAGGAGCGATATGGTGTCGAAGTAAAAACGCGTCCGCCGAAAATCGCCTATCGCGAAACGGTGGCGGGCAAAGCCGAAGGTCATCATCGGCACAAGAAACAAACCGGCGGCGCCGGACAATTTGGAGAAGTATACTTACGCATCGAACCGCTCAAACGCGGCGCGGGTTTCGAATTCGTCGACGAAGTGAAAGGCGGCACGATTCCCGGACAATTCATTCCCGCTGTCGAGAAAGGCGTGCGTCAGGTGCTCGACCACGGCGCGCTGGCCGGATATCAACTGCAGGATGTTCGGGTCATTGTCTACGACGGTAAATATCATCCCGTCGATTCGAAAGAAGTCGCTTTCGTCACGGCCGGCAAAAAAGCGTTTATCGATGCGATCCTGAAGGCCAAACCGCAGTTGCTCGAACCCATCGTCAACCTGGAAGTGTTCGTTCCCGATTCGCATATGGGCGATGTCACCGGTGGCCTGGCCAGCAAACGCGCACGCATCAACGGCACGGATTCGTTGCGCGGTGGCGAGCTGGTCGTCAAGGCTCAAGTGCCGTTGGCCGAGGTCACGGATTACCAGACGGAACTCAAGGCGATGACCGGCGGCAAAGGTCGGTATGCGATCGAGTTCAGTCATTACGATCCGGTGCCACCACAGGTGCAGAAGCAGTTGGCGGAGGCGTATAGGCCGCACGTCGAAGACGATTAATTCCGAGACGACGTCTAAGGGTTTTGGGATACGTCCGTTTCAAAATCAGCGTGAAAGATTTCATCCGGCGCCACGAGAATGTCGTCGAAGTAATGGATTGCGATCCCCGCCCCTTGTGTTAGGCACTCGCCGTCAAGTGTCAGCAATACGGACCGTGTCGTTTCTTCGGTCGTAAATGCACCGGCGATGTGCTGCCATCCCTCGGGTTCTGGCCGGGGTTCCGCCGTTTCGAACGACAGCGTGCCCACACCGCCACACTGCTCGGCGTCGTGGAATTCAACTTCCACGCGACGATTAGGGGATGCGCACGGAGAAATGCCCGGTTGGGGATCTTTTTCGACCCACAGCGAAATCGCATATCTCGTCAAACCGCTCAGCTCAATACATTGCGACGTGGAATCAGTATCACGCGTGGTGATCTGCAGCGCGCCGGAGAACGGCGAATCCCCGTGATCGACTCTATTGCTCCAAGCGGAGTATGTTGACAAGTCCAGTCGGCGGCATCGGTGTCGAAGTTAGGATTCTGCACCAGATTTTGCGCGTCGACCGACATCGCCGCGCCGATCATTGCGAAGAATGCAAACTGTTTCATACCCCGCCCTCGTTCGCTGCGCCGACCATCGTCGGCTCGCTGACAAGATAACGGCGCGGTTAGGCTCGAACAGGACAGTATCCGGACAATTTCAGGACAAGCTGCCTACTACCTCCACATCATTACTCCGCCGCATGCATCCGCTGCACAAAAACCACGGTGCCGCTTTCATAGCGGATCGAGAAGTCCATACCGTCGTGCTCTGTGTCGACAACTTTCTCCGGCCCTTTCTCTTGCGCCGCTTGCACGTTGGTAAATTGAAACTGCTCGCCGGTTCCGGTGGGATTTAAAACGAGCGGCGGACTGAAGGTTTCGTATCCGGTAAACGCTCCGGTACCGCCATACGCGGGAAAACGCTGCATCCACATGAAGAATTTTCCTTCGTGAGGAATCGGTACGCGATATAAATCGTGATACGTGGTGCCCAGCGCGCCGTTCTTGCTCCATACGCGCAAGATATGGCCCATCGTGCAATCGAGTGTCGAACATTCTTGCAGTACGAAATATTCGTCGTCTTTCATGTTCTGCGTTTTCACATACACGATATCGTCTTTCACAAGCGGTTCTTTGGGAAAAACGACGGCCGACATTTTTGTGTCGACAGTGAAATTCGACGACACGATGTAACCGCCGTGGCGCTCTTCGAAGCGGGGCGCGGTGACGTCGACATCCGGCAACATCGTTTGTGCGAACGAAGGGACGGCGAACGCAACTGCAGCGCAAACAAGCCAACGTTTATTCCATCGCATTGCCAGATCCTCCAACGTGCGGGATCACGCTATCGTCTAGCGCGCCGTGGTTCAAGCCGGGGGCGGTAAATTGCTGTAACGGTGCAAAGATTTCGGCGGCATTCCGGCCAGTAGTAGACTCGTCGCACATCGTTGACTCCGGGAGATTAGGCAATGGTTTCGCTAACGCAACTCTGGCTGCCGATCGTTCTATCCGCACTATTCGTATTTTTTGCGAGCAGTTTGCTGAACATGATGCTGAAGTTCTGGCATTTGCCTGATTATCATGGATTCTCAAACGAGGACGAAGTTCGCGCCGCATTGCGAAAAGGGATGAGCGGCGCCGGCATGTATAACGTGCCGTACTGCATTCCGGAGAAAATGAGGATGCCGGAAATGGCACAGAAATTCGTGGAAGGCCCGCTGGCGATGGTGGCGCTGAAACCGGGCGCGCCGATGAGCATGGGCAAGTCGCTGGCCCAGTGGTTTCTGTTTTGCCTCGCTGTCTCGTTTTTATGCGCGTTGCTTGCGGCGCACACCATCGCGCCCGGCGCACCGGGAGCGCACGTGTTTCATGTAGTGGCATTGGCCGCATTTCTCGGCCACGCCATGGGGCCGATACCGGATGCGATTTGGTGGTCGCATGCCTGGCGCAGCAGCTTCAAGTACGTGATAGATGGTCTTATCTACGCGTTGATCGTCGGCGCCACGTTCATGTGGTTGTGGCCGGCGTGAAATAACGCGAGACCGCACTCGTCATTGTGTGACGGAAATTGCGCGCGTCACGACTTCCGGCACGCGCAATAACGCCTCGTTCGCTTACGATGCGGATTGCTAAAGCCGGAGCTCGCCATGCGCGCAAAAATTGGAATCTTCTTCGCGGGATTGCTGTTCGCCACGTCGGCATTCGCGGTCGATATCTACGACAGCGCCGTCAGACATGCCGGTCGCAGTGATGCCGACCTCAAGCGCGACAAACTGGATCGACCCGCCGACGTATTGCGTTTCTCGGACATCAAACCGGGCATGACAGTCGCAGACTTCATGGCGGCGGAGGGTTATTACAGCGAATTGATCAGCTACGTCGTCGGCGACAAAGGCCACGTGCTGCTCATCAACAACGCCGGCTACGACGCGTTCTCGGAAGGCAAGTGGAAAGACCGCATCGACAAGCATCATCTCGCCAACGTCGAACATAGGGTCGTCGATACCGACCACATGGGACTCAAGGACAATTCGCTCGATGCGATTTTTCTGATCAAGGCGTATCACGACCTGTATTGGGTTTCACCGAAAGACGGCTGGAACAAAGTCGATGTGAGTGCGGTGCTCGATCAGCTTCAGAATGCGCTGAAACCCGGCGGCGTGATCGTCGTCGAAGATCATTCGGCAAAACCCGGAACGGGTAATGCCGATGCCGGCACCTTGCATCGCATCGACGAACAGTTCGCGCGCAAAGACTTCGAAGCGCACGGATTCAAGTTCGTGAAGAGCAGCGATATCTTTCGCCGCGCCGACGACAAGCGCGATCAGGTTTCTTACAAAGGTCCCGCGTTGGGCAAGACCGATCGCTGGCTTTACTTGTTCAGCAAACCTTGATCGTTCGCCAATTCACGCAACGCGAGTTGGCGCGCGTCGGCGTCACGTTTTCCGATGGCGGCAGCGGCGGCGAAGAATGTTGACCAGTCGTGGACGCCATCGCTCGATGTCGGTTGCTTTTTATACAATGCCGCAAATGCGGAAACCCATGTGTTGTAGAGTCCAAACGGCGCGATTTTCGCGTTGTTGATGTCAGAATTTATCCATGTATCGTAGCTGCCATTGCCATGCCAGTCGGCGTCGCGCAGTTTGAAATAATCGCCACGCAACCGATCGATTTCCTCCCGCTTATGCTGTCGCATCACCTCGCTTGATTCATGCGATGCGTACAGCGTTTTCAATCGCTCGCGCGTTTGCAAAACAAGCGCGGTGAACTGCTCGTCATGTTGAAGTTCGACGACATCCGCGCGCGCCAACCCATGCGATTGTCGCCACTGCTGGAGACCTTCCTGCTGAACGAACATCGCGAGCGATTCGTTGAATTCGGTGTCGTCCTTGATATAAATCTTCTGATGCGTCAGTTCATGGAAAATGGTGCCGATGAGTTCGTCGTCGCCCCACCGAATCATCGTGCTTAAAATGGGATCAGCAAACCAGCCCAACGTCGAATATGCCGCGGAACCGCCGATGTAAGTTTCGTAACCCTGCTTTTGCAATCGCGCCGCTTCTTTTTCGGCGAGCGCGCGATCGTAATAACCGCGATAGCCGATACAACCGACGAGTGGGAAACAATGGTGGAGTGCTTCGACTGAAAATTCCTCGGCGGCGAAGACGTTCCACGTCGCATACGCGCGATGCAAATCGGCGTAGCGCGTGTAACTTCGATTGCGCGGCAATTGCAGATGGTCCGATGCGAACGCGCGCGCCTGCTCCGCCAATTCCAATTTCGATTTAAGCGCGGGATCGGTTTTTGGATCGGCGATCACCTCGTCGATCGGTTCTCGCGCATGCATCAGCGCGTACTCGCCGTGCGCGAGATGCGCGTAGTAGCCGACGGTCGAACATGCGCTCATCGACAGCGCAATCGCGGCAACCAAAAAGCTACGCAGCATCGTCATCGCCGCATTGTAGCGACGACGCGCGGTCAGGATTTGCGCAGACGTTCGATCAACGCGTCGGCGAATGTTTCCGTCGATCCTGTTCCGCCGAGGTCTGCCGTGACGCGATCTTTCGCCGCCAACGCGTCGCGAATCGCCTGGCGAACACGCTGCGCATCATCGTTCATGCCGAGATGATCGAGCATCTGACACGCCGCAAGCAGCAACGCGCACGGATTGGCGATGCCTTTGCCGGCGATGTCGGGCGCCGAACCGTGCACCGCTTCGAAGATCGCCGCTTCCGTGCCGATATTCGCGCCCGGCGCCAGCCCCAGACCGCCGACGAGCCCCGCGCATAGATCGGAAATGATGTCGCCGAACAAATTCGTGGTGACGATCACATCGAACTGCTGCGGATTCATCACGAGTTGCATGCAGCAGTTGTCGACAATCATTTCATTGCAAACGATGGCCGGATAATTCTTCGCGACGTCGCGCGCTACATTGAGAAACAAGCCCGACGTCGTCTTCATGATGTTGGCTTTATGGACGACCGTAATTTTTTTGCGTCCCGTCCGCTGCGCGAGATCGAACGCATAACGCACGATACGCTCCGAACCGCGCCGCGTAACGCGAATCTGCGACATGGCCGTTTCGCCGTCCGCCGATAACGTTTGACCTTCCGACCCATACGCGCCTTCGGTGTTTTCGCGCACGGTGATGATGTCGATGCCGTCGTAACGCGCTTTCGTACCGGGAATCGTCAGCGCGGGACGGACGTTCGCGTACAGATCGAAGCGCCTGCGCAATTCAACATTGAGCGACGAAAATCCGCCGCCGACCGGTGTCGTCAGCGGACTTTTCAACGCGACGCGGTGTTTGGCGATACTTTCCAACGTCGCCGCCGGCAACAGCTCGCCGAATTTTTCCAACGCCGCCATACCGGCTTCGACAAAATCGAATTGCAGACCGGCTTTCAGTTCGTCGAGCACGCGCAAGGTGGCGTGCATGATTTCTGGACCGATACCGTCGCCGCGAATCACGGCAATTGTCTTGCTCATAAAACGTTAAACCAAATTAAGAATTGGGATGCGGACAACGTCCGGACGGCATTGCGACAGCACGCAAGTAACCGCGCGAAACCGCAGGAGGGCGCGCATTATCCTGTATACTTCGCGCTCGAACAAGGAACAGACAACGTTGCGATGAGGTTTGGGGTCAAACCATCGTGGGTGCTGAGATCGCTGGCGATTTTTCCGCTGGGTTTGATTGTGTCCGCGCTCGCGTTCGCCGACGTGACGAGTCCTTACGCAATTCAGGAAAACGCATCGACGTTGACCGTCAACGGACAATGGCCGACGCAATGCCCTCCGTCGCTGAAAAACGTGACGCTCGACGGCACCGATCTGCGCATCGATGCCGGTTCGGATCTGACGCTTTGCGATCGCACCGCCGCGCCCTTCTCCATCGAAGTGAATCCTGCGTTAGCCGTCGATAAAGCCGCACTCGACCCGGGCATCTATCACATCAGTTTTTACGCAGCGGACGGCGCGAATGCATCGCCGAAGCTGCGTGCATTCTCGCTGCTCGATCACAGCGCGCCGGATGCGGCGTCCGTCGTTCCCGAATCCGGATTCTGGTTCACATCGAACAACGGCGATACATCGACCAGCCGCACCGTCTTGAGCATCGAACCGCAAGATGGGCAGCTCAGCGTCGCGCTGATGAGTTACGACACCATCGGACAACCCGTGTGGTATTTCGGTGCGGCGCCGTTCAACGGCCACATCGCGCACGTTCCCTTGATTCATATCGTCGGCGGTACCGATCCGTTCGCTGAATCCGCATCGGCGGCTCACGGTGATTCGATGCTCACGCTCGACGTGCAGTTCGAATCCGGTGCGCACGCGCTGGCATGGCTGAGCCGTGAACGCGGGAGCAGCGATGATGCGACGTTGCAGGTACAGCCGCTCGATATCGTCCGTCTGCCGCTGTCCGAAACACGCGATGGCCAGGCATGGCAGGGCGATTGGGTTCTAGTTGCCGACGCCGAAGAAACGACGCCACAACGGTTGCACCTCACCCAGTATCGAGCAATCGATGCGCAGCATTTCGAGTTGAGCGACACGAGCGGCGGCACAGTTGTTTCGTGCACGCGCGAATCGTCGCAGCCGGAATGGCCGCCGTCTTCTTGCAGTTTGCGTCAAACCAACGGAACGTTGCGTGGCGCGTTCGACTCCGTCGCGTTGTCGCGGATGGACGGGTTGGATGGCAACGGGGTCGCCCTTCATCTTTTGCGGTTGTCGCGCTGAGCTTTTTAGAGCTTTCGCTCGCTGCGCGAGCGAGTCACTTCTTTGCTGGTGCGGACTCGTTGGGTATTTGAGCTTTACAAGCTTTCGCTCGCAAGCG
>CAZZWP010000081.1:0-13793 GCA_964657965.1 uncultured Rudaea sp. | reverse complement strand
AGCCGTGCGGCATGTCGCCGATGAAACGGATTTCGCGCGGATCGTTCCCGACGACTTCCGCCCACTGATTCCACGCGCGCGGTCGCGCACCGCTGCGGAAGAAAAAATCGATCGCCGCTAGCGCGCGATCGCGCCAGCCGAGGCGAACGAAACTGCCGACGGTGCGCCATTCGTAAGGCGTGTAATCGTTCCATGCGCGCGTACCATTCGCGCGCGACTCGAAATCTTTCCAATAGCGCTCGAATGTTCCATGGATCAGCCTGGAGAGATCGCCCAACTCGCCTGCCGGTGTTATCGCAAGGGTCGACGACGTTGCATCGAAATCGCCGAGTTCCGCGCATCCAGGCAAATAATCGATGGCGTGTGTTTTTACGGTCGATGCGATCGATGCGAGCAAATCTCCACGAAATTCGTCGCGAGATTTCGCGATACGCTGCGCATCATCCTTTTGACCGAGCGCGTCCGCCATATCGACGGCATCGTTGTATCCGACGAGCGACCATAAGTCGTCCCAATACGAATGCATCGGTTTTGACGAATAGCCTTCGTGGCTGATCGACGCCGGCATCATGCCTTTGAACGACGGATCGTTCGCACCGCTTTCGCGAGCGCGCAGCAAATCCATATAATGGACCGCCGCGTCGATGTGCGGCCAATCTTTCTGTAACTCTGCGCGATCACCGCCATATCGATAGAGTTGCGCAATCGCGTGAATCAACTCGCCATGACTATCGTTTTCGGGAACCGGATCGGCACCGCGATGATCGACGCAGCACGGGACTTTTCCGTTGCTGAATTGACGTGGCGCATACCAGTCGACGAAATCCCGCGCCGCGTCGAGATTGCCGAGACTGAGCAACGCGTCCCCGATCATGGCGCCATCGCGAATCCATGAGCGCGCATACGCTCGCGTGCCGGGGCGCAGCGCCGGGCCGTCGCGCGAAATCAACGCGTAGGCGGCGCTCGTTCGAAGCGCGTCGACGATATGACGCGCTTGCATGGGCACGGAAATCGAAACGCGATCGAGTTTCTGATGCCATTCCTTCGTAACTTTTTCTCGTTCGCTGTCCATCCACGTTCGTGCTTCGCTGTTCCGCACGTCGATTTTTCGCAATGCGCCGGTTGTCGGTGCAGCGAGATCGATTTCCTTTTCTTCACTCGGCGCCAGCACAACGTGATACAACAACGCGCCTGATGCGAAGCCGACATCGTCGTGCACATTCGCCGCTGTTTTATCGATGCGCGCGCGTAATCGATCGACGACAGAACCTTGATCGTACGAACTGGCGATGAAGGCGTCGGGATGCGTCAACGCCAGCACGCTCGGAACTTTATTGACGCTCACCGTATCGGCTTGCCAATCGATATCGTGAATTTCGCTCACGCCACCGGCGGAATTGAGAAACTGCGCGGGTGGATTGACTTGAAACGGTCGGATCGCAAGCGCTAAGACAGCGGCCTGTGCATGTTCACCGAGATTGCGCAAACGATAACGCGCGAGCAACGTGGATTGATCGCGTTTGCCTTCCGCAAACGCATCGATGCTCAATTCCACATTTCCACTTTTCCACACGACGGACGGCATCGGCAGATAGTTTTCGGCGAGCGCTTGCGTCGAACTCACGGCGGCCCACGTCACCAGTTTCCCATCGACGACAAGAAACGGCTCAATCGAGAATCCGCCTTTTTTCGGTTCGAGCGCGCCGTCTTCCGACATCAGCGCCGGTGCGCCGACGCCATCGACGCCGACGATCGTCCAATAAGGTTGCTCGGTGAATCCGCGCGGATAACTGCCTCGCGCAGCATCCTTGGCAAGCGCAGCAAAGAACGCGTTGGGCGTTTCGCCGAACTCGACCGGTTTTACGTTGATTTCGCGCAGGCGATAATGGCCGGCCTGGCCGTGATGCATCGCCAACCGCACGTAGCGCGTTTCAGAATCCGGCAGCAGCAACGCATCGACATCGCCGTTGTCGTTCGTGACGGTCCGGACTGTTCGCCACCGCGCCCCGTCATCGGAAAATTGCACGGCGTAGTCGACCGCGCCTTCGCCTTTGGCCCAATGCAAAACAAGACCGCCGAATTCGCGCGGTTCGCCGAAATCGATATCGAGATGAATTTCTTTGCCCGTTTTCGGATCGCTCGACCACGCCGTGTCGTCGTCGCCGTCCATCGCGAACGCGGCGGGCGTGCCAATATGTTCGGAATTGGACGTGACGATCGGTTTTGGCGGTGTTGGATTCGCCGGCGGCAATGTTCTGAATTCGAGTTGATCGATATCGACGCTGCCCTTCCCGCCGTCTTGCCCCGAGCTGACGACGAATTCGATCGACGCAATGTGCTTCAGCGTTCGATCCGTCGTCGGGCCCCACGCGAATGCGATCTGGCGCTTCTTGATTTTGATCTGTTGCCAATCGTGGGGGAAAACAAAATCGGGGCGATTGACCCACCACACGTTTTCACCGCTGTCATCGAGCAGCTTGAACTGCAGATTGTTGACGCCGGCTTCGCCACGAATCCAAAACGAAATTTCGTAGTTGTCGGGAAGATCAATCGGCAACTTCCGTTTTGCGGTTGCGTAGCCGTTGACGCCGGCGAAGTCGAATTGAAGGCGCATCGCGTCGCCGATTTTTCCCGGCGCAGCAGCCAAGCTCGCGTTGACATCGTCGGTATGATCGACTTGCCAAGCAGAAAGATTTTCGAAATCGTCGAGCGGGCGAGTTTGTGCGCCTATCGTCGCGCTGACGAGAAGCGACAGGGCCGTGATGAGGCGCGCAATCATCCTTTTACGCTGCCGAGCAGCAGACCTTGAATATAGTGGCGCTGCAAGATCAGAAATAAAATTAATACGGGCAATACCGTGACGACGGAGCCGGCCATCATCAGTTCGTTGTCCTGCACGTGTTCGCGCGAAAGCCCTGCGATCGCCACGGGCGCGGTTTGCCACTCCTGATCGCTGAGCACGATCAACGGCCACATGAAATCATTCCAGCTCGCGAGGAACGTGAAGATGGCGAGGGTGACGACGATCGGTTTCAGAAGCGGCAAGACGATGCGTATAAAAATATACCATTCGCCGGCGCCGTCGAGACGCGCGGCTTCGAGCAGATCGTCTGGAATGGATCGCGCGTATTGGCGCACGAGAAAAATACCGAACACGGTGGCGAGCGTCGGAAGAATCACGCCGCCGTAAGTATTGACGAGGTGCAACCACTTCATCATGAGAAACAGCGGAATCATCGCGACTTGCGCGGGAATGACGAGCGCGCCGAGCAATGACTGAAACAACCGATCGCGTCCGCGGAATTGCAACTTTGCGAACGCGTATCCCGCGCTCAGGTTGAAGGCAAGCGACAGAAACGTCAGCAAGCTCGCGATCAAAAAACTATTGAGCAGATAACGGCCCATCCCGGCGCGCTCGAACAGCTCGTGATAATTTTCCCACGTCGCGTGTGCGGGCAATAACGGTGGCGGGAACGCGCTCGCTTCGCCGGGATGCATGAAGGAAACGGAGACCATCCACAGCAGCGGAAAAATCACGATGAGCGCGACGACGCCGAGCGCGCCGTTGATTGCGATCGATGCGCCGCGATGTTTCATGCGCGCTCGCCGCGTCGACCGAACCACAGCAAGGCGCGCGTCGCGGCCAGCGTGATGGCGAAGAGCAGAAACGCAATCGCCGTCGCGCGGCCGAGATTCCACCACGTGAATCCTTGTTCGAACATGTAGTACAGCACACTGTACGTGCTTTGCAACGGATCGCCGCGCGTCATGACGTACGGCTCGGCGAACAATTGAAAATACCCAGCAACAGTAATGATCGAAACCAGCAGCATCACCGGGCGCAGCGACGGCAACGTGATGTGCCGAAATTGCGCCCACACGGATGCGCCATCGATGCGGGCGGCTTCGTAGAGATCTTGCGGAATCGCCTGCAATCCGGCCAGAAGAATGATCATGTTGTAACCGAAGTTTTTCCAGACGGCGAATAAGATGATCGCCGGCATCGACCAATGCGGATCGCCGAGCCAGTCGATGGGCGCAAGCCCGAGATGGATCAGGGCGTAATTGATCAAACCGTAGCGCGTGTTGAACATGTAGCGCCAGATCAAGGCGACGGCGACGATGGTCGTGACAACCGGCGCGAACAACGCGGTGCGGAAAATTCCTTTGAGTTTCGCGAGCGGTGAATTGAGCAGCATGGCCGCGCCGAGCGATGCGGCGATCGACAGCGGCACGCCGACGACGACGAAGTACAGCGTGTTGACAAGCGATTTCCAGAATAATGGCTCGTGCAGCACGTCGACATAATTTCCGAACGCGATGAAGCGCAAATTTTTCGTATCGGCCAACGCGTACAGATCGAAGTCCGTAAAACTCAAACCAAGCGCAGCGACGACAGGCAGTAGAAAAAAGATACCGATAACGACGAGTGCGGGCGCCACGAACATCCATGGACTGCCGAGAACTTTCACTGTGCTTTTCTCGCCAGCATCCAGCGCCGTTTTTCGAGAATCGAATCGGTTTGCGCGTCGAGGTCGCGCAACACCTGATCGGCCGGCTGATGGCCTTGGACGACGCGCGCGGCGGCCGATTGCATCTCATTGACGATGCGTTCCCACTCGGGAATTTTCGGCGTGGGCTTGGCGCGTTCCAGCTGTTCGTGAAACGCACGCGCGTACGGATCGGTGGCCAACGCGGAATTTTCCCACGCGCTTCGGCGTGACGGCATGTCGCCTGTCAGCTCGTAAAATTTTTGCTGCTGCTGCACGCCGGACAGAAATTCTGCAAGTTCCCAGGCAATTTGTTTATTTTTGGAATTGTGGAAAATGACCAAACTCGATCCACCGGCGGCGCCCGTGCCCTGCCCGTCCGGGCCCGGCAATGCGGCCGTGCTCCATTTCCCGTCCAATTGCGGTTCGCGCCGTTTGAATTCGCCGATGTTCCACGGTCCGCTGATGTAATACGTGACGAAGCCTTTGCCGAATTCGTCCCAGATATTCGGCAATTGGATGTTGGTGATGGTCGGCGCCCATTTTTTATCGAACGCGTCGCCATAAAAGGCGAGCGCTCGACGAAAACCAGCACTCTCGAAATTGCCGCGCGTGTCGTTGTCGCGTAAAAGTCCATCGGGTTGCTCGAGCGCGAGATTCAGTAACGGCTCGAACTCATTCAACGGAAGATAGACGGCGAACCGGTCCGCGCCGACTTGCGATTTGATCGCGGCCATCGACTGGGCCCATTCCGTCCAATCACGTGGCGGATTGTTGAATCCGGCGTGCGCGAGCAGATCGGTTCGATAAAACAGCAAACGTGTATCGACATACCACGGCACACCGTAAATGATTCCGTCGATAACGTTCGTGTCCCAAATACCGGGGAAATAATCCGCGGCTTTTACCACGTCTGATTTATCGACGTTCGCTTGCAACGGTTCGAGCGCACCGACCGATACGAATTCCGGCAGCCACGTGTTGCCGAGTTGCGCCATGTCGGGCAACGCGTCGCCCGCGAACGCGGTGAGCAGTTTTTCGTGCGCTGCCGTCAACGGAATTTGTTGAATGTCGATGCGCACGCCAGGATGCGTGCGCTCGAATTCGGGCAACAGTTGCTGGACGACTTCGCCCTCGCGACCGATCGTCCAGAATTTCAGACGCGTTTCGTTCGGATTTTTTTCAACACACGCGGCGAGCAGAAGGCCCGCGCCGATTGCGATCCATCGCATGCGGCGCGCGTACTTCATTTTTTCGGCTGCGCGACCGGTTGATCGAGCCATCCGCCCACGAATCCCGCGCGCTTCAATCCATCGCGGATGTACGGATTCTTGCGCATGACGTTCCACACCAAACCGCTGCGGTAATTTTCGATCATCGCGATGATCGGTCCCTGGTCGATGCCGAGATACATGGTATCGAACCAGCCGACGTCCGGGACCACTTTGCCAGTGCGCAACGGTCGATCGGTGTAGGTAAAACTGGGATTGAACGCGTCGACGAATCCGTATCTCGAATAGAGATTGTCGCCGTATTTATTTTCCATTTCCGCGATGGCGGGAATCGAAATCTCCGGAACGAACGCGATGGACGATGCCGCCGCGGTTGGCGCGATGGTGCCGTCGTCGATCGTGCGATAAAGGCCCGCGCCGCGTGCGATGTAGCCGTAGAACGTTTTTTTGTCGTTGACGTAACGGTCCACTTCACCGGGCCGCAAGGATCGTCGCGGGCCGTTACTCGCGGTCAATCCCCAGACATTGGGGCCGTAGCCGGTCCACGCCATCGGATTATGGATCGCATACTCGCGCTGCGACAGCGTGGCGCGTTGGCTATTCGTGTAGTAATCGATGCCATGCCCGCGCATGTAATCGTCCTGGATGCCACGGAAATCGATCCACACGTGCGTGTATTGATGGCCGAACAGCGGCGCGAAGCCGAGATGTTCCTGGCCTTGGAAACTTCCCCAACTCGCGTCGTAGGTTTGCGTCCACGCTTTCCACGCGGCCGGATCGATGCCGTGCGTGGGCGATGCGATGGCGAGCACATAGAGCAGCATCGCCTCGTTGTAGCCTTGCCAATCGACATGAATGAATTGCGCTTCCGGCGTCCAGCCCATCGCGACGAGCGGCGCGCGCGGCGTGGCCCATTGCCAATCGACGCGGCGATAGATTTCATCGGCCAGCCGCCGGATTTCTTTTTCGTCTTTCGTATTCTTGTCGTAGTACGACTCGGCGAAAATCACGCCACCGAGGAGCAGCGTGGTATCGATCGTGGAAAGTTCGACCCACGTTTTCGGTCCGTAGCGTTTGCCGGTTTCCATGTCGAGGAAGTGATAAAAGAAACCGTGATCGCCGGTGGCGTCCGCATCGTCACTTTGTTTTGCTTCGTCAAAAAATTTGAGCGTGGTGAGCGTGCGCTTCACCGCTTCGTTGCGTTTCATCCATCCGCGCTCGACGGCGATGCCGTACGCGGTAAGCCCAAAACCTGACGATGCGATGGAAGCGAAATAGTCGCCTTCGATGTCCGGGCCCCAATGATCGGGTGTAATGCCGATCTTCTGGTTTTCGCTGTCGCGGAACCATTCGAACGTACGCTTTTCCAGATCGTCGAGCATCGCCTGCTGTGCTTTCGGCAGATCCTTGAAATCGCCGCCACGGGGCAGCGACGATGCGTCGTCAGCGAAGAGCGTGGTCGAAGCGCTGGCGAAAAAAAGCGTCGCCATGCCGATGAAAACGTTTACATACCGATACAGACTTTTCTTGTTTTCGGTCATGTGTTGCGCTCACTCATAATCGGAAGGAACGGGCCGCGACGCTGCGTGTCGCCTCTGCCGCCTTCGCCGAGACGTGCGAGACAGCGTTGGATCGATCGTGAAAATCGAACGCCAAGTTTAGCCCACCGCGCCGCTCCTTGCAGCATGACGATTCGGCGTTTCTTCATGCGTCGCGCGCAATCAGTTCCTGCAGGCGGCGAAGTTTCGGCGCGACCATCGGAATAGTCAGCATCGTACTCGCCACTGCCATCAACAATAACGCGGTGAATGTTTCGCTCGTGATCATTCCCTTGTCGAGAAGTATGTTGACGAAGATGATCATGATCAGCGCCTTGGTCTGAAGCAGCCAGCCGATCAGCGAACTTTCCGCGGCGGGCCATTTCAGAATCTTGCCCGCAATTTTCAATCCGATCAGTTTTCCGGCAATGGCAGCAGCGAGCAAGAGCGCGGCAGCCAGCAGGACGGCCGCGCCGCCCATGGTCCAGTTGGTACGCAAGCCCGTCGAAAGAAAAAAGACGGGCATTACGATGAGCAAGATGTGATGGCGCAATGCGTCGAGTTGTTTCTGGTCGAACCATTCCGAATCGATGACCATACCGGCGAGAAACGAGCCGACCATAAAATGCAATCCCGACCAATCGGCGCCGAATGCGCAGACCGCGAGCCAGATCAAACTCACATACCAGCGATCGCGCTCGGGCAACCAGCGCATGAAACGGCGAAACAGAAAACTGGCGATCGCGAAGCCGAGCAGAAATCCGACTTGCTTTCCTACGCGTTGCCAGTCGAGCAGGATGATGGCCAGCACGCCCCAGATGGCCACGTCATCCATACTGGCGTAGCGCAGAATGCGTTGACCGATCGGCTTACGCAGAATCTCGAGCTTTTCCATGAACAATACGAGGATTGGCAACGCCGTGACAGCGCAAGCCATGCCGACACCAAGGGTGAATTGCCACGCGGCCGCGTTCGGTCCGATCCAACCGGCGGTGCGCAGCATCAGCAGCGCGGCGGCGGCACCGAAGACAAGGGGGACGCCGAGCGCGAGTCCTGCCGTGACACTGCTTTCGCGCCGATGCCGCCAGACTTTTTTGACGTCCAATTCGATGCCGGCGATCCACACGAACATCATCACCGCCCACCACGCAATGCCGTTGAGCGCCTGCACCACGTTGGGATTGAAGACGAACGTGTAGTAATCGGGAAACACGCGACCGATGATCCCCGGTCCGAGCAAGATGCCGGTGATAATCTGCACGACGACGAGCGGCGCGTAATATTCCGTGCGACCCACGCGCCATATGACATACGGGATGGTGAAGATCATCACCATCGCGATAAGAAAAATTTCAGTGACGCTCATGTGCATCCCGCACAGACTCCCCGTCTAAATTTTCGCGGCGGCGCAGTGTCGGGCGATGAACGCTTCGTGTTGCGGCATGACATCGACGCAGGTCGTGATGACCTTTTCGACGCCGGATACGAACTTCTTCAATTCCGCGTCTGACAGTTGATCGACCAATGGATGATATTTCCGCGGATTTATATGCTGACCGATCATTACCTGCACCCAGCTCGTCACGGCAAACATTTCCTCCGCATCGCGGAAGAATCTGCCGCTATCGTTGAATAAACGAATATTGTTTTCCAGCGATTGGGGAATCGGCATGGTCCGGCAATAATTCCAAAATTCGCTGTCGTTCCGCTGGGTGGCGTAATAATGCAATATCAGGAAATCCCGAATTTTCTCGATTTCGAACGTCGTTTGCGCGTTGTAGCGATCGATGACCACATCGCTGAAATCATCATCCGGGAACAGTGTGAGAAGTCGCGCGATTCCGGATTGAATCAAGAATATGCTCGTTGATTCCAGCGGTTCGAGAAAACCACTCGCCAAGCCGAGCGCGACACAGTTTTTATTCCACGCTTTTTTTCGCCGACCCGTGACGAATTTTAAAATACGTGGATCGGCGGTCGGCTTGCCGTCGAGATTTTTCAACAGCGTAGCCGAGACTTCGTCGTCGCTGATGTATTTGCTCGAATAGACATACCCGTTACCCGTTCGATGCTGCAACGGAATGCGCCATTGCCAACCTGCCGCACGCGCCGTGGAACGCGTGTATGGCGTCGGCGCTTCGACTTTTTCGCATGGCACGGCCATCGCGCGATCGCAGGGCAGCCAATGCGTCCAATCGTCGTAACCCGTGTGCAGCGCCTGTTCGATCAGCAGACCGCGAAAACCGGAGCAGTCGATGAAAAGATCGCCCGCGACTTTTTCGCCGCTCTCCAGCACGATGGCTTCAATGAAACCGTCCGACTCGCGCAACAAAGTTTGCGCGACCTTGCCTTCTGTTCGCCGCACGCCGCGCGCTTCGGCGTAGCCACGCAGGAATTTCGCGTAAAGGCCCGCGTCGAAGTGATAGGCGTACGCGATGTTAGCCAGCGGGGATGACTTGGGTACGTCGTCAGCCGACGCCATGAATTTATTCAGCGGCGCTGCCGCGGTATTGATTGAATACGCGGCGATATCATTCGCGAAACCTTGCTGCCTTGCTTTGATCCAGAACTGGTGGAAGGCGAGCAGACCATAGTCGTGGCCGATTGTGCCGAAGCCATGCACATACTTGTCGCCGATTTTTCCCCAATCGACAAACTGGATACCGAGCTTGAATGTGCCCTGTGTTTTCTTGACGAAATCGATTTCGTCGATCTCGAGCAAATTGTTGAACAGCTTAAGGTGGGGAACCGTCGCTTCGCCGACACCGACCGTGCCGATTTCTTCGGACTCGATCAATCGAATGGAATATTGCGCGCCCAGAACTTTTACGCATGCGGCAGCCGCCATCCAACCGGCCGTACCGCCACCGGCGATGACGATATTCTTGATCTTCGCTGAACTCATGGTGTGCTGACTCGCCCAAAAAACAAAGCCCGCATAGCGGGCTTTGTTGTGGATAGCTAACTTAACGCCTGATGTTCGCAAATACCAGCAATATCAAAAACGAAAGCCCACAGAGAACTTCAATGTACGCGGTACTCCGTCGATGTTGCCAGTGGTGCTATAGACAACAGGATTCGGATTCAAAACACCGTTGTTACCATACGTTTCCGTGTAGCTCGTGTAATTCTTGTAGTTGAATACATTCAAGGCGTCGATACGAATGTAGGCACTTAGTCCAGCGGTCAGATCGAAGTTTTTCGTCGCCTGCAGATCAATCGAACGATAGCCCCAGATTTTGCCGCCGGTAAGGAATGACTGGCCCGATGGGAATACTGCGAGAGGTGTGCAATAACTTCCCGTCGGAAACGCTATGTTGGGCGCCCCGTTGCTACCGTAGCCATAGCACGCATTATTGTCGTCCGGAAGCGGCGTGGCCAAGGTCAGCTTGATCGAGTACAACATATCCCACGGACCGTCTACCGAGCCGGTCGCTACGAAGCGATGTTTCGCTACCTGCGACGGAATGAATGGGTAGGCGCCGATAGTCTCCTGATCGAACGCGTACTGATCGGTCAGATTGCTGTTGTCGTTGTTTTGCTTCGAGTTGGAATAGGTGTACGCAAGTGTCGCGGACCAACCGGATTCTTTGGTGTAGGGCTTCTCGGCAGACAAAAGGACCTGTGTCGTTTTTGTCTCCAGCCCATTGTTACCGATGATGAAACTGCCGAAACCGGGCACGCCGTTGCCCCACGGCTGACTTCCGTTCTGCCAGAAAGCGCCATTGGGATAACGATTGCCTAAGGTGAAGACGAGGCCATCTTTGCCAGTGATGTGCTGCACGGTCGCGTCGGTGTTCCAGTCGCCCACCTTGTTGCGGATGCCCAAACTGAATTGATCTGAATATGGTGTCTTCAAGTTGTTGTTGATGACGTCGATTTCCTTGCCCGCCGTGCTGGCAGAGTACAGCGCCTGCAAGGTCGACAAATCATAGAACGACGGATCAAACGGCAAGCAATTCGGACCCGCAGTACACGTATGAAACTGGTTCGGGAACGTCAGCGTCAATTCGGACAGCGACGCTTTCGTCTGTTCCAACTGCAAGATTTCAAAAATGTCGCGGTCGTACGAGCGCCCGGCGCCGCCATGCAATACATGTGCTTCGTCGCCGAAGAAATCGTACGAGAAGCCCAGGCGGGGGGCGATGGCGTCCTTCTGCTGTTTGCGGTTGTGGCCATTGCTGATGTAGTCGTTGACGTTCACCCCGCCCAACGCCAGCGATTGCGCGTACGTCTGGCCCGTGGGAGCGTTAGGATCCTGACTATTCAACCCAGCCACCACGCTGGCCGGCGTGACATAGTTCAAATACGACGGCGTTTTCTCATAGTCGTAGCGAACACCCAAGTTCAAGGTCAGTTTGTCGTTGACCGACCAATCGTCCTGGATATATCCGCCGTATTGCTTGTCTGTGGTCGTGGCCGTCGGATTGGTGCCCGGGGCAGGATTCGTGAACAACACCTGATACGGTGTCGACAGCGTCCCGTCGGGAGTTACATCGTAGGAGAACTGGGGATTGAAGTTGCCCGCATCCTGCGCGATCAGCTTCACGGACTTAAACTTGAAGCCCATTTTCACGACGTGATCGCCGTGCCATGAGATATCGTTGAATGTGAGATTGTCTGCGATCGCGGGGCCCTTCTGGCCTTTGTTCTGAGTCGCGCGCGGATCGGCTGGGCCTACATCAATAATGGTCGGATTGTTGACGACCGGTTCGGTATAGACGGTGCCATAACCAAAGTTCGCTGCGGTCGGGTTATAGAACGAATTCTCGTATGTAAACAGTAATTCGTTGAACCACGAATCCGCACTGTGATTCCAGCGAAGGTCGTAGCGTTTGTCGGTGTTGATGGTATCAATCGCCGCCGAAGGAGCAACGGCACCCGCAACGCCGCTGACTGCCGTTTCGTCGCGATACTTGCCTGACAACTCGATTCGATCGCGATCCGACAGCTCCCAGTCGATTTTGCCGAACCACAAATCTTCATCGAAAGGAAGGCTGGTCGGGCCAAGCTGCGCTCTGGCGCTGGCGGGCAAATCGTTGACGTAAGGCTTACCGTCCGGATCTAGGGCATCGCCACCTGGCGTTACAGCAACGGGCGTGACGAACTTTTTCGATTCATACGCAAGGAAAAAGTGCATCGTATCCTTGATAATTGGACCGCCGATGTCGAACCCATATTCTTTCTGTTGACTGTCGGTCTTTTTATTAGCCGCGATTTCGGCCGGCGTATGGGCGCGCAGATCGGAATCGGTGTAATCACCAAATACATCGCCGTGGAATTCATTTGTTCCGGATTTCGTTTCAGCCGTAATCGCCGCGCTGGAAATCTGGTCGTATTCCGCTTTGTAGTTCGACGTGATGACCTTGTATTCACCGATGGCCAACTGCGGGAATGGATTGCCTTGACTTCCGGTTTGGCCCGTGAGACCGCTCGGCAAGACGTAGTTCTTCTGCCCCACGCCATCGATAAACACGTTGATGCCGGCAGTGCTGATGCCACCGCCCTGCAAACTCGTGTTGCCCTGCGGATCAACGGAGAACACCATGCCAGGCACGGTGTCTGCGAACTCTAGGAAGTTACGCGTGATCTGTGGAACCGTTTCGATCTGGCGCTGCGACACGACAGTTCCGATTTCCGACGTCCTCACTTCTTGCAGCGTGGTCGCGGTTACCGACACGCCGTCCAAGGTGGTGGTGGTCGTCGTCGTCGTCGGCGCAGCGTTTGTGAGATCGAGCGACAGTGTCGATGCGACCGACAGCGATACGTTCTGCTCTGTGCCGGGTCCGGCGTCGACCGTGTACGCACCGGGCGGCAATCCGACGAGCGCATAACCGCCATCGGCCCCGGCGGTGGTTCTACGAACCGCACCCGTAGAAATGTTTTTCGCGGTGACAACCGCATTCGAAGGCGCCTTGCCGCGAAGGGTCGCATCGGCGGTTTGCGCCCAACTGATGGTAGGTCCAATCGCGGTAGCGATAACGGCAGTGCGGATCAGCGACGCCAATAGTTTCTTTCGCAACGGTAAATGCTTTCTCATACTCTCCTCCCGGGGATTTCTATTTCTCTATTCGATGCCGATTTTCCGAAATGGTCGGAACCGGCCGCAGCATGGTGAGTGTTGCCGCACGACGCGCGGACAACGATGTCGCAACTGGGTTTTTCACCGGCCGACTCGTTCGTCGCCGGCATGTCCAAATGAAGTGCAAGTTGTTCGAGCGCGCTGCGCCCGAGTTCGGCGATGCGCACCCGCACGGTCGTCAACGGTGGATTGACGAAACGCGCGATCGGAATATCGTCGAAACCGGCCAGCGCGATGTCGTTCGGAACGCGCACGCCGTTTTCGTTCAGAGCGAGCAGCACACCGATCGCCATCATGTCGTTCGCAGCGAACACGACGCGCGGCCGCTTGCTTTGCGCAGACAATGTCGCGCCGATGCGATAGCCGGACTCTTCGGTGAAATCGCCGTGCAGAATTTGTACATCGATACGTTTTTCATTGGCCGCGACAGCGTCGTTGAATCCGCGCAGAC
>CAZZWP010000080.1:0-13999 GCA_964657965.1 uncultured Rudaea sp. | reverse complement strand
TTCAATGGCGGCGTTCAATGTTTGTGCGCGGCGCTCGCATCGGCCGCGCGGTACAGCCTCAGCGTCGTGGGATACAAATCCTTATCGATGCCAGGTAATGACGCCAACGCCGCGCGCGCGTCCATTGCCGTTTTTGCGAGACTGGCATCGTTAGGTAAGCATTTCGCGCGCAACAATTGCGCGCTCGGTATCCAGTGGGGATCGGGATCGTATTTTTCTTCTGTCAGTTGATCGAGCGCCGCGTCGATTAGCGGCATCGCCTCGTCGCAGCGCCGTTGCCCGACCAGCAAATCGGCGAGTGGAAGACGCCATTCATACATCACGCTCGAATGTTGTTTGGCCATCGTTTCGCCCATCGCCAGCGCCGCACGAAAACTTTTCTCGGCGTCCGCAACGTCGCCGTTCTCGAACTGCGCGAATCCCAAACAGCGAAGAGCCACGGCGAGATTGGACGAAACCTCGCCTTCGGTGCTGCGGACTTTCGTCACCGCTTCCTCCGAAATCGTTACGGCCTCGGCGGTTTTATTTTCCCACTCCAATGTGCTCGCCAGATTCTCGCGCGCCGTCACCATTAATAGCTGTCCATCGTCTTTGCGCGCGCGACTTAGCGACTCTCTCAACAATGTTTCCGATTCCGATAGCATGCCGGCGCGAAGCAACGCGAACGCGAGATTATTTTCCGCGACCAGCGTGTCGGGATGATCGACGCCCAAGGTACGGCGAAATCGCTCGGCGGTTTCGCGCATCAACGGAACCGCACCGGCGAAATCGCGCCGCGCGACGTGGATGATACCGAGCATATTGAGCGTCTCGCTGATCTTCGGATGATCTTCCGGCAAGCCACGTCGAAAAATAGACAGCGCATCCTGTGCGAGATTTTCCGCCTCATCGAACAAACGAACCGAAATATAAATTCCCGCCAGCGCGACTTCGGCGATGCCGACCAACGGGTGCGCGGGCCCATAAACCTGGCGACGAATCTTCAACGCGCGTTCACCCATCTCCCGTGAAATTTTGTATTCACCCGAGTCGTCAAGATGCGTTCCGAGATTGATCAACGACGTGGCGACATCAGCGTCGTTCGGCCCAAGATTTTTTTCGCGAATAGCAAGTCCGCGTCGATAAAGCGCGAGCGCCTCCTGGCGTTTACCGAGATCGTCGAGATTGGCGGCATAGTCGTCGATGTAGCGGGCCGTCTCCGTTGCATCGGTGCCAAAATGCTGCTCGGCAAGATGCAAAGCGGCGCCGAAATTTTCCGACGCGGCTTGAAATTCGCCGCGGCTGCTTTGCAACGCACCGAGATCGTCGAGACCTTGGATGACCGACGGATCGTCGCGCGGCAATACGGCGCGGCGTAAATCGAGCGACTCGCGCAGTAACGGCTCGGCCGTCGCGTAGTCGGCCTTGAGTCGATTGATGTGACCGAGTTCGTAAAGACTCTCGGCAATGTCTTTGTCATCGCGCGGCGATTCCGCGCGTCGCAGCGTGAGCGCTTCTTGCGCGATTGGCAGCGCGCGATCGTACAGACCGAGATTCGTGTACGTCGTGGCGATCGTATTGAGCAATCGTGCGCGGACATCGGATTCGACGAACGCGTCGGATCGCAGTCGTTCGGTCCCTTGGTCCAGCAGATCCTGCGCGGTGATATTCGCACCGCGCGAAATGGACGGATCGGCTCCGCGAAAAATGCCGACGAGAAATTCCGTCACTTGCTGCGACACGACCGCCTGCCGCGATTTTTCACGCGCCTGCCAGACGGCAACGACTAACGCGCTAAGCAAAATGGCCACGCCAAGCACGGCGGCAGCGACACCGAAGCGATGGCGATCGACGAATTTACTGACACGATAACCGAGGCTGTCACGCCGCGCGGAAATCGGCTGGCCATGGAGGAAACGTTGCAAGTCTTTCGAAAACGCGTCGACCGTTGCGTAACGACGCTGTGGATCGCGTTGTATCGCCGTCAAAACAATCGTGTCCAGATCGCCGCGAAGACGACGCACGTGCGCGGGCCGCGCGTCGTCCACGACTTTGCTCGGCAATGGTGTGGTGGTGGTCGAATCCATCGCGTTGCGCACGGCGTCGAGGTTCGAGGCGTCGTGAAGATCGAACGGTCGCTTGCCGGTGAGCAGTTCGAACAAGACGACGCCCAACGAATAAATATCCGTCGCGGTGCTCACCGGCTGACCGCGAATCTGTTCCGGCGCGGCGTACGCGGGCGTGAGTGGCCGATGCTGCGCGTCTACCGTTTGTGTCATTCCGCCATGCGAATCGTCGAGCAGTTTGGCGATACCGAAATCCAGCAGTTTCGCTTCGCCATTAGCCGTGACGAGAATGTTGGACGGTTTGATGTCGCGATGGATGACCAGTTGACCGTGCGCGAATTGCACCGCCTCGCACACGTCGCAAAAAAGTCTGATGCGCGCATCGATGCTCAAATCGCACTGCGCGCAATAACGCAGTATCGGCTCGCCGTCGATATATTCCATCGCGAAATACGGGCGACCGTCCTCTGCAATTCCACCGTCGAGAAGGCGCGCGATGTGCGGATGTTGCAGCCGTGCGAGAATTTGCCGTTCGCGCAGAAAGCGTGCTTGCACCGCGTCGCTGTCCATGCCGCGCTTGACGAGTTTCACGGCGGCGCGTTGCTCGAATTGCCCATCGGCGCGTTCGGCCAGCAGCACGATTCCCATGCCGCCGCGGCCGAGCTCGCGCAACACGCGCCACGGACCGATCCGCTCGTGGATCTGCCACGTTTTTCCATCGACGCCACTCGCCCACTCCGCGGCTGCAACGCCACGTGCAGAGTCGACGCTGCCGTCGAATGACGGTCCGCTGACATCCGCCGCGAGGAGCTGTTCGACGTCGCGGCGCAACGACGAGTCGGCCGCGCAAAGTTCATCGAGCAACCTGTCGCGATCGATCGTCGCCGCATCGACGACGCGGTCGAAAATAGAACCGACGATTCGCCAGCGCTCGGCATCCATCACGCAGGCCCGACGGATTCCAAGCCCAGTTCACGCACGAGAAACGCGCGCGCACGACGCCAATCGCGAAACACGGTGCGTTCAGCGAGATTCTGCATGCGCGCGACCTCGGCGATTTCCAATCCGCCGAATACTTTCCATTCGACGAGTTGACCGGCGCGCGGATCGATGTCGCTGAGCCGCCTCAATGCGTCATCGAGCGCGACCAGATCGATCATTTCTTCCGGCGTTCCCACGATGTTGTCGGACAATCCCGTGATCGTCATTGCGCCGCCACGCTTCAATCGCGAACGTCCGCGCGCGTGATCGACGAGAATTTGCCGCATCGCGCGTGCGGCCAGCGAAAGAAAATGCACGCGATCGATCGATCGCGCTTCCGCCGACGCATGCAATTTGATGTAGACCTCGTGCACCAGCGCGGTGGTATCCAACGTCGCCGGACTGCCGGCGGCGCTGCGCTGGCTGCGCGCGATACGACGCAATTCCTGATAAACCCGCGCGAATAAAACTTCCGAGAGTTCGGCCGGCAAGTCGGTAGGCAGCGTCATTGCGGCATCAGCACCGTCGAGCGTGAAACGTCAGGCGCAGCTTATCGCTTCGCGACAATCGACGACAGCGCATTCTTGATATTCTCGCGTTCATCCCGAGATATAACCGCCCTCTTTCAAGGAACTGAACGTGTCCGATTCACCGCTTGTATTCGACGCCACCGAGGCCAATTTCGAAACCGATGTCATCCAGGCATCGTTGAGGACGCCGGTGCTCGTTGATTTCTGGGCAGCGTGGTGCGGGCCGTGCAAAACCCTCGGACCGATTCTCGAAAAGGTCGTCGGCACCTATCACGGTGCGGTCAAGCTGGCCAAGGTCGACACCGATACGCAAATGCAACTCGCGGCCGCATTCGGCATCCGCAGTCTACCGACGGTGGTCCTGGTGAAGGACGGGCAGATGGTCGATGGTTTCATGGGCGCCGTGCCCGAATCGGCCGTGCAGGAATTTTTGCAGCGTCACGTCAAACCGAATGACGCACTCGATACCGCCGAACAAAACGCAGTGAATCCTGCCGCCACAGAAACGCCCGAGCAATCCATCGCGAGACTGCAACAGGAATTAGCGACGAACCCTAACAGAAGCGAAATCAAACTCGATCTTGCGCTTGCGTACATGCGCGCGGGATTGGCCGATTCCGCGCAAACCGAACTCGATTCGCTCCCGGCAAATCTTGCCGAGGACGTGCGCGCGAAACGGCTGCGCAATCAGATCGAATTTTCGAAAGCGTTGAAAGACGCCCCGGACGAAGCCACCCTACGCACGCGTATTGAAAAAAATGCGGCCGATCACGAAGCGCGCGATTGGCTCGGCGCACGACTGCTCGCCAGCGGCGAGACAGCGGCAGGACTCGATGAATTCCTGACGATTCTAAAAGCGCAGCGCGACTGGAACGACGGCCAAGCCAAAAAGCGTCTCATCGCCGCGTTCAGCATCATCGACGACGATGACCTCGTTGGCAGTTATCGCCGGAAGATGGCATCGTTGTTGTTCTAAGCTCAGGCGTGCACTCCCTCTTAACATCCGTTTCAATGTTCGCATTGGCGCTGCGCAACGTTATCTAAGAAACAGCGTGTGTTAAGCTGAAATGTATACATCGCGTGGGGCGATGTAGATGTCCTCGGGAGGGAGTTCTATGTCTTCAAGAAATGTTTCTTCGATGTATATATCGCGGCGCAGGCCGCTGGCCGCGTGTGTGGCGGCGATGTTTGCGTTATCGGCACCAGGTTTGGCCAGCGCGGCTGTCGACTGGCAAGTCACGAGCTGCGGCGATACCACCGCTGCCGGCACATTACGCTGGGCAGCAAACAATGCCAACGGCGCCAATGGCGACACGATCAATCTAACGACAATCACGGATTTCAGCGCGTGCGATTCGGGTTTGAACGGAGCGAGCGGGACGGTTGCGCATACCCTTCAAGTAGGTAGCACGATCACATTGGCTACCGGTGGCGTTACGATCAACGGCCCCGGCGCATCGACGTTAGCCGTAAGTGCGGTGATCGGCAACTTCAGAGTCTTGACGTCCCCGGGAGACCTTACGGTCAAAAACCTGACTGTCAAGTATGCGTCTCCGAGCAAGGCCACCGGCACTTATTATGGCGGGTGCATTTATGCGCACAATAATCTGACATTGAGTGGAGTCAACCTCACTCACTGCTATCTCTCCAACACAGGCTCAGCGAAGGGCGGAGCGGTTGCGTCGTTCGACGACAATGTGACCATGACCAATGTCTTGATCACGAACAGCACGGCGACGTCGACGACCAACGGTAATGCTTTCGGTGGAGCCGTATATGCCTATGACGCGGCGGACATGACGAATAGCACGATCCAAGCCTCTGGAAACGGAAACGTGGCCGCCTATGTGACCGGTGGTGCAGGTAGCGCATTAGGCGGCGCTGTCCATTCGCACTCGTCTTCCAACGGAGGCGTCGATCTCGATGGAAGCCGTATATATACGGCCAAGGCCAAAGTAACGAGCACAACCGGCGGGTCAGCCAACGGTGGAGCAATCTGGTCGGCAGACGGGGTGACGCTTTCGAATTCTTCGTCTGTGAAAAATTCCCTCGCAAATACCGCTTCAACCGCGGCTAGTAAGAATGCGTTAGGCGGTGCAATTTATACGGGTTCTACAGCTATCGTCTATCAGAGTACTATCGAAGGTAACAGCACTACGACAAGCAGTTCAAGCGGTGTTTCGGAAGGGGGCGGAATTTTTTCCAAGGGAGTGACTGACGCCAAGTACGCCTATATCACCGTGAACTCATCCGGGCGAGGCGGCGGAATTTATTCCACGGGCGGACTTATTTCGCAGTACAGTTATTTCTGGCATGACACAGCCTCTCAATACGGAGGTGCGATCGACGTCTCTGCTGGTAATTCTACGGTGCGCGGTACGACAGTAAACTACAACACCGCGTCGGTGGGTTGGAGTGGGCTTGACTTGCACGCCGGTGGCGCCAGCACAGTTTCAGTGATACAGAGCACTGTCGCGCATAATTCCGGCGCATTCGCCCTGTATTCGCGCGCATTTTCCACCACCCTGGACAACAACACGGTCGTATACAACAACAATTCAGGGAATTCCATGGCAGGCGTCGAGGTAGTCAGTGGCAATACAAACTCGACGTTAGAGCTATCCAGCAACTTGTTGTCTAGCAACACCTATGGTTCGTCCGCCACTAAGAACGACTTTACCGAATCGGGCATCACGATTACGGGTGACCACAATCTCATCCGCACTCCGGCCACCGGTGTTCCCGGTGACACGATCACGGGGAAGTGTCCGCTTCTTTATCCAGGAAAGTTCACGTTTATCAACAAACAGTGGCAATTCCCCATAAGGCATGAAGTAAAGAGCCCTGCGACAAACACGGGGAGCAATCCCGACGGCCTGACGGCGGACGAACGCGGTGGCGCGACGACCGCAACCAATCCTCCGCGCGTGTCAGGCGAACCAGGTACCACGGCGCTTCCGGATATTGGAGCATACGAAATCAACGAGTCCGACGAAGTCTTCGACAGCCGTTTCGAGACCTGTACCTGATAAGAATAGCTTCACTTTTTTGCTTGAAGTGCCGGCATTGCGCGACAATGCCGGCACAATGACGAACGAACCCACCGAAACGTCTGCGGCCGCTCAATCCGAAGCGATCGATGTGATCACCGGCTACGCACCGGATGTTGCCACTGCGGAAAAAAACCCGGCGCCCACCGAACAGACAGTCGAGCAGGTGCTCGGCAGTGTGCATACGTCGAATTACCCTGCGCTGCTGCGAGAACTGGGCGGCTGCCTCCTCGTCAGCACATACCAGGCGGGAAAGCTCGTCATCCTGAGGCCCGACGCCGAATCAATCAACACGCATTTTCGCTCGTTCAATCGCCCCATGGGTATGGCCGCCGATCATCAACGCATGATGCTCGGTGCGATGATGGAAATCGTCGAATTCCGCAACATGCCGGACGTTGCCAAGCGTTTGCAAAACCCGCCCCGGCATGACGCGGTTTACATGGCCAGACGCGCGCACATCACCGGGCACATCGACATTCACGAAATGGCGTGGGATGCGGACGGCGCAATCTGGTTCGTCAACACGATGTTTTCGTGCCTATGCACCTTAGATACGAAGTCAAGTTTCGTACCGCGCTGGCGACCGAAATTCGTTAGTCACTACGCGCCGGAAGATCGTTGCCATTTGAATGGTCTGGCGATGCGCAATGGCATTCCGCGGTACGTCACCGCGTTAGGCGAGACGAATGTTCGTGAAGGCTGGCGCGCCAACAAGCGCGATGGCGGATTGATCATCGACGTGACCACGAACCGTGTCGTCACGCGCGGATTATCGATGCCTCATTCACCGCGCTGGTACGACAACCGATTGTGGGTACTTGAATCCGGACGCGGCGCGTTGTGCACCGTCGACCTAAAAACGGGCGAACGTACCGACGTGGGACGTGTACCCGGCTTCTGCCGCGGCCTCGACTTTCTCGGACCGATCGCATTCATCGGTTTGTCGCAACTACGCGGCACCACGCCGTTTACTGATATCCCGATCACCGACGACAATACGGAACGTCTCAGCGGCGTGTGGGCAGTGCACATTCACACCGGAAAAACTATCGCTTTTCTGAAATTTACCGGCGGCGTGCAGGAAATCTTCGCGGTGCAAGCTGTACGCGGTGTGCTATTTCCGGAGATCGTTCACGAGGGCGAGCTGCTCGGAAATTCCTACGCGCTGCCCGACAAAGCGCTCAAGGAAGTGGCTTTCTCGCCCGCGCCCGTGGAAACGCCGGCGCCGTCCACCGGTTACGCCACCGGCAATGAATCCGTCTCAACCAGCGAAACGACATGACCGACTCGAACGCGCCCCTATTCAACTTTATAACGCATTGGAAGCAGGAATCCGAAAGCGACGACAATGTCGTCACGGCTTTTTGGCAATCGGAAAACGCGTTGTCGGGTGACGTAAAACCGGCCGAACGGTTGCGGCAAGTAATCCTGCGCGCTGAAACCGAAGATGGAAAAGTAGCCGCCGTTTGCACCGCCGTTCCGATTACGCTGCCGCGCCTGGCGCAGCCGATGTATTACTACCGGTGCTTCATCGGAAAAGATTTCCGCAAGACACGGCTCGTCATCGAAATACTCGGTCGCGCATTCGATGTGCTCGAAGACTACGCTCTTGCCAACAAATATCCCTGTATCGGCGTTTTATTGGAACTGGAAAACCCACGTTTCGTGGATGGTCTGCGCACGCCGATCTGGCCTTTCGTGCCATTTATCTACATCGGCAAAAGCCAGCGCAACTGTGAATTGAGGGCGCGTTATTTTCGCGGCGCAAGGTTAAAGAAAACCGCTAAAGCGGCCTCAGTCTGAAACCGTCCACACTGCGTCGGATTCTCAATCTGTATCCGCCGTTTCTTTTCAGCGGAATCCACGTCGAAACCATCAGCGACGATTGGCATCACGCACGCGTTCGGTTGAAGTTGCGCTGGTACAACCGCAATTACGTACGCACTGCGTTTGGCGGCAATCTGTTCGCGATGACCGATCCGTTCTGGATGATCATGGTGCTCGAATGTCTCGGCCCCGATTTCATCGTGTGGGACAAGGCGGCACAAATCGATTTCGTCGCGCCGGGCAAGGAAGACGTCTACGCCGAGTTCACACTGGATGACACGGTGCTCGACGAACTGCGTGCCGCCGCAACGAATGGCGAAAAGGTATTGCGCTGGTTCGACGTGGACGTGAAAACGGCCGACGGTGTCATCGTGACCCACGTTCGGAAACAACTTTACGTCCGCAGGAAACGCGCGTAGACATCAGGCGATTGCTTGCGCACTGCCGCGTACATCCGCCACCGCCTGCACCACGAGCCGACACAAATCCGGCACCGGAATATTCGAATTGATCACCAGTGCATTCGGGGGCGGCGTGTCGAAACGCATCATCACTTCGCTCACGATCTTCGGCGTGCGGTCGCGCGCGATGTGGCGATTGTTGGCGACGTCGTCGGCGATGCGCGCACGCGCGACATCAGGCGGACAATCCAGATAAATCGGCACCGGCAAAAATCCGTAGCGACGAATCGCGGCATCGACACGCTGCAAATCGCGGCGGCGCGAGAACGTCACGCCATCGATGACGCTCGATTGACCCAGCAGGCAATTGATCTCGACGGCAAGCAGCATCGCGCGAAACGCGGCACGCTTCTCCGCGAAGCTGTACGAGCATTTGGGAAACATCGCGTGGCGGATCGTGTCGCGGCAGACGCGGCGCAAACCGAGCTGATCCTGCAACGCACGCGCGGCAATACTTTTTCCGGATCCCGGCAGACCGATCAGCGCAACAACGATCGGTCGGCCTTGGTCGGCGTTGCCAGGACTGCGCTCAGCGCCGACGCTTGCGTCATCCGTCGAATTTTCAGCCTGCATCGCCTCGACCGACCTCACGCAAAACGTGCGCGCACGTTATGATGCCACACTTACCCGTTTAACCGATGCGTATGCGATCTCTCCACGTCAAGCGTTATCTCATCACCGGCTTGTTCACGATCGTGCCGCTGTGGCTCACGTGGGTCGTGTTCAAATTTATCTTCACGATGCTGTCGCACGTCGGCGCGCCGGTGGTCGCCGGATTATTCGTCGCCATCAGTGCGGCGTTTCCCAGTGCAGCGACCTGGCTCGGCGCGGAGTGGCTGCAATCGATCATCGCTTTCGTCGGTACCATTGTATTTTTATACGCGATCGGCTTCGCGACAAATCGCGTATTCGGTCAGCGACTATTGTTGGGTTTCGAAAATCTCATCTCGCGCATTCCGCTCGTCCAAACGATTTACGGCGGCGCGAAAAAACTGATGACCATGCTGTCGACGAAACCCGCCGGCACGCAACGCGTCGTGATGATCGATTTCCCGTCGCCGGAATTGAAGAGCATCGGCTTCATCACGCGCCTTTTCGTCGACGCGCAAGGTCGCGAGCTGGCGGCGGTCTACGTCCCGACGACACCGAACCCGACCGGCGGTTATCTGGAAATCGTTCCCATCGAGAAGTTGGTCGCAACAGACTGGACGATGGATCAGGCGATGGCGTTCATTCTTTCCGGCGGCGCGGTCGGCCCCGACAAGCTCCCCGATGGCGCGCATCCCGACTACCTGCCGCCCTCGGCGCCGGCGGCACTCAAGACGTGATGGCGGGTATTTTTTCATCCGGCGTGCCCCGCGCGTCGCGATGGTGCATCGCCGCCATTTCCCTTTTTCTTTTGTATACGACGGTTGCCATGAGCCAAGACACGAGCTGGATCACTCCCGCAGAAGTTGGGCAGTTCAAGACCACACCGAGTTACGCCGACACGCACGCCTACCTCGAACGATTGGCCGCCGCTGCGCCGCAGACGATCAAGCTCACGCGGTTCGGCGTTTCGCCGGAAGGCCGTGACTTGATGCTCGTCATTGCCGCGAGCAACGGCGAATTCACGGCGGAAGCGGCGCGCCAATCGGGCAAACAAATTCTGCTGGTGCAGGCCGGAATCCATGCGGGCGAAATCGAAGGCAAAGACGCAGGATTGATGTTGCTGCGCGACCTCAGCGTCACTCAAAAATTGCCGCACCTGCTCGATCACACGATTCTGCTTTATCTGCCGATTTTCAATGTCGACGGGCACGAAAATTCGTCGCCGTACAATCGCATCAATCAGAACGGCCCGGATGCGATGGGGTTCCGCGCGACAGCGCAAAATCTCAACCTCAATCGCGATTACATGAAAGCCGATGCGCCCGAGATGCGCGACTGGCTCACACTCTTTCAGACATGGCTGCCGGATTTCTTCGTCGATGTGCACACTACGGACGGCGCGGACTACCAGTACGATCTGACGTGGTACACGGAGGATTGGGGATCGCTCGATCCTGCCGTCCTGGCTTGGCAAAATACGGCGTTGAAAAATCGCATTTTTCCACAAGTGGAAAAGCGCGGGCATTTGCTCTCGCGTTATCTGGAACTTGAAGATCATCGCGATATCACCAAAGGCATCGTCAATTTCGGTTCCGGACCGAGATTCTCGACGGGCTATGTCGCCCTCCAGAATCGCGCGGCGATGCTGGTCGAGACGCACATGCTCAAATCGTACGAGACGCGGGTCCGCGTGACGTACGATCTGATCGTGGAAATTCTTGAGGAATTTCGCACGCATCCCGGCGCACTTCGCAACGCCGTCGACATCGCGGATCGCGATACGATCGCACGCGCTGTCGAACCGAACGTCGAACTTCCCATCGTATTCAAAACGACTGACAAACCCGACACGTTTGCGTTGAAAGGCGTGGCCTCGACGCAAACGCACAGCGATATCTCCAACGACATCTGGACGCAATACGATCCGACCAGACCCAAAACCATCGACGTGCCGTTTTGGCGCGACCTCGTGCCGACGAAAAGTGTCGCACTGCCCGCTGCGTATATCGTGCCGGCAGGCTGGACGCCGGTGCTGGAAAAAATTGCGGAGCATGGCGTGGGGGTCGAGCAACTGAGCAAGCCGGTCACGCTCGTCGTTCAACGCTATCGTCTGGAGGATCCGCAATGGGCGACGGCACCGTTCGAAGGTCGCCTCATGTTGAAATCGTTCAAGACGAATGTCGAAAACGCGACGATTGAATTTCCGGCGGGATCGGCCATCGTGCGTCTCGATCAGCGCGCCGCGAACGTCGCCGTGCATTTACTCGAACCGGAGGCACCGGATTCTTTGCTGCATTGGGGTTTCCTCAACGCGATGTTCGAGCAAAAAGAATCCGGCGATGCACGCGTTCTGGAAAAACTCGCGCGCGACATGATGGCGAAAGATCCCGCGCTCAAAGCGGAGTTCGACGCGAAGGTCGCTAGCGACAAAGCGTTCGCCGCGAATCCAGAAGCACGACTGGAATTTTTCTATCGCAAGTCGCCGTGGTACGCGCAACAGAACGTGGGCCAGTATCCGATCGCGCGACTCAGTGCATCCGCGCTTGCCGTGGCCCGCACGGCCGAGTGACGTCAACGCATCGACCGTTCACACGTGCGAATCGCGCCGCAAATTTTTCGGAGAACCTCGATGAGCAAAACGATTTTTCGCCCGCTGGCGCTGTGCGCTGGACTATCGCTGTCTGCACTCGCATCCGCCGACGACACGGCGTTGAACAGCACGCAATTCGACAAGACCACCGGCCCTTGTCAGAACTTGTTCGATTTCGTCAACGCGAACTGGCTGAAAGCGCACCCGATTCCCGCCGACCGCACGACGTGGGGTTCGTCTGGCCTGCTCGACGAACGTTCTATGAATGCCCAGCACACCATCGCCGACGCGGCGGAGAAATCGCATAACGCCCCCGGTTCGATCGAACAGAAAATCGGCGATTTTTATGCGTCGGGCATGGACGCAGCCGCTATCGAAAAAGCCGGCGTCGATCCGATCAAAGACGATCTGAAACGCATCGACGGGCTGAGCACGCCCGACGATTTCGTCAATTTCATTCGCGATTACGCCGCGCAAGGCATGTCGTTCGTGTTCGGATTCTCGGCGCAGGCGGATTTCCACGATTCACAAAAAATGATCGGCTACGCACGTCAGGGTGGACTGGGGCTTCCCGAACGCGATTATTATTTCAAGACGGACGCAAATTCGAAAAAGATTCGCGACGAATACGTAGCGTACGTCGCGAAATCGCTGCAACTCGTCGGCGTGAAGAAGGAGGACGCCACGAAACAAGCGCAGGCCGTGATGGATCTGGAGACCAAGCTCGCCGACGCATCGCTGCCGATCGTCGAGCTGCGCAATCCCGATAATCAATACCACTACATGGCTATTCCGGATGCCGATAAAACGACACCTCATTTCTCGTGGGAAAAATTTTTAGCGTCGCAACGTGTGTCCGGCGAAAAAGGTTTTTCGTTATCACAGCCGAAGTTCTTCGCGGCGATGGACAAGTTGCTGGTGGAAACGCCGCCCGAAACCTGGCGTGCGTATTTCCGTTTTCATTTGTCGCGATTTTCTCAGCCGTACTTGAGCAAGCGCTTCGTCGACGCGGAGTTCGATTTTTACTCGTTCAAGCTGCGCGGGCAAAAAGAACAGAAGCCGCGCTGGAAACGTGTGCTCGCCACCATCGATCGTCACATGGGCATGGCGCTGGGCCAGCTTTATGTCGCCCAGAATTTCCCGCCGGAGGCCAAGGCGCGTGCGCAAGAACTGGTCAACAATTTGCGCACGGCACTCAAAGCGCGCATCGAACATCTGGACTGGATGAGTGACGCGACAAAAACCAAAGCCATCGAAAAATGGAACACGTTCATGCCGAAGATCGGCTATCCCGACCATTGGCGTGATTGGAGCGGACTGGCGATTCATCGCGACAGTTACATCGGCAATGTACGCGCGTCACTCACATTTGATCACGAATGGCGCATGCAAAAGATCGGCAAGGCCGTCGACCGCACCGAATGGAACATGACGCCGCAAACGGTGAACGCGTACTACAACCCGCTGCAGAACGAAGTCGTGTTTCCCGCCGCGATCCTGCAACCGCCGTTCTTCGATGCGCATGCCGACGACGCGTTGAATTACGGCGGTATCGGCGCCGTCATCGGCCACGAAATGACGCACGGTTACGACGATCGCGGTTCGCAGTTCGACGCGCAAGGCAATTACAACAATTGGTGGACGGCGGACGATCGCAAACAATTCGAATCGCGCACGGACAAACTGGTCGCGCAATTCGATGGCTATGTCGCTATCGACGATCTGCACGTGAAAGGCAAACAGACGCTCGGCGAAAACATCGCCGACTTGGCCGGCCTCAACGTCAGCTACGACGCGCTGCAGTCGGCGTTGGCGAAGAATCCTGACGAAGCCAAAACCAAGATCGACGGCTACTCCGAAGATCAGCGCTTCTTCCTGAATTTCGCGCGCAGCTGGGCCGAATCGTTCCGACCGGAAGAAC
>CAZZWP010000079.1:0-14293 GCA_964657965.1 uncultured Rudaea sp. | reverse complement strand
ATGCAGCGTGCCCGTTTTCGATAGTGAGATAGGACGCATCAAAATTGGGGCGGAAAAAACCGGTGTCGATCGCGCTGATTCCGTTGCCGCAGTCGATCATAATTTTGCCACCGCGAAAGCGAGGTTCTTTTCGACGCGCTCGCGCTCGGTCGTTGGCAATCGGCTGTCGGCGAGCAGTTCGCGACATAAGCGCGCGCTGTCGGTGTAGTCTCCGCACCAATAGGCGGCGATCGACCACTCGTCGCGCGCGCGCCAATCGTGGACGGTGCGATCGACGAACAGAACGTCGGTTGAAGGCGGCAACGTGGCGGCGATTTCGCCGTAGTGTCGCGCGAGGTGCCAGCGATTGTTCAAACGAAAGTAGCGTGCCACCTCACAAGGTGCTTCGGCGCGCGATGGTCGTGAATCGAAGGCGTCCAGATAGGCGGCGACCACTTCTGCGTAAGAAGCGCCGGTCAATTCTTTGAGCCTTCCGATCTGCAATTTGGAAAAGTATACTTCTTCAACCCAGCCGCCCATCGCGACACGCCGCTCATAAGCGGCGATCGACTCTTCGAGTCGGCGCGCATCGCGCAAACTCTGCGCAAGATAAAACGCATAACGCGCGTGATTCGGCTCTTTTTCCAGCGCGCGCTTCAATACCTCGGCGTCTTTCAAAAACTTTTCTTCCTGCGTTTGCTGACTGCGCGCGCCATCGGTGTTGACGCGAATGCGAATGCCGTCGAGTGGCTGCGCGGACGCCAGCTGGTACGACGTCAGCACTTCATGCAGTACGCCTTCCCATTTCCAGTCCATGTCGAGCTTGGCCAGCGCGACGCGCCGGTAGCGCAATTCCGCGAACAGGATTTCAAGAAGATACCCTGGCTCCGTGAGTTTGGGCCAAGCGAAATTCACATCGGCCTCGAAGACATCATCTGCGTCGATTATCAAGGCGTAGTCGCCGTGTTTCTTGGCCAGTTCGAGCGCTTCATTTCTGTTGGTCGCGAAGTCGAGCCACGGACGTTCGATCAATTCGCCGGGCAGATCGCGCATGAAATGGCGGATGATGTCTTGCGTGCCGTCCGTCGAGCCGGTGTCCGAAATCGCCCACGAATCGATGAATGGCTTGGCCGAACGCAGGCATCGCTCAATCACCGCCGATTCGTTTTTGACGATCATGTTGAGGCAAATACGCATGGCGCAATTATGCCTCAGCGATGCGCATCGGCGAATCCGGTGGCCCTTTATTTCACCGGCATACCGGCTGTGGCGCCGTCGTCGGCGTCGAGTAAGAACAGTCCCCCATCGCCGCCTGCCGACAGAATCATCCCCTCGGATACGCCGAACCGCATCTTGCGCGGCGCGAGATTGGCAATGAACACGACGTTGCGGCCGACGAGCTTTTCCGGTTCCTGATACGACGCGCGGATGCCGGAAAAAATTTGACGCTTGCCGAGTTCGCCCGCATCGAGTTCAAAGTGTAGCAGTTTGTCGGAGCCGTCCACAAATCCACATTGCAGCACTTTGCCGATGCGCAGGTCGAGTTTGACGAAATCGTCGATGGAGATCGTCGAGGCATTCGTTGCAGCAGCCGGTGTCGGCGTCGGCGCGGGTTTCGTGGAAGGTGCGACTGCTGGCGGCGTAGGCTGAAGTGATTCTTTTGAGTTTTCGATCATGGTTTCGATTTGTTTGGGATCAATGCGGATAAAAGCTGGAATGAACGTTTTTAGTTTCTTGCCGGCGAGGTTCGATTTCAGTTCGAAATCGTCGAAAGAAAACTTTTTGTCTTCGTTGCCCAGGAAAGTCGCAGCCCATGCTGCCAATGTAGGCATGATCGGACTGAGTGCCGAGGCCAGCATGCGAAACATGTTGATTCCCGCAGTGAGCACGACATGGAGTTGTTCGCGCTTAGCTGGGTCTCTCGCCAAAGCCCAAGGTGCCGATTCAGCTATATATTCGTTGGCGGAATCTGCTGCTCGAACAATGTGCGTTACCGCCTCGCTAAATGCGCAGTTCTCGAAAAGAACCTTGGTTTGATACAACTGATGCTCAATAAGGCCGAAGCATGCGAGCGCTTTTTCGGAGCCGGCGTGAAAGCCGCCTGGTGGCGACCAAAAGTCAGCCCCCAAAACATTATTGAAGTTGCTTTCTAACAGCTTCGCGCAACGACTGGCGATATTCACAACCTTACCGACGATATGTGAATTAACCACATCCACAAAAGTCTTCAAATCGAGATCGACGTCTGTCGGCTGAATGTTCAACATCGTCGCAAAGTAATACCGTAAATAATCCGGATTCAATCCCGCATCGAGATACGTTCGCGCCTGAATAAACGTCCCGCGCGACTTAGACATCTTCTCGCCATTCACCGTCAGATAGCCGTTCACATGCAACGCCGTCGGCTCGCGCAACTTCGCGCCGTGCAGCATCGCCGGCCAGAACAATCCGTGGAAATTCACGATATCCTTGCCGATGAAATGATGCATTTCGCGGGCAAGTCCGTTTTTGCCGACGGAATTGGGCTGCATGAAATCGTCGAAATACGATTCGCCCAGCTCTTTGTCGACAGCACAATATTTCTTGAACGAAGCGAGATAACCGACCGGCGCGTCGAGCCAGACGTAGAAAAATTTTCCCGGCGCATCGGGAATCGGAAATCCGAAATACGGCGCGTCGCGGGAAATGTCCCAATCGCGCAAACCACCCTCGGCATCGAGCCACTCTTTCAGTTTGGCTTTTACCGACGAATGCGCGACGTCGCCACTCAACCACTCGCGCAGGAAATCGGTGAAATCGCCGAGCTTGAAAAAGTAATGTTCCGAATCGCGCAATTCGGGCGTCGCGCCGGAGACGACGGACTTCGGATCGATCAACTCCGTCGGCGCATACGTCGCGCCGCAGTTTTCGCAGTTGTCGCCGTATTGATCCGGCGTGCCGCAATTGGGGCACGTGCCTTTGATGTAGCGGTCCGGCAAAAACATTTGCTTTAGCGGATCGTAAAACTGGCGCACGTCGCGTGTCGCGATGTGGCTCGGTTTCGCGTCTCGCAGCCGTGTGTAGATCAGTTCGGCGAGTTCTTTGTTTTCGGGAGAATGCGTCGTGTAGTAATAATCGTGATCGATTCCGAAATCCTTGAAATCCTTGACGTGCGATTCGTAAATCTCGCCGATGAATTCTTCCGGCGTTTTCCCGGCCTTTTCCGCCGCGAGCATGATCGGCGTGCCGTGCACGTCGTCGGCGGCCACGAAATGCACCGTGTCGCCCGCCATGCGCCGCGCGCGCACCCAGATATCGGTCTGGATGTAGCCGAGCAGATGGCCGATGTGCAACGGGCCATTCGCATAAGGCAGGGCGTGGGTGACGAGGATTTCGCGCGGCGCGGTCATGCCATTTTCCGGGTAAGTCAGCGCTGAATTATCGCATGCCGAGTGCGCATCGTGATTGCGTGGCGGCGACCGATGGCTTTACGCTTGGGTCTTCCCGCTTGGAGCAGCGCATGAACCTCGTTTCCCGATTTGCGGCGTTGAGTTTGTCGTTGACGGCGTCGCTGGCATGCGCGGCTGAAAGCGCACCGGATGCGGCCGATCGCAAACTCGCGTTCGACATTTTCAAGCAGCTTATCGAGATCAATACGACGGAGTCCGCCGGCAACGTGACGACAGCCGCCAACGCGATGGCGCAGCGCCTTCTCGATGCCGGGTTTGCGCAGAAGGACATCGTCATCGACGGTCCGGTCGATCGCAAAAAAAACCTCGTCGTGCGTTATCACGGCAGTGGCAAAGCCAAACCGATTCTGATCATTTGCCATCTGGACGTCGTCGAAGCGCGCCGCGAGGATTGGACGACCGATCCCTTCCGATTCGTCGAGAAAGACGGGTTCGTTTATGGTCGCGGCACGCAAGACGTGAAGAGCGGCGATGCGATCCTGATCGCCACGCTCATCCGTTTCAAGAAAGAAGGTTATGTGCCGGACCGCGATCTGATCGTTGCGCTGACAGCCGATGAGGAAAGCGGCAGCTCGAATGGTCCGGAGTGGCTGCTGAAAAATCGTCGCGACCTGATCGATGCGGAATATGTGCTCAACCCGGATTCCGGCGGCATCGATTCGGAGAACGGCAAAGTCGTCAGCATTCAATTGGGCGCGACGGAAAAACTGTATGCCGATTACGAATTCGTCGCCACGAATCCCGGCGGACATAGTTCGTTGCCGCGACCTGACAATGCGATTTATGAGTTGACGTCCGCGCTCGACAAACTTCGCGACTCACCGTTTCCGCCCGAGTTGAACGCCGTGACGCGCGAATTTTTTGCGCGCGATGCGAAAATCGAACCGAAGGATGTCGCCGCCGACATGCGCGCGCTGATCGGTCCGCAACTCGACACGAACGCTGCGGCGCGATTGTCGAAAGACGCGCGATTCAACTCCGTGCTGCGCACGACCTGCGTACCGACGAAGTTGGAGGCCGGCCACGCGAACAATGCGTTGCCGCAGCGCGCGGCGGCGTTAGTCAACTGTCGAATATTCCCCGGTCACTCGAAAGAAGAAATTCGCCAGGCGCTGCAGCGCATCGTCGCCGATGACAAAATCAAAATCGACTACGTGGCGACTGATCAAAGCCGTCACGAGAGGGCGCCCGACGACAAATCGCTGGCACCGCCTCCGATCCGACCCGAATTGCTCAAGGCCTTGGATCAGATTTCCGCGACGATGTGGCACGGCGTGCCCGTGATTCCGGAGATGGAAACGGGAGCGTCCGACAGCATTTACACCAACGCGGCGGGACTTCCTTCGTACGGCGTTTCCGGTGTGGCGATCGATCGCGACGACGTGCGCGCGCACGGACGCGATGAGCGTTTGCGCATCTCGTCTTTTTACGAAGGTTTGGATTTCTACGAAAGGCTATTGAAACTGCTGACGGCGCATTGATTTCAGGGAGCGGAGGCCATCCGTTCCCAGACCTGTGTGCGGCCGATGAGCGATATGCCGATATAGCCGCGCACGTCGAGTTTGCTGCCATCCTCGCTGACGTACATCTTGCAGCGATAGGTTTTGCCGCCGTCCGGATCGAAAATCTCGCCTCCGTTCCATTCGTCGCCATCGCGGTGCATGTTCCAGATGATGACCATGCCGATGACGGGCTGATCTTTCCTGTCGCCCGAACAGTCTCGGCAAAGCGGCGCTGGATTCTGGCCGGGTTTCGGAAACAGTCGCGTCACGCGGCCGGATAGCGCGCCATTTTCTTCGTAGATTTCGACAACGGCCGTAGGTTCATGCGTTTCGTCGTTGATCGTTTCCCACGTACCGACGGGCGTCCGATTTGCAGCGGTGGCGAGGCTCGACGAAACCAACAGCAGAGACGAGAAGATGGCAGCGTTCATGCCGCCATCTTATCGATTTTCGCGTGAAGGGTTACTCAAGATCGTCAGCGAAGATGCGGTCGTCGATGAATGCGTAGGCGTCGCCGTCGGACATGGCCGATTCGGGTGCGCCGACCATGACTTTGTCGGCCGCAGTGGCAACGCTCCAGCCAAAACTGTCCGTCGCGTCGCCGATCAATGTCGAATCAAGCTTCCAGACTCCGGCATTATTCCGATAAATGAAACCGGTGCCTTCCCCGGGATTGCCGATCACGAGTTTGTTTTCCGACATCGCGATCGAATAACCGAAAGCTGACGAAGGCCGGCCGCTGGCGTCCACTACCGCCGTTCGCGAAAGCCACTTCGATGTAACGACGTCGAATGCGAATATGTGGACTTCACCACCGCCCAGCATCGGCGCGCTGACGGCGATCGCGTCTTTCGCCTGGGCAACCGAGCTTCCAAAGAATTGTTCGGTAGCGTTATCCGGACGCAGCACTTGCTGCAAGTCCCAACCGTCGCGGCCTTGCGAATATAGGATTGCAGAGCCTTGGCTCGGCGCTACGTCGCCGTCGAGCGGAGCGCCGACGAGCAATGCGTTGCTGCTCATCGCCAGGCTCGCGCCGAAGTTGGATTTGGCTGTCATGGTCGGCGAAGGCAGCGTCTGAAGCAGCGACCATGCGTCACCCGAGCGCCCGTAAGCGAGAACTTCCTGCGCGGCGGAGACGGTCAACATATCGCCGTTCAAGGCGACGGCAATGCCGAAACTGCCATCCGACGAATTGAGTTCATCGCCTTGCTGTTTCCAAGCGCCCGTCGCCTCATCGCGAACGAAAACGTACGCCGCTCCGTCGAAAAAATCCGCCTCGTGCAGCGGCGAGCCGATGACGATCGTCGAATGATCGATCGCGACCGAATAGCCGAATGCGCTTCCGTCGTCATCCGAACGATCGCTCGCGACGAGGCGCGCTTCCTGCTTCCACTCCGTGCCACCCGGCGCGAAACTGAAGACGTAAGCCGCACCGGCTTGTCCGTCCTCGTTCGGTGCACCGATGACGCTCCAATCAGTGCCCGAGACATCGTCATGCCACATCGCGATGGATTCGCCGAACAATCCAGCCGAAGCAGGTGCAGGAATTTCCTGCTGCAACACGAACGGGCCTGTCGTCGTGACGAGCCCGCTAATCCGCTCCCAATCGGTTCCTCTGAAATTTGCGTTTGCTTGCGTAAACACAGTAAAAAGCGCCAAGGCGACGCTCACTTTTTTCCAACGTTCCGACACTCGCACTTCGATATCTCCTCGCACTCGCCGCGAAATCGCGGCGGTGCGGGAGTTTGATTGAGTTCGAAAAGATCAGACGGACGTGATGCGGACAGTAAACGCCTGTCGGCGATCAATCGAAATCGTTGGCGAAGATGCGGTCGTCCTGAAAGAGGTAGGCGCGGCCGCCGTGGTTGGATCCGTTGCCATCGAGTTCGGCGCCAATAATAACGTTGTCGTTTGAAGCCGCGACCGAGCCGCCAAGGTAAGAAGCGGCCACATCAATCAGTGAAGATTGCAGCGACCAATTTCCGTGATCGGAATAAAAAAGGTAGGCACTGTTTTGACCGGATTCACCGACGACTAGTCGGTTGCCATCGACGGCGATCGAAGCCCCGAAATGGCCGTATTGAATGCCAGTGGGCGAGTCGATTGTTGATTCGGTGACCCACTCGGAACCGGAATAAATATAAACGCGGCCTTGTCCAAAGTTCGCGCCGACCCGATGTTGTTCTGCGCTGACTAATATGTCACTACCAAAGAGTGCGAGTGATCCTCCAAACTCATCTCCCGCCACACCATCGGAGTTGACGAGTTTTTTCTTTTCCAGCCAGGTCGACCCACTTCGTTGGAAGACGTAGACAGCGGGAGATGTCATACCGGAGTAAGCGGGCGCACCCACCAAGGCCGTATCGCCGCGGAGCGCGACCGTTTCTCCTAAATCGTCTACTACAGACGCGCCCGTCACCGTCAACTTCGCTTGCCTGGTCCAAGTTGTGCCCGACCGCACATAGACAAAAGCGCCGCCGATATCCCCGTCGATGCCGGGAGCGCCTACGATCACGGTGTCGCCAGAAACTGCTACCGACGCTCCGAGAGCATCGCCCGCTGTGCCTTCAATAAGATCGGCAAGTTCGGCCTGCTCAATCCAGTTGTCGCCTGACCTTTCATAAATATACGCCGCGCCCTGGGAATGATTGTCGCCGAAAGCTTGCCAAGGGGCGCCGACTATGAGTGTGTTTCCCTCGATAGCAACAGGCCCTCCGAAGTTGTCGCTCAGTTCCTGTGTCCAGAGCCAGTTGCCGTTTGCATCTCGGCTGTAAACATTGGCTGCGCCTTTGTCGCCGTAGAAGTCGTTTTGGTTAGGTGATCTTACGACAGCAACGTCATTTGATATCGCGACGAACCGACCGAACTCTTCTCCTTGATCGCCCAGAGCAGAAACCGGCTGAAGCTCTGTCCAGGATGATGCTGTCGGCGAGAACCGGTGCACGATCCCTCGAGTTCTATCGATAGTTGCTTCAGGTGCCGATACAAGAAGTTCTCCGTTCGACCATGATAAGGATTGGCCAAAGTCACCGGAGATCTGCTGGGACTCTCCGGGGATGCTTGTTTCGAATGTTGCTGTTCCGAGAGCGGTCGTATACAAATAGACAATATTGGCGTCAGTTCTTCCGAGCGATCCAACCGCCAACAATGTGCGGCTCAGTGCCAACGAGTTTCCAAAATAGCCATCCGGTCCAGCCGGACCCTGCAAACTCCCTTGCTTTAACCAGGCGACGCTTCCGGAATCGAACGAAAAAAGATCCGCCGCGCCTTGGTAAAGATTCCGACCAGGAGCCGCCACGACAGCAAATTGTCCGGCGAGCGCAACCGATTGCCCAAAGCTGTCTCCGGCGGCGCCATCGGGATATGGAACGAGTTTTTGCTGCTGCTCCCAACTATTCGTCGCGGACTCATACGCAAATACATAGGCCGACCCTTCATACGGAGCACGCGTACTATCGAATCGAGCGCCAATGAGCAACCGACCGTTATTGAGTGAGAGAGCGCCGCCGAAGTAAGCGTCTGGAGGCGAGTCGCTCGGTGAAAGACTTCCTACAGTCGACCACGATCCGCCGAAATTCTGATAGACGTACACGTGGCCGGATGTAGCGGTTGAGGGCGCGCCAACTGCTAAGGTGTCGCCCTCGAGCGCGACGGAAGTCCCAAAGGCCCCGCCCGTAGAAGCGCCAAGAGCGGCACCACGCTGCGACCACGCGCCCGTGGCCTTATCACGAATGAACGTGTAGATGGCGCCCGCGATCGAACCGATTTTATGAGATGGCGCTCCGACCACGACGATATCGCTGCCTATTGCCACCGAATTTCCGAAGCCGTCGCCTTCGTTGCCATCGCTTGCCGTCAAACGAGCTTCTTGATGCCAAACCGAAGAATCATTCGCGCGGCTGAACACGTACACGGCGCCTGTGTAATCAGACTCGGTTGGAGCACTCGCGGCGAGCCACGATGTTTCGTTATCACTCCACGTCGCTGTAACGGACCCAAACCGATTGTCGTTAACACCGAACGCCGTCGGCCCCAGTTCTGCCTGTTCGACATAAGGAATTCCCATCGTCCCCGGCGCGATGATGATGGCTTGCGGACGTTCCCAATCGGTTGCCCGCCACGCACTGGGCGCCGTAGCGGACGCGCTGGCAGTGAGAAGACTCAGAATCAATCCAAAACTAATCAACCCTCGCATGAGATACCCCCGAGCATGTACCGAGAAACGAATAGGCGGAGTTTGCTCGGTGGAGGTCGCTCCAAGCGGACAACAGTCGGACGCCTGACGGACAAGGAAAATGCAGCGCCCGTCGCCGCTACGCTACAATTGCGTTTCTACAAATCGTTTGCCTCCCTGATGACTGAAGTTCTCAAGCAGCGCGTCCGCGACCTGCTCGCCACGATCGTCGATCCGAATACGAATCAGAACCTGATCGAGAGTGGTGCGTTGAAAGGCGTGGGCGTCGACGGCAACAACGTCGCGGTCGATATCGTGCTCGGTTATCCGGCGGCCGGCTGGCATGCTCAGCTCACGCAGCAAATTCGAGACGTGCTCAAAGCGGATGGATCGTTCGGCGGCGTCATCGTCAACGTCAGTTCGCGCGTTTTCGCGCACAAGGTGCAGAAGGAACTCACGCCGCTGCCGAACGTGAAGAACATCATCGCGGTGGCGTCCGGCAAGGGCGGTGTGGGCAAGTCGACGACGGCGGTGAATCTGGCACTCGCATTGATCGCGGAAGGCGCGAAAGTCGGCGTGCTCGATGCGGATATTTATGGGCCGAGCGTGCCGCGCATGTTGGGCGTGTCGGGCAAGCCCGATTCGCCGGATGGGCAGCACATCGAGCCGAAACTCGCGCACGGCGTGCAGACGATGTCGATCGGTTTCATGATCGAGGAAGACACGCCGATGATCTGGCGTGGCCCGATGGTGACGCAAGCGTTGACGCAGTTGTTGAACGAAACGAATTGGGTCGATCTGGATTATCTGATCATCGATCTGCCGCCGGGCACGGGCGATATTCAACTGACGCTGAGCCAGCGCGTGCCGGTTTCAGGCGCGGTCATCGTGACGACCCCGCAGGACATCGCGCTGCTCGACGCGCGCAAAGCGCTAAAAATGTTCGAAAAGGTAGAAGTGCCCGTTTTGGGCATTGTGGAAAATATGGCAATTCATATTTGTACACAATGTGGACATGCGGAGCACATCTTCGGCGAAGGCGGCGGCGAGTCGATGGCGAAGCAATACGAAGTGCCGTTGCTCGGATCGCTGCCGCTCGACATCCATATCCGTGAACAGGCCGATAGCGGCACGCCGACGGTTGCGGTCGATCCCGACGGAAAAGTCGCGCTGATGTATCGCGACATCGCCCGCAAAACGGCGGCACAACTTTCGCTGCATGCGCGCAGCAAGTCGATTCAGTTTCCCAAGATCGTCATTCAGAACACGTAGGCTCAAAAAAAAACATGTCGATAAAAAGTGACAAATGGATTCGCCGCATGGCGGAATCGACCGGGATGATCGAACCCTTCGAGCCCGGCCAAATCCGCACGAACGGCAGCGGCGGCAAGCTCATTTCGTATGGCACGTCGAGCTACGGTTACGACGTGCGTTGCGCCGAAGAATTCAAGGTTTTCACGAACATCAATTCCACGATCGTCGATCCGAAGGAGTTCGACGCGCGCAGTTTCGTGGACGTTAAGGGCGAGGTCTGCATCATCCCGCCGAATTCATTTGCGCTGGCCAGAACGGTAGAGTACTTTCGAATTCCGCGGCAGGTGCTCACGATCTGTCTCGGCAAGAGCACGTATGCGCGGTGCGGCATCATCGTCAACGTCACGCCGCTGGAACCCGAGTGGGAAGGCCACGTGACGCTGGAATTCTCCAATACGACACCGCTGCCGGCTAGAATCTACGCGAACGAAGGTGTGGCGCAGATGCTGTTTCTGGAATCCGACGAAGTCTGCGAAACGAGTTATCGCGATCGCGGCGGAAAGTATCAAGGACAACGCGGGGTCACGCTTCCTAAAGCGTGATGTCGGCAGAAAACTGCAACGAGGAATACAATGTATAAATTTGCATTTGTGAAAACGGCGCGCATTCTCGCCATCGGTCTTTTCATCGCGCTGCTTGCCGCCTGCGGGCACGACAAGATCAAAGAAGGCACGACGGTGGAGGGCGACGCACCGGGCGCCTACGATTTGAGTATCAAAGCCGACAAGGACGGACAATTCGACTTCGACGGCGCGACACTGACGGCCGAAGATCTGCGCGGACACATCCGTTATCTCAGCGAAATCGGCAAACCCGTGCATACGATCCTGCTCACGCCGGGTGAAAAAGAAAAAGTCAAAAACACGCACGTCGCCGTGCTAGCCGGCATTTGCCGCGATCTGAAGATAAACGCGTACGTCAAAGACAACGATGGCAGATTCAAAGTGATCAAGGTCGTCGAATAATCGCGACGCAACATCCGGAGAATTTTCATGCGCAAGTTGACCGTTCTATCGTTTGCAGCCGTTTCGCTTTTCGCGGCGTCGTCGGCGTTCGCGCGCGATCCCATCAAGGACGGCAAACTCATGATCACACCGGCGAAAGCCGACCGGTTCGAAGCCGCTGAATACACGCTGGGCAAGGCCGAGCTGTACGGCTATGTGAGCGAACTGAAGGACAGCAAGAAGATCACCGGCATCGTCATCATGCACGGCGACAAAGCGACCGACATGCAGAAGCATCTCATCGCGATCACTGCCAAGGCGCAGCAAATCGACGCGTTCATCGATCTGGATGGCAAGACGCAGGCGCTGGTCGATCCGACGCCATCGCCCGATGCTCCGACGCCCCCTCCCTTGGACAACGCCGGCGCGGCCACCTCGCACTGAAAACCGCGAGGGCGTCGCTAATGCGTTGCGCCGGCGGCGATTCGCAAGTCCTTCTTCGTCGTTAGCGCCGCGTCCAGGCAAAGCCTTATCGCTAAGATCATTCGTTGCAGCGTCATCCTTGGCGCGTGGCGATGTTTGCCGCGTGTTTGTTCGGGCAGGAATGGCACGTGAATGAAGCCGCCGCGCACGGGTGGCTGTTGTTCTGCAATGACATGGGCGAGCGCGAAAAAAACCTGATTGCAGACGAACGTCCCCGCCGTGTTCGAAATGTGCGCTTTGATATGCGCTTCGCGCAGACGTTCCCGCATCGCCTTGATCGGTAGCGTCGAAAAATACGCGGCCGGTGCGCCTTTGATAATCGGTCGATCGATCGGTTGTGCGCCCGCGTTGTCTGCGATGCGTGCATCGACGATGTTGATGGCCACGCGCTCGATCGAGATACCGTCGCGCCCGCCGGCTTGACCGAGCGCGACGACGAGCGCAGGGCGGTGGGTTTTGAGAAGTCTTTGCAATTCACGCGACGTTCTGGCGAACGTCGTCGGCAGAACCGCGCCGACGATGCGATGGCCAGCGACGATCCGGCCATGTAGAGCCTCAGCGATTTTTTGGGATGGATTGACGGCCGCTTTATCGAACGGTTCGAAGCCGGTCAGCAAAACTGTCTTTTCGTCGCTCATCAAAATACTAAAAAGTACATAAGTATAAGATTGACGAAGAACAGCCACACCGCAGTCCGCCATTGTGCCTTGATCACGCCGTTCGGGTCGCGCAGTTCCAGCAACGCCGCCGGCACGATGTTGAAATTCGCCGCCATCGGAGTCAGCAGCGTGCCGCAATACCCGCTCAGCATGCCGAGCGCGCCGAGTGCCGCGGGATTGGCGTGGTGATTGGCGACGAGCAGCGGCAATCCGATGCCGGCCGTCATCACCGGAAACGCGGCGAACGCATTGCCCATGATCACGGTGAACGCGACCATGCCCAACGCATAGGCGAGCACGCATGCCGCGCGCGAATCGACGGGGATTGCTGCCGCGCTGAGATGACCGATCGCATCGCCGACGCCGGTCGCGGTGAAGACGCCGCCGAGCGTCGCCAGCAGCATCGGCAACACGGCCGCCCACGATAATGCATCGAGCAAACGCGCGGTTTCGATGCCAGCGGCGGCCGGTCTGGCGCGCGTGAGCCATACCGCCGCGATGAGTGCGACGACGCACGCGACGGCGAGCGCCGTCAACGTGCTTTGTCGCGCGTCGAAGAGTTTCATGTCGCCGAAATGCAACCAAGGTTGCGTGAGCGCAAGGATAAGCGTGACAGCCGGGATCAACAGCGCCGGCACGAACAAAAGATTACCAAGCCGCCTCGCGCTGGCTACGCGCGATTCGTGTTGATCGTCGAATGCGAATTTGCGTTTAAGCTTTCCGGAGCCGGCCAAAAGAGCAAGCACCACGACGGCCGCTCCGACGCATTGCGCCGGGATTTTATCGCCCGACGCAACTGCACTTTCGATCGCATCGCCACCGAGAAAACACACTGCGAGAATTCCCCAGAACGCCGCATGCAGCAAACGTCGCGAACGTAACTCGAGCAAGGCGCAGATCGCGAGCAAGATTCCGACCAGCCAATAAGCGTATTCAATCCGCAGCATCGGCGGGCCGTTGCGATGGTTTTGAATTTCCAGCGGCGAGTCGTCGCTGAAATAGAACGATGCGAATCGAATGGATAACGAATGCGGCGATCGCCGTCGGCGCGGCCCACACCGCGATCGACACTGGATTTAGGTCGATTTTGTTTTGCGCGAAAAATGCCTGGATCAATAACACGGCGCCGAGCGCGATGAAGACATCCTCGCCGAAAAACAAACCGACGTTATCCGTCGCGGCCGCCATCGCGCGAATGTCTTCACGCTTTGAATCGTCCAATGCCGGATCGATCTTTTCCGCGGCGGCTTCTGCCATCGGCGCGAGCAGCGGCCGCACGGTTTGCGGATGACCGGCGACGGTTGTCAGACCCAACATGGACAAGACTTGGCGAATCGCCAGGTAGGCGACCAACAATCGCGCGAAGGTCAGTTGGTGCAACGTCGCGATGAACGCGTGCGCCCGTTCGCGCAGCCCGGCGCGTTCTAGCAATCCGATCGCGGGCAGCGTGAGGATGAATAGCATCAGCATTCGATTGGATAAAAAGCTGTGGCCGAGCAATGCGAGCAAATCGGGTATCGACAGTCCGGAAAGAATGCCGCTCACGATTCCGGCGGTCACGACGATCAATGCCGGATTCAAGCGCAGTGTGAAACCGATGATGACGATGGCTACGCCTAGCAAGGGCCAGTAGTTCATTTGTAGTTCTTCGTGCGCGGTGTCTTTGGGGGGGAATATTGCATGATTTTGGTGTTTGGTGTTTAGGGCTTTCGCTCGCTACGCGAGCGAGTCACTTCTTTGCTGGTGCAAAGAAGTAACCAAGAAACACCTGAAAAGAACACGATTTCGT
>CAZZWP010000078.1:0-14347 GCA_964657965.1 uncultured Rudaea sp. | reverse complement strand
CATGTTGCGTTCGTCGGCATCGATCACGCCTTGCTCGGCACCCTCCGATACCAGCAGGCGAATCTCTTCTTCGCTGACACGTTCGCCGGATACGCGCGTCTGTCGGAACAACTTCAAAATGCCGCGCGTTATCGCGATCAAGACGAATCCGAACGGCATCGCGATCCACACCATGACGCGCATTGGAATCGCCACCATCACGGCATAGCGTTCCGGATTCAAAAGCGCGACGCGCTTCGGCAAAAGTTCGCCGAGCAGCATGTTCACGAACGTGATGCCCGAGACGCTCAGCGCGATGCCGACGCCGGCGGAATAAGGCGCAAGCCATGCCACGTCGCTATGCGCGAGCAGCGCGGCGATGTCTTCACCGAGAGCCGCGCCGATCGCAGTGCCGGTGCCGATGCCGATCAGCGTGATGAAGACCTGCACCGTGGCGAGAAGATACTCGGGTGTTTCAGTGAGTCTGAATGCGATCTGCGCGCGTCGGCTCGTCGCCGCCATGTGCTTGAGGCGACTTTTGCGCGACGTCATCAGCGCCATTTCGCTGAGTGCGAAGAAGCCGTTCAACAGCGCGAGGAACAGAACGAGTGTGAGTTCTATTGCCATCCGTCTTTCGGCGGAGTCTGCGTGGCCGATTCCATCGGAGCGAGTGTAGCAGAGCCCGGCGGCGAGCCGTCGGGCGGTTGGTCAGGAGGCCGCGGTTTCGATGCGGTCGAAACTGGACTTGTCGCCTTTCGGGCGTGGTCCCGTCAGCGTTTCGCCGGTGACCAGGTAATACACCGATTCGGCGACGTTGGTCGCGTGGTCGCCGATGCGCTCGATATTCTTCGCGATAAACAACAGATGCGCACCGATCGGTACGCGTTGCGGTTCGGCTTTCATGAAGTCGATCAGTCGACGATAAATCCCAGTGTATACATCGTCGAGTTGTTCGTCGTGCGCCCACACGTCGAGAGCTTTTTCGGAATCGCGTTCGCGAAAGGCGACGACGACATCGGCAAGCAGTTTCAGCGCGAGCTGCCCGAGTTCGGCCAATTCGTTGATCCATTCGTCCGGCGAATGCGCATCGAGCGCGATGGCGCGCTTGGCGATGTTCGCGGCGAAATCGCAGATACGTTCGAATTCGATGGCGATGCGCAGCGACGCGAGCACTTGACGCAGATCGCGTGCGATCGGCTGGCGCAACGCGAGTACGCGAATTGCGCGCGCATCGACATCGCGTTCGAGTTCGTCGACTTCGAGATCGCTTTTGACCACGTGCGCGGCCACGGTCGAATCGCGCAGCAGCAAGGAGTCGATGGCGCCGGCGAGTTGGGTCTGCGACAACTGACCCATGCGCGCGATCGAGGTATTGAGTTGCGTCAACTCGTCGTCGAAACTTTTCAGGATATGTTCTGACATGGCTTAGCCGTACCGTCCGGTGATGTAGTCTTCCGTCATTTTTTTCTTCGGGTTTTCGAAAATCATTTTGGTCGCGCCGAACTCGATCAGTTCGCCGAGATACATGAACGCGGTGTAGTCGGAGATGCGCGAAGCCTGTTGCATGTTGTGCGTGACGATGGCGATCGTGTAGTGCTCTTTCAAATCTTCGACGAGCTGTTCGATCTTGCCCGTGGCGATCGGATCGAGCGCGGATGTCGGTTCGTCGAACAGGATAACTTCCGGCCGCAGCGCGACGGCGCGCGCGATGCACAGACGTTGTTGCTGCCCACCGGAAAGTCCCAGAGCGCTTTGCTTCAGCTTGTCTTTCGCCTCGTCCCACAGCGCGGCTTGGCCGAGCGCCTGCTCGACGCGAATATCGATGTCGGCGCGGGAAAGTTTTTCGTAGTGTTTGATGCCGTACGCGATGTTGTCGTAGATCGACATCGGAAACGGAACCGGTTTTTGGAAAACCATACCGACTTTGCTGCGCAGACGATTCAACGGATAACGCGGGTCGAGTACGTTTTCACCATCGAGAATCACTTCGCCTTCGGCGCGGAGTTTTGGGTAGATCGAATAAATGCGATTGAAGATACGCAGCAACGTCGATTTGCCGCAGCCCGATGGACCGATGATGGCGGTGACGTGCTTTTCGGCGACGTCGAGGTTGATGCTCTTCAGCGCGCGGTAGTCGCCATAGAAGAAATCGAGATTGCGCGCGGCAAGTTTTGCCGGTTTCTCTGCAATCACATTTGCCGCGGGCGTCGTCGCCGCAACCGTTTGCATGTTAGTCATTGGCGATTCTCTTGCGCAGCAATACCGCGCGTGAAAAGAGTGAAAGCAGCAGTACGAAGACGGTGACAATAAAGGCGCCGGCCCACGCGAGTGCGTGCCAGGAATCATACGGACTCATCGCGAACTGGAAAATGACAACCGGTACGCTGGCCAGCGGCTGCGTGAGATCGTTGCTCCAGTATTGATTGTTGAGCGCGGTGAACAGCAACGGCGCGGTCTCGCCGCTGATGCGCGCGAGCGCGAGCAAGATGCCGGTCAAGATGCCGGGCAGGGCGGCGCGATACAGAACCTGCAACGTCATTTTCCATTGCGGCACGCCCAGCGACAACGCCGCTTCGCGCATCGCGCTGGGTACGAGTTTGAGCATTTCATCGGTGGTGCGCACGACCACCGGGATCACGATCAGCGCCAATGCCAGCGCACCGGCGAGTCCGGAGAAATGACCGATGCGACTGACGACAACCGTGTAGATGAAGAGCCCGAGCACGATCGACGGCGCGGAGAGAAGAATGTCGTTGACGAATCGGATGATTTCTCCGATCGCCGTTTTACGCGCGTATTCGGCGAGATATGTTCCGGCCGCGACGCCGATCGGCGTGCCGATGAGAATGGCGAGCAGCGACATGACGGCGCTGCCGAAGAACGCGTTGAGCAGTCCGCCATCGGAGCCCGGCGGTGGCGTCATCTCGGTGAACAGCGACGGCTTCATCGCTTCGATGCCGTTGATTAGTGCGGTCCACAAAATCCAAATCAGCCAGAACAAACCGAATACGGTCGCCGCGAACGCAAGCGACAACGCGACGGCGTTCGTCAACCGGCGGCGCGCATACAGACGTTCCATGAGCGCCATGTCAGTTTCCCTCCCGCTTCGCCAGACGCATCAGCATCCATTTCGCGATGGCGAGCACGATGAAGGTCACGACGAAGAGAAGAAACCCGAGTGCGATGAGCGATGAACGATAAAGATCCGAATCGGCTTCGGTGAATTCGTTGGCGAGCGTGGCCGCGATCGAATTGCCCGGCATCAGCAACGATGCCGTCAATTGATGCGCGTTGCCGAGCACGAACGTCACCGCCATCGTTTCACCGAGCGCGCGGCCCAGTCCGAGAAAAATACCGCCGATGACCGCCGTTCGCGTGTAGGGCAACACAACGTCCCAGGCCACTTCCCACGTCGTCGAACCGAGCGCGTAGGCGGATTCTTTCAAACGCGTCGGCACGCTGAGAAACACGTCGCGCATCACGGCGCTGATGAACGGAATCACCATCACCGCGAGCACGATACCGGCCGTCAACATGCCGATGCCGAGCGGCGGCCCGCGGAACAGGGCGCCTACGATGGGCCACTGACCCAGATGCGCGTTGAGAAACGGAATCACATGCGCGGCCATGAACGGGACGAACACGAACAATCCCCACATGCCGTAGATGATGCTGGGAATGCCGGCGAGCAATTCGACGGCCGACGCGATCGGACCGCGCAACCACGCGGGCGCAACCTCGGTAAGAAATAATGCGATGCCGAAACTGACCGGCACGGCGATCAGCATCGCGATCAATGCCGTGACGACGGTGCCGTAAATCGGAACGAGCGCGCCGAATTTCTGGTTGACCGCATCCCAATCGGCGCTGATCAGAAAATGCCAGCCGAACGTCGAGAACGCTTGACGCCCGCCCCACAACATCGACGCGGCGACGGCGACGAGAACAATGAGAACGAACCAGCCTGCCGCGGCGAAAATTCCTCGGAACACGCCATCGGTGATGGCGTCGCGTTTTCCGACGGCCGTCAGGTCTACGCGTTGCGATGTGTTGGCGACGGATGGTTCGCCGATGCCCACACCTTGCATTCCGGAGTTCATCGTTCGTCCACTAGGAAAAAAAGATCGCGCACTTCGGGAGGCGAAGCGCGCGAAAGGCAAAACCGAGGAGAGGATCGGTTTGCGACGTTACGTTGTGATTCGATTCAATCAAGATTTGAAATCGGACTTCCAATACGCCTCGATCTGCTTGACGAGCGTGTCGGGAAGCGGAACGTAATCGAGCGCCTCGGCATCTTTCTGCCCGGACTCGAACGACCACTTGAAGAAGTCGAACGCCGTCTTCGTGTGCGAAGCATCTTTCGGCGTCTTGTACATGATCGCCCACGTCGTGGCGGTGATCGGCCATGCGGCATCGCCCGGCGCGTCGGTCATGATCAAGTTGAAATCTTTTGAATTTTTCCAATCGGCCGTCGCGGCGGCAGCGGAGAAGCTGGCCTTATCCGGTTTGATCCACTTGCCGGCATGGTTCTGCATCTGCACGTAGTTCAGTTTGTTCTGCAGTGCATAGGCGTATTCGACGTAGCCGATCGAGTCTTTAATCTGCTTGACGTAAGCGGCGACACCTTCGTTGCCTTTACCGCCAACGCCGGTGGGCCAGGAAACCGTCGTGCCTTCGCCGACTTTTTCCTTCCATTCCGGGCTGACTTTCGACAAGTAATTGGTGACATTGAACGACGTTCCCGAACCATCCGAACGATGCACCACGGTGATCAACGTATCCGGAAGCTTGACGCCGGCATTCAGATCGACAATCGCCTTGTCGTTCCACTTCTGCACTTTGCCGGAAAAAATATCGGCGAGGACCGGGCCGGTCAATTTGATCGATCCGGCTTCCAAACCTTCGATGTTGACGACCGGAACGATGCCGCCGATCACGACCGGGAATTGGCCGAGGCCGGTGTCGGTCAGATCTTTCGCGTCGAGCGGTTTGTCGGACGCGCCGAAATCGACCGTCGCCGCTTTGATCTGCGCGATGCCGCCGCCGGACCCGATGGATTGATAATTGACCTTCGAACCGGTTTTAGTCGTGAACTCCGCCGACCACTTCGACAATACCGGATACACGAACGATGAACCCGCGCCGGTGATATCGGTGGCGACGGCGGCCGTGCTGGCCAGTCCAAAAGCGGCGGAAATTGCGAGAGCGACGAGCGTAGTGCGCAGTCTCGGGAACATTGAGGATCTCCATGAGGGATGAATGAAGGCCGCGCCCCAGTGGCGACCTTCTTGTGCACGGGGCAGCCTACGCGGCGAGTTTGAAAGTTTTATGACAGCGTCTGACGCCGCGGTCCGCGAGCCTCTGGAATCGCCCTCGCCAAGCGATCGCAAGAAACTTAAACGATTTTTATCAATAACTTAGGCGGCGTTGTAACAAAACGGTAAACTTCCGCCTCCGCGAACGGACCGGCTCATCGAGGATCGCTATGTTTTCGCTGCAAACCATTTTCGGCAAAGGCGACCGGATTTACGGATTGCTCGAGGCGAGCGCGGACGCGGCGCGTCAAAGTACGCGCGCGCTGGTGGCGATGTTGAGTCAGAAATCGTCGAAACCATCGCTGGACGAATTCCGTTTAGCGCGGCGTCGCGAAAAAGAAGTGATGAATCAGATCAGTCAAACGCTGGTCAACACGTTCGTCACCGCGCTCGACCGCGAAGACATCGAGGCGTTATCGGTCGCGCTGTACAAAATCCCGAAGACGATCGAAAAATTTGCCGAACGCTACGCGCTGTTCGCCGAACAACTGATGGACATCGATTATGCGTCGCGCGCGGCGTTGCTCGAAAAAGCCACGGCCGTGATCGTGGAGATGGTAGGCCAGCTCCGCCGCGGCATGAAACTCGAAGAAATGAAAGCGCTGAACGATCGCATGCAGGCGATCGAGAGCGAAGCGGATCGATTGATTCTCGGTCTCTACGAGGACTTGTTCAAGAACACCGGCGAAGCGTCGCGATTGATCCTGCGCAAAGATCTGTTCGAGCTGATCGAAAAAGCGATCGACCGTTGCCGCGATGCGGGCAACGTGATCTACGCCATCGTCCTGAAGAATTCCTGAGGACGGATCGGTGAGTCTCGGTCTCGTCTTCGTCGTGCTGATCGTTGCGCTCGTCTTCGAGTACATCAATGGATTTCACGACACTGCCAATTCCATCGCCACGGTGGTGGCGACGAAAGTATTGCGTCCAGGTCAGGCGGTGCTGCTCGCCGCATGCACGAATTTTCTTGGCGCGATGTGGGGAACCGCGGTCGCAAAAACGATTTCGTCAGGACTGATCGACGCGGGCGTCGTTAACGTCACGCCGGAACTGATCATCTGCGCGCTGCTCGGCGCGACGATCTGGGACTTGATCACGTGGTGGTGGGGATTGCCGTCGAGTTCATCGCACGCACTCATCGGCGGGCTGTGCGGCGCGGCGCTCGCCGCCACAGGAATGAATTGGCATTCGATCATCTGGTCGATTCCGGCCGGCCACTGGTGGGAAGGAAAGGGCCTGCTCAATAAAGTCATTTTGCCGATGGTCGTGTCACCGGCCGCCGGATTCACCATCGGCTTCATCGTAATGGGAGTTCTGCTGGCGCTTCTATCGTTTCTCGGCGGCCTGGGCGGACGCATCGGGCGCGCTGCGCGCCCACGCGTCGTCAACAGCGTTTTCGCGAAAATGCAAATCGTGTCGTCCGGATTCATGGGTTTGTCGCACGGATTGAACGACGCACAGAAAACGATGGGCATCATCGCGCTCGCGCTCGCGGCCGCCACGTCGGCGCACTCGCTCGACAACGTGCCGTGGTGGCTCAATTTCCTGCGCGTGGAATCCGATCCTTCCGGCGGTTTCGGCATTGCCGTCTGGATCAAGGCGACGTGTGCCATCGTGATGGCGGCAGGCACGATGGCCGGCGGCTGGCGAATCATCCACACGCTCGGCCACAAGATGGTGAAGCTGCATCCGATCAATGGCGTAGCCGCTGACGCGGCATCATCGACCGTGATCATCACCGCATCGGTGCTCGGCATTCCCGTGTCGACGACACACAACGTATCGGCATCGATCATGGGCGTCGGCTTTGCCAAACGCGCCAATGCAATCCGATGGACCATCGTCGAACGCATGGTATGGGCGTGGATATTGACGATCCCGATCGCCGGCGCGCTAGCGTACGGGTTCGTCTATGGGCTCAAGCTGATGGGCTGGCTCGCTTAGCGCAGCACGCGCGATTGTCCGTCCCAATCGCGGTAATTGAATACTTGGCCGGTGCGGCGGACGTGTGCGATTGCCGTTGGATCGACATCGGCAAATACCCACTCGGCCGCGTTGATCGTTCCGGCGACCAACACACCGTCGTCCGGAAACCCGTGATCGACCGGCGCGTAGACACCGGCCGCTCCGACGTTCACATCGACTGCGGGCGACCACGGCGCAGCGCCGACGGTGGACGATTGCACGACGTAGCACTGATTCTCCAACGCCCGCGCTTGGCACCCGATGCGCACGCGCCAATATCCTGCGAGCGTGTCGGTACAGCTCGGCACGAGGATCACGTTCGCGCCGTTTTCGACCATGCGCCGCGCGATCAACGGAAATTCCGAGTCGTAGCAAATGGCCACGCCGATGCGGCCGAGTTCCGTATCGAACACGCGCACATCGTTACCGCCTTCGATGAGCCATTGCTCGTTCTCGAAGCGCGTCATCTGCACTTTTTCCTGGAACTCGGTGCGGCCATCCGGATGGATGACGTACGATCTATTGTGAAATGTGCCGTTTTCCACGCGCACCGGGAAACTGCCGGCGCAGATCGTCACGCTGTGTCGTTGCGCCAACGTTGAAAAAAGTCTGAGGAAATCCGGCAGTACGGTCTGCATCGACGTCAGTTGCGCCGACAGCGATGCGTAGATGTCCGCCGAAAACAACGACGCCAATTCCATACTGAAGTATTCGGGAAATACGAGCAGCCGCGCGCCGTGTTCGGCGGCTTCGGAAACCCACCGCGAGATCTTTGTCTCGTAGGCAGTCCAATCGCCGAGAAAATCGATCGGATATTGAGCGGCGGCAATGCGAAACGCGGTCGTCATGCGGGTTTCAAATTCTTGAGCCAAAAACGCATGCGTTTCGGCGATGCGTCCGACTCGTCTATATCTTTCCATGTGTACTGGGTTTCAAGCTCCGGATGCTCGGTGTAACCGAAGCGTTTCCAGATCTCGTTAAGGGGCATGTAGTCTTGAGGTCGCAGCGGATGGTCGATCGGCCGTTGCACGCTGCAGAACGTGGCGATGTCGAAGCCGCCGAGCGAACGCGCATGCGCTTCGCGTGCGCGAAACAGGTGTTTATAAATGCCGCGTCCACGATACTTTTTTCGCAGAACGGATTCGCCGCAGTAAAAAATTTTTGCGACGTCGTACTCGGCGTCGACGAATGCCTTCTGAAATTCCGCTGTCTCGTCTTGCATCGGCAAACCCGTCGTCGCGCCGATAAGTGCATCACCGTCGTAAACCAGTGTGCAAATGCTGCGGGGCGAATTCACGTACGTCTGCAAATAGTTGCGCTCGTATTCCGCATCGCCATCGTACAGATACGGAAACTCGCGGAATACTTCGATGCGTAGTTGCGCGAGCGACGCGAGTTGCGGCGCAATCGCCGCGCCGCTGAATCGTTGGTAGACGAATTCCGATTCGGTCACTTGCTGACCTGAGCGATCCAATCCTGCAGGTTGTAATAGTTGGTGATGCGCGCGACTTTGCCGTCGCGCACCTCGAAAAAAGCACCGGCCGGCAGCACGTATTTTTGTCCGTGCGCAGGAGGCAGGCCTGCGTCGCTGCGCAGATAATCGCCGTTGACGACAAACTCCGCCGATGCGCGTGTTCCGTCCGCATTCGCGAGAACCGACATATGCGTCAAGTTTTCCTTGTACGCGCCGTTCATGCGCTGCATGAATTGTCGAAACGCCGGCTTGCCCACTTCGCGCTGACCTTGATTGATGTCGTGAACGACATCGTCGGTCAGCAGGCTTTCGAACGTCGCCATGTCACCCGCATTGAAGGCGGCGTAGTAACGCGCGATGAGGTTGATCGTCGCTTGCATGGCGGCGCTCATCAGAATGCGTCGCCGCCGGCAGAAATCGCTTTTTCGAGACGGTCGCCGAGCGGGCCGATTTCGTCGATCAGCTTGTCGAGCTCGCCTTCCGTCAGCAATTCGTAAGGACGGTTTTCGCACAGATGCAGATACGGCGATCCGTCAAGATCACTCACGGCGAGATAGCCCACACGCTGCTCCCAATTGAAGCGTAGACAGCGTTTCGCATCCATGCCGGTAAGCGGCCCGATCGGCGTGGAGATGCGCAGGTATTTCCGCCCCTCTTCGCTATCGAGTTCGGCCAGATAAAGCCCTTGATGACGCGCACCGTTTTCCGTCGTCAGATCAAAGCTGAGCAGGTACGGATCATTGATGCGCAACTGATGCCGCGCGTGAACATGGGAACGAACGTCTTCGAACGATTGCACAGGCCACTCCATTTGACTGTGCGTATGCTAACGTGCCGCGCTCATGAAGTCAGGTCATGTCGTGAAACCGGAACACTTGTCGATCCAGCGCGCGATCGCGGCCATTCCTGCCGGACGCGTCGCAAGCTATGGCGAAATCGCCATGCGCGCCGGACTGCCGGGCCGCGCGCGCCTGGTGGGCAAGGTGCTCGGCGACAGCGACAACGCGCTGAAACTGCCATGGCACCGCGTACTCCGATCGAGCGGACAAAGCGCCTTTGCGCCGGGAACTCGCGGATTCCGGGAGCAGTCGCAACGGTTGCGTACGGAAGGGGTCGTCGTCGTCAACGGACGCGTGGATTTGCAACGATTCGGATGGGAGCGCAATCTGGATGTCGAACTGTGGGGACCGCCGCCCGAATCGACAGTAAGCAAATCACGTACGGCGTCGAAACCAGCCGGCGATGCTAAGCCGGTCACGCGTCGCCGGTAACACCTCATGTTCGAAATCCGCGCTGAGAAACAAGACGAGCGTGCCCGCGTGTGGATAGACGTCTAAATGCCCAGCGGCCGAATCGCTGAGATAAAGCCGCAGCGCGCCGCCGTCGCGTTCATGCCAATCCGAATTCAAATACAGAACGCTCGATAGAACGCGGGCATCGTCGTTGCGAAATCGGTCGCGATGCCGGGCGTATCGCGCACCCGGCACGTAATGCGCGTAATGCGCTTCGAGATCGACCAGCCCGAGCATCAAGGCGCGATTGAGGTCGTCGCGCAAAGACTGCATCACATCCCAATAGCTCGTTTGCGCAGTCGTCGGATTGGATTCGTCGAACCACTGCGTCCGATCGCCGCGAACGTCGGTGCGCTCGATGCGTGTGTCCCCACGTCCGATTGCGGCGGATCGTAGCAACCCATTTGCGCCGAGGTTCCGACATTCGCTGGCAAGCGCCGCAATCGAAGTCGAATCGACAAACGACTGAACCACCGCATAACCCGACTGCTCGATCGCAGCGGCAATAGGCTTGCTAGAAGTAGGAGTGGCCCGCATGATGCGAGCGTAACCCAATCTTCCCGCGCTGCCGATGCCAAAAATTCCCCGCGTCACCGCCATCTTGTTGGCGATCAACATCGTCGTCTTTTTAATGCAGCAGGTGATGCCGGAGCCGGCGCTCGTTTATTTCGCGCTGTGGCCGCTAGGGCCGCATCAGATGGAACGGCTTTCCGACGGAAGCGTCGTAGCGGTCGGATTTCAACTCTGGCAACTCGTGACCTACAGTTTCCTGCATGGAGGCGTTACGCATATCGCCTTCAACATGCTCGCGCTGTGGATGTTCGGCGGCCCGGTCGAAAATGCGCTCGGCGCGCCTCGCTACACGTTGTACTATTTTGCGTGTGTGCTCGGCGCGGCGGCGGCGCAGCTGGCGACGGTCGCGCTTCTCAAGCCTGACGATTTTTATCCGACGCTCGGTGCATCCGGCGGCGTGTTCGGGCTGCTGCTCGCATTCGCGTATCTGTATCCGCAAGCGCGGGTGTTTCTGTTTTTCATACCGATTCCCGTGCCGGCGCGCATCGCGGTGGTCGGCTACTTGATACTCGAACTTTTCTTCGGCGTTACCGGGCGTCAGGCCGATGTCGCGCATTTCGCGCATCTCGGCGGCGCGCTGATCGGCTTCTTCTTGCTCCTGTTCTGGCGTTCGCGACAACGGCGATTTTGATCAAGAACAAACGCGCGCTAACGCAAGCGCAGAAAATCACCGCTGCAGACAAACCGCACCGCATCAAGCCGCAGCAGCGATCGCGGCAGGGCGTTGGCCAACGCCGAGCGTTCCGATTCGATCGACGCGATTTCCACGTCGCTCACTCCAGGATTGATCGCGCGCAACGCGCGTAACCGCGCGTGTTCCGCGCCTAATTCTTTCGTCGCCGCATCGACGGCATTCGCGATGGCGGCCGCCGCTTTTGTGCGCGCCAATTCTTCGCAGCGCTTGAGCATGGGCGGCACCAACGCCGTGAGAATTTTTCTATACTTCGTCACATCGACGACATGACTTTGCGCCCGCGTCACAGCAGCGCCAGACGGAGTCCAATCACCACGATCGGCGAGCTTTGAATCGACCACAAGCCGCAACGGCGTGGGCGGCAAAAATCGATCGGCATGCAGCGCCGGATTCGCCACCGGTTCGAGCACGAACACGGCTTCCAGGAGTGCGCTTTTCAGCGGCAGCGCATCGTCGATGACGAACGCGGCATTGCCCAACTCCGAACCGAGCAGCAAATCCATCGCACCGGCGATCATCGGATGATCGAGCCGCAGCAGCGGAAATTCCTCGCGCACGAGCGCGGTGGCGCGATCGAACGTGATTTGCTGCGGCCCGTCCTTGAGTCCGGGAAAACCTTCCGTGCTCAAATATTCGGGATCGAGGATGAATGTGCGCACGCCGGATTCTTCGCTATGCACGCCGAATTGTTCGAAGAGTTTCAAGGCGAAATCGTCGTTGGATAATTCGCCGTCGATTGCGCTCAGCGACGCGCGAAGTTGTCCGACATCCGTTTCGCGTTGATTGGCAAGCTCAAGCAAGCGATCGCGGCCTTTGCGGATCATCGCGGATAATTCTTCATGCGCCGCGCGCGTTTCGGCGACGAGTGCGTCAGTTTCCACATCCGGGTCTTCACCGCCATGCGCGTGTTGAACCGCCAATTCGACAAGGCGATCGCCGAATCGTTTGAACAATTCGCGACCATCGGCCGGGCTGTTGCGGAACGCGTCGAGACCGTCGCGATACCAATGCATCAGCATGTGCTGCGCGGTGCCGGTGAAAGCGACAGCGCGAACGGCGATATCGTGCCGCTGGCCGATTCGATCGAGCCGGCCGATGCGTTGTTCCAGCAAATCCGGATCGAGTGGCAAATCCCACAAAATCACATCGTGCGCAAATTGAAAATTGCGGCCTTCCGATCCGATTTCCGCGCAGAGCAATAGTCGTGCGCCATCGCGCTCGGCAAAAAAAGCGGCGTTGCGGTCGCGCTGTACCAGCGTCATGGCCTCGTGGAAGCGCGCAATCTTGACGCCGCTGCGCGTGCGCAACGCTGCTTCGAGCGCCAGCACTTTTTCTTTCGTGCGGCAGGTGAGAAAGAATTTTTCGGCGGGATTGGCTTCGAGCACATCGATCAGCCAAGGCAAACGCGGATCGTCGGCGTAGTCGAGCTGCAACTCGGCGCTCGGCGTTTGGACATCTGAAAGGAACTCGGCGAGCAGACGCTGGCGCTGGTCGTCGTTCAACAACGAACCATCGAGTTCGGACAGCATCGGAATGCGCTTAGGAAAACCGCCCACGCCGGCGCGGCGATTGCGGAACATGACACGTCCCGTTCCGTGCCGATCGATCAGCGCGTCGAGAATCGCATTGCGGTGCATCGGGTCCAGGGTTTCTTCACGCAGCGCGTTTCTCAAGTCATCGTCATCGCCGATGCGTTCGGCAAGTTGCTCGCGATCGGCGGCGTCGAGCGGCTGCGCATTTTGCAGTTTCTCGATGATGGCGGAGAGCTGCGCATAACCGTCGGACTCGTGCTGGAACTGCGAAAGATCGTTGTAGCGTGCCGGATCGAGCAAACGCAGCCGCGCGAAATGTCCGCTGCGCCCCAGCTGTTCCGGCGTGGCCGTGAGCAGAATGAGACCGGGCGTTTTTGCGGCAAGCTGTTCGACGAGTTGGTAATCGGAACTCACCGAATCCGGCGACCAGGCAAGATGATGCGCCTCGTCGACGATGAGCAAATCCCATGTCGTCTTCAGCGCCTGCTCGCGGCGTTTTTCCGAATCGCGCAAGAAGGGCAGCGCGCAGATGACGAGCTGTTCGTCGTCGAACGGGTTGCGTCCGTCGCCCGTTGTTTCGATCGATTCGCAGCGTTCTTCGTCGAATATCGCGAACGATAGATTGAACCTGCGCAGCAGTTCCACGAACCATTGATAGACCAGCGTTTCTGGCAGCAAAATCAATGTGCGCGCGACGCGACCGCTCGCGAGAAGGCGCGCGAGGATCATGCCGGCCTCGATGGTTTTGCCTAAGCCCACTTCGTCCGCCAGAAGCAGGCGCGGTGGGCGGCGCGACGCGGCGATCTCGGCAACGCGCAATTGATGCGGAATCAGATCGATGCGCGACGACATGAGGCCGAATGCGTTCGATCGTCGCGATTCGGCACGGCGCAACAGGGTCTCCAGACGGAATTCGAATTGCTCAGCTGAATCGACGCGGCCTGCGATCAGTCGCGCATCGGCCTTCGAGACATTTTGCACATCGTCAAGTTCGCCTTCGGCGATGATGCGGCCGTTGACGACATAGTGCAGCAACCCGTTACGCGACTCGATTTTTTCGATGATGTACGAGCCGCCGGCTGCGCTGACGCGTTCGCCGGGGCGAAACTCCGAGCGCGACAGCGGCGCCGTCTGCATCGAATACTGGCGCACCACGCCGGTGGCGGGAAACGCCAATTGCACGGTGCGGCCTTCGACGCGCAGCACCGTGCCGAGGCCCAGTTCGGGCTCCGCATTCGATATCCAGCGCTGGCCGGGAACGTACTGCATCAGCCAATTGTAATGCGTTTCGGGCGAACAAAATTTAAACGAGAAGAAAGCCGCCGCGTGAATAAGGGATTTGTATACAAATGGAAAATAGGGTCACCAGATTTTTACTTGCACATCTGCCGCGCGAACCATCGGATCGCCGGCCTTGCACGAGAATGCCTCGGCGAACGCGGGCATGTTCGACGGTGCCGCAATGGCGCGCAGCGGCGCAGGCGCGTGGACATCGGTATTCACGCGTAATTTCAGTTCTTCCG
>CAZZWP010000077.1:0-14660 GCA_964657965.1 uncultured Rudaea sp. | reverse complement strand
CTCGAATCGGTCTCCGCACCGGCCGGAACGATGACGGTCGTTCTCGGCCCCGGTTGGCCCGGCGTGCTGCTGCATGAAGCAATCGGCCACGGTTTCGAAGGCGATTTCAACCGCAAGGGAACGTCCGCATTCGCCGGACGCATGAACGATCGCATCGCATCCGAACTTTGCACGGTCGTCGACGACGGCACGCTCGCCGACCGCCGCGGTTCGCTCAGCGTCGACGACGAAGGCGTTCCGACCGAATGCACCGTGCTTGTCGAAAACGGCGTGCTCAAGAATTTCATGCAGGACAAACTCAACGCACGCCTCATGGGCACGCGCTCCACCGGCAACGGCCGCCGCGAATCGTTCGCGCATCTGCCGATGCCGCGCATGACCAACACGTACATGCTGCCGGGCCAGAGCGATCCGCAAGAAATCATCGCGTCCGTTCAGCGCGGTCTCTACGCCGTCAATTTCGGCGGCGGACAAGTCGATATCACGAACGGCAAATTCGTTTTCTCGGCGAGCGAAGCCTATCTCATCGAAAACGGGAAAGTGACGCGGCCGGTGAAAGGCGCCACCCTGATCGGTTCGGGCCCCGACGTATTGATGCGTGTCTCGATGGTGGGCAATGATCTCAAGCTCGACGAAGGCGTCGGCACGTGCGGCAAGGAAGGGCAGAGCGTGCCCGTCGGCGTCGGCCAGCCGACGCTCAAGATCGATTCGATGACGGTTGGCGGAACGGCGGCGTGATCCGTTTCGCGGCGATACTCGCCGCGCCGCTCGCGATTGCTTCCCTCGGGGTGCGAGCAACCGGTATCGACGACGTCGCGATGCGTGCATGTGCCGCCATCAAGTCGCGAGTCGATGCGATCGCAGGCAGCGCGCCGGTGTTCCTGCGCAGCTACGACGCGCCAATCGGAGGCGAACCCGAACAACCCGCGCTGCGCACCGCTGCTTTCGTTTACGACAATAGTCTCTCCGTGATCGCGCTGCTGACGTGCGGCGATAACGGCGAGGCATTGCGCATCGGCGAAGCGATTCGACTCGCCGCGGCCAACGACACGCGTTTGCGCAACGTCCACCGCGCCGGTGAAATAAAAGACAAACCACTACCGAACGGCTGGTGGGACGCGAAGAATTCGCGATGGGTCGAAGATCGCTATCAACTCGGGACGGCGACGGGCAATGTTGCCTGGGCGGGATTGGCGATGCTCGCGCTGTTCGACGCGACGCACGACCAGCGTTGGCGCGACGCGGCAGCGAAGCTCGCACGCTGGATCGTCCACAACACACGCGACGAACGCGGAAGCGGCGGTTTCACCGGCGGCATCGATGGCTTCGATGCGGCGCCGACAAAAATCCTCTGGAAATCGACCGAACACAATATCGATCTGGTTGCGTTGTTCGACCGGCTCGATCACTCCAAAGCACTCGGCGACTGGAAATCGGTCGAGTCGGCCGCGCGCGAATTTATCGATTCGCAATGGGATAAAACCAGCGGTCATTTCTTTATCGGCACGCAAGCCGATGGCGTAACGCCGAATCGCGACAGCTCAGGTCTCGACGCGCAGTTATGGCCACAACTTTTACCTCACGCGAATCCGGATTGGCGACGCGCGCTGAACTATGTCGAGCGCGAACACGCTGTCCCCGGCGGCTTCGATTTCAACACGGATCGCGATGGCGCATGGATCGAAGGCACGGCGCAGGCGGCGCTCGTCTATCGCGCGTCAGGTCGTGACGCGGATGCCGCACCATTACTCGCGACCGTCGGTTCCCAATTTTCCACAAGTGGAATGGTATACGCGACCCGCGAGCCCAAAATAACGACAGGTTTGGCGACCGGAGCTTCCGGCGACAGCGCGGATTTCTATTACTACCGTATACCGCATCTCGGCGCGACGGCATGGGCGGTTCTCGCCGCCAAGTCCCGAAATCCATTTATGAATTCAACCCCGTCAACGGCTTTCCCGAAGCCGTGAATGTTCGCGTGCATCTTGTGTTTGCGGAGAGCTTGAATCTGTGCGTCGAGGCAACTAGATATCGGCAAGCAACTCGCGCAGCAGACGAAACAATTCGCGTTGCGCGTGCGGTGGCCGATTGTGATCGCGTTCGGCTTTCGCCTGCCGCGCGAGTTGACGCAGTTGCTGACGATCTGCCGCCGAATGTTCGTTCAATAACTCGGTCAGCGCATCGTCGCCTTCGTCGATCAATCGGTCGCGCCAGGTTTCCGCGCGATGCAGCGCGGCGGCTTGCAGGCGCGATTGCTGCTTGTCGTTGTCGAGTTTCGCACGGATCGGTTCGAGTTCGTCGTCGTCGAGTTTGCGCAGTTGCTTGGCGAGAAACTGGATTTGTCGCTTGCGCGCGATCTGTTGGGTGACGGCGCGGGCGCGGCGCACTTCGTCGAGCAGGTCGTCGTCCAGCGGCACGTGCGACAATTGCTGGTCGGACAATGCGGCCAACGCTTGCGCGAGCTTGAGCACGTCCAACGCCTCGCGCCGCAACTGGCTGCGGCTCGGGCCGTCGTATTGGAAGGCGTTGTCGTTATCGTCGGCGCTCATGAGTGATTTTTTCTAGACATTGGCGGAAGCATACGCAGTGGATCAATCAATCGCAAAAACGAACATTTCAACCGACGACAGTCTCGTGCAGCTCGATCGTCTGGCCGATCTCGCGCAAGACGTCATTCGCCGCTGCCGCGCGGCCGGTGCGAGCGAGGCCGAAGTCGGCGCGAGCATCGACACGGGCCTGAGCGTGAACGCGCGCATGGGCGAAGTGGAAACGATCGAGCACACGCGCGATCGTTCATTCGGCATCACGGTGTATTTCGGCAAGCGCAAAGGGTCGGCGAGCACGGCCGATCTGCAACCGGATTCGGTGACGAAAACGATCGAACAAGCGTGCGCGATAGCGCGCTATACGGAGGAAGATCCGGCGACGGGTTTGGCGGACCCTGCGCTGCTCGCGCGGGATTTTCCCGATCTCGATTTGTGGCATCCGTGGAAAATCGATGCGCAAGAAGCGATTCGACTCGGCATCGATATCGAAGATGCCGGGCGCGCGATCGAGGGCATCAGCAATTCGGAAGGTGCGAGCGTGCAGGCCGGCGAGTCGCTGTCGGTGTATGCGACGTCGCAGGATTTCGTCGGCAGAGAACGCTCGACGCGGCACATGTTGTCGTGCGCGTTGATCGCCGAAGACGAAAACGGCATGCAGCGCGATTATTGGTATGAATCGGTGCGCGCAGCGTCGGACTTTCCCAGTGCCGAATCGATCGGACGCAAAGCGGCAGAACGCACGCTGGCGCGCATGGGCGCGAAGAAAATCGGAACGCGCAGTTGTCCCATATTGTTTTCGCCGGAAGTTGCGCGCGGATTGATCAGCCATTTCGTTTCCGCCGTCAGCGGCGGGTCGTTGTATCGCAAGGCGAGTTTTCTGCTCGATCACGTCGGCAAGAAAATATTTCCGGACTTTGTGGAAATCGCCGAGCGTCCGCGCTTGATACGTGGACAAGGCTCGTCGGTATTCGACGCCGAAGGTGTGGCGACCAAAGACAGCGATCTGATCCGCGATGGTGTATTGCAGCGTTACGTACTCAGCAGTTATTCGGCACGCAAGCTCGGTTTGCAGAGCACGGGAAATGCGGGCGGCATCCATAACCTCGTCGTGAAAACCGGCGCGGACGACTTTGCCGCGATGTTGAAAAAGCTCGGCACAGGCCTCGTCGTCACGGATGTGATGGGGCAGGGCGTTTCGATCATTACCGGCGATTACTCGCGCGGCGCGTCCGGATTCTGGGTCGAGAACGGCGTCATCGTTCATCCGGTCGAGGAGATCACGATCGCGGCCAACCTGCGCGACATGTTCGCCGGCATCGTCGCGATCGGTGCCGACGTCGATCCGCGTTCGCATGTGCTCACCGGTTCGATTCTCGTCGACAAAATGACGATTGCGGGCGAATAAGCGCGCGTATAGATCGTTGGTCATGCTTGAGGAGCGGTGTACTCGCCCTCAACGTGGCGATAGGTGCCAACAGGAGCGTGCCATGAGTGTTCCGCCGAATGAAACACCGATTCCACCGCCGCTGGTCGTCGGAGTGCCGAGCGCCGAAGAAAAACAGTGGGCGCTCTTCGCGCATTTATCCGCGTTGCTCGGTGCCTTCGTGACCGGGCTGTGGTTCGGCTGGGGCTGTTTCATCGGCCCGCTGATCATCTGGCTGATCAAGAAAGACACGATGCCGTTCGTCAACGATCAGGCGAAAGAAGCGCTGAATTTCAACATCACGCTCGCGATCATCGGGTTGATCCTGCTCGTGCTCGTGGTGATGACGTTCGGCGTCGGGTTGCTGATCGCATGGCCGATCGGCGTGATCGTCGGTATCGGCTGGCTCGTGTTCACGATCATTGCCGCGATCAAGGCCAGCGAAGGTGTTGCGTACCGCTATCCGATCAGTTTGCGCCTGATCAAATAGGTTCCGTCAGCTATCGCGCTCGGCGACGTAGCGCGCGATGGACGTCAGTTCATCGCCGCGCGCGGCGAGTGCCTTGACCGACTCGATGGCCTTGGCCGTGAAACTCCGCAGTTGCTCACGCGCTTCGCTCATGCCGAGAATGCCGGGATATGTCGGCTTCGCGTTGACGGCGTCCTTGCCGGCGGTTTTGCCGATGGTGACGCTGTCGCCTTCGATGTCGAGGATGTCGTCGCGAATCTGGAAAGCCAGGCCGATGTAGTGGCCGTAGCGGTCGAGTGCGTCGAGCAGCAGCTGGTCGTCGCAGCCGGACGCGAGCGCCCCGAGCCGAACCGACGCGCGAATCAAGGCGCCGGTCTTGTGCACGTGCATCTGTTCGAGTTGCTGTGCCGTGAGAATTTTTCCGACGGCGGCGAGATCGAGTGCCTGGCCGCCGGCCATGCCGTGCGATCCGCACGCGCTCGCCAGCGTCGCTAACATGTCCACATGTATACTCGGCATGTTCCGCAATGTCGCATCGCGTGAGAGCACTTCGAACGCGAGAGCCTGCAGCGCGTCGCCGGCGAGAATCGCCATGGCCTCGCCGAACGCGACGTGGCAGGTGGGGCGGCCGCGGCGTAACGAGTCGTCGTCCATCGCGGGTAAGTCGTCGTGAACGAGCGAATAGGCGTGGATGATCTCGACCGCCGCGGCGGAGGCGTCCAGAGTTTCGAGTGACGCGCCCAGCGCCGTTCCCGTCGTGTAGACCAGCACCGGACGCAATCGCTTACCGCCGCCGAGCACGGCGTATCGCATCGCGCGGTGCAGTTCCTGCGGCGATTTTTCGTCGGGCGGCAGCGCGCGCGACAGCACGTCGTCGGCACGCGCGCTGAAGGCGATCAGCGAGGCCGGCGGATCAGGGCGTTTCGGGTTCAAAGTCTTCGGCGTCGTCCGGCGAATGCGGGTCGGAGAGCAGTTTCACGCGCAGCTCGGCTTGTTCAAGCGCGCTTTGGCAATTGCGGAACAGCGCGATGCCGCGTTCGAAGGATTTCAGCGAATCGTCGAGACTTTGATCGCCTTGCTCCATCTTGGCGACGAGCTGTTCGAGTTCGTCGAGCGATTGCTCGAACTCGGCGATTTGTCCGGTTTGCGCCGGCTTGCTGTCGGGCTGCGCCATGGCGCGCAAACTACCGCACCGAAGCGTAGGAATCAATGACGATTGCGTGAATCCGCCGCCGGGGCGCAAACGATGCGCGCCTTGTTTTGGTCGAGCCAATCGCGTGCGGTGTCGTTCGTGTACAAATTGCCGACAGCGATCAATTCGTCGCCGGCAAAAATCATCGGCACTTGAGCGCGACGCCACGGCGGAATGGCGCATTCCTGAAGCAACAAACGCACGTCACGATGATGCGCCTGACCGGACGGTCTCAACCGTTCGCCGCCGCGCCGGTTGCGCACAGTCAATTTGTGTTGCCAAGTCAACGGCACCTCGTCAGCGATGACGGCGAGCGTGTCGCCAGTCGGCAATACGAGTTCGCCGCCCGACCACGCCAATTCCCAATTGCCGAAATCGACGAGCGGTGCCATCGCGAAGATACGGTCGCGATAGCGTCGGATTTCGCAGCCGTGCCAGCGAATGCACGGGGCTCGATCTTGCGCCGCTTGGCGCAACTGCTTTTCGAGTTCGTCGACGTGAAAAAACGCCGGCGCCGGCAGGTTCAACGCGCGCAGCCAAAGCCGCAGCACGGCGTCGCGTAATGCAGCCGGTAAATCGAGCCACGCCGGCCAGCCCAGGCTGGCGAGATCGTCGCTATGCATGGTCGCGAATGCGCGTTGCGCCTCGTCGTTGATGAAGTCGGACGTGGCGCGCATCCACGCGGCGCTATGTGAAATCGCGATCGGCGCATCATTCCACCGTTGCGTTAGTCGGGGCACGATGTCGTGCCGAAGAAAATTTCGACGCAAGTTCGTGTCCGCATTACTCGGATCGTCCAACCACGACAATCGGTGCATCGATGCGTAGTCCGCGAGCGCGGATCGTGGGATGTCGAGCAACGGCCGCCACAATAATCCGCGCTCGAACGGCCGCAGCGCGCGCATGCCACCAAGTCCTTCCGGACCGGCGCCGCGCAATAATTTCAGTAACACCGTTTCGATTTGATCGTCGCGATGATGCGCCAGCGCGAGAATCTCGCCGTCGCGGAGATGGTGTGCGAAAGCAGCGAAGCGCGCGCGACGTGCGGCGTCTTCCAATCCCGTCCCGCTTTGTCGGTTGACAATGACATCAACCGATTTGAAAGGAACGTTGACTGATTGTGCGAACGCTTCGCAATGATCGACCCAGCGTGCGCTATCGGCGTGCAGCGCGTGATGGATGTGTAGCGACCGCAGCCCGCGCGCGCGCGCGCGCGGAGAATTGGCCAGTCGATGCAACAGCACGCTCGAATCCATGCCGCCGCTAAATGCGACGCACAACGAGCCGTTCGGCAACGTCGTGAGTTTGGATTCGAGTGCGTCAAGCGGGCCGGTCGTCATGCGCGCATGGTGCCAGAAGCGCGGTTTTGCGTCGTGCAACGTTAGGTTTTATGACCGACGCGATCGCCGCGGCGCTGTACTACCTCGTAGCGGGCGTCGGCAGCGGTATCGAAATCGACGTCGAATAAAACTCAAGCGGCTTTGACAGTGCCGTACTGTCGTAGCCGCTTGTACCGCGCATCGACGAGCGATTTTGGATCGAGATTGTCCAGCTCGTCGAGCTGATTGAGCATCACCGCTTTCAGACGAATCGCCATCGCGTGCGGATCGCGATGCGCACCGCCGAGCGGTTCGCGCACGACTTTGTCGACAAGTCCCAATTCCAGCAAGCGCGACGCCGTGATGCCGAGCGCATCGGCCGCATCGCGCGCTTTTTCTGTACTTTTCCACAAAATCGACGCGCAGCCTTCCGGTGTGATCACCGAATACGTCGAATACTGAAGCATGATCGTGCGATCGCCGACACCGATCGCCAGCGCGCCGCCGGATCCGCCTTCGCCGATCACGGCGCAGATGATGGGAACTTTGAGATCCGCCATTTCACGCAGGTTGCGCGCGATCGCTTCGCTCTGTCCGCGTTCCTCCGCGCCGACGCCGGGATAGGCGCCCGGTGTGTCGATGAACGTGAAAATCGGCAGCTTGAATCGCTCCGCCATTTCCATCAGACGCAACGCCTTTCGATAGCCTTCCGGACGCGGCATGCCGAAGTTGCGCTTGATCTTGTTTTTCGTATCGCGGCCTTTCTGTTGTCCGATCAACATGATCGAACGCCCGTCGATGCGCGCCAGACCGCCGACGATGGCCGGATCGTCCGCATAAAAACGGTCGCCGGCCAGTTCGTGGAATTCCTCGCACATCGCCTGGATGTAATCCAGCGTGTACGGCCGCGCCGGATGCCGCGCGACCTGCGCGATTTGCCATGGTGTGAGGTTGCGGAAGATTTCCGCCGTTTTGTGCTTGAGCTTGTCGCGCAGACGCGAAACTTCATCGTCGATGTTGAAGGCCTGGCCGTGACTTGCATGGCGAAGCTCCTGGATCTTTCCATCCAGTTCTGCGAGGGGTTGTTCAAAATCGAGAAAATTCGGATTCATTCGGTACGGCGGACATCCGCGACACAAGACCACAATTATAGCCGACAGGCACTTTAACGACCGAAATGAGCAAGAAGACCCTGCAAGACCATGCTTTTCCCATCAAAATTGGCCGTAGCCGAAAGGTCGCACAGGATGTGCGCCGTTCGCTCGCGCAGCGAGTGAAAGCTCTTACGTCAGACAAGAAAAATCAAAGGCAGAAACTCGGTTCCAGCTTCCGCTAAATTGACACGATTCGAAATTAAGGTGCGGGCAACTTTTTCCCACGCATTTTACTGATCAAAATCGGAATCAACGCCAACAACCCCATCGCAATCAGGGGCAAGTAAACAGCCGGATCATCGAACAGACTGAAACTCACCGCATGATTCTGTCCGATATTCTTCGCCAGTCCCGCACCGAGTGCCGTCTCGATCCCCGTCATGATTGCCCCGCCGACCGCCGTCGCGCTCAAAAACAACCAGATCGGGCAACGCAGCCAAGCCAATCCGACCGTCACGCCGCCAAACGGAAAGAACGGAACGAGCCGCAGGAAAAATGTATAACTGACCGGATGCGCGTGATATCCGCCGCGCAATCGCCCGACTAACCCCGGTGCCGCCGTGTGATGATGATCGCCAAACGCATATCGGCTGGCGATGAACAATGCGAACGCGCCGAGCGTGACGCCGATCGCCGAATAGATGGTGCCGAGCAAAACCCCAAACAGCATGCCGCCGGCGAGAATGAGAACGACGACGCCCGGAATGCCCGTTGAAATCGCCAGCGTGATGATACCGATGTGGATCAGGCCCGCGAGCACCGGATGCGCGGCGATCTGCATTTGCAGATTCGCTTGCTCGGCTGCCAGCGTTTCCGGACGAAAACGATTCAGCGATCCCGACGCGAGCAGGGACACCCCAATCGCAATCAAGACGATCAATGGCAAAAACGAACGCCAGCGTTTCATCGATGCACAAAATGAGGGGCCGGTTACCCGACCCCTCTATTGACCCCAGAGTGGCGAAGGATACCCGTTACGGCTGCGCCTCGAAACCATTGGCGAAGATGCGGTCGATCGCGAGCGTGATCACTTGTCCGTCGTGATCGCCGCTGCGTGCGGCGGTCGTCGGATCGAGAATGATCGGGCTCGCTTCGGAGACATCCGAATTGCCGTGCGCGTTGGAAACGCTGACGAAATCCTTCCACGCCGTCCGCGTCAGGACCATGTGATCGATCTCCTGCGCATAGCCGCTGAAGCTGAAGGAATATTTTTCAGCCGGATTGGCGGCGATGCCGGAATCGACCAGGGTTGGCGTCGGCGCGACGTATGTCAATGTATCGGTGTCCTGCGCGTTGCCGGTGAACCAGTACAGATTCTGTGATTGCGTCGCCGTACCCTTGATCATGCCGGTGACATCGGCGAACGCATCGGTGAATTCGTACGCGTTGAAGTCGCCTGCCACGATCAACGGTACGTTCGCCTCGCCCACCAGATCGAATGGTCCCTGCGCGATCGTACCGCTCGCGTTCTGACGGTAACTGCCTGCATGCGCGAGCGTGCTGCCGCTCTGCCACGCTTGCACGATTTGCGCGACTTGCGCGGCTTCCTCAGCCCGTTTCTTACCCACGTAGACCTTGGAGTAATTGCCGTTGGTGTCGACATCGTCGATTCCGCTCAGCGACCGATCGTAAATCGCCAGCAACGCGAAGTTGTAGCCATTCCACGACGCGCGCATCAACACCGGCGGGCGATCGTTGAGTGTGCAAGACGTTCCGCTCGAACAGTTGGTCGTTTGCGTGTCGTGGAACAATTGCGTGACGGAATCGACCGTCACATCGCTGCGCACCAGGATACCGATATTGATGCCGCTGGGATCGTTACCCGGCATCGAATAGGGAACGTAATCGGTTCCGCACTTCGCCTGGATGCTGATGGCCAGATCGTTGAGCACGGAGCGGTTTTCAATCTCTTCCGCATCGACCACGACCGGCGATTTCAGCACCTCGCAAATCTGCAGCGTCCATTTCGCCAGTCGTTCGCCATATTCCATGCTTGTTGGGCATTCGTCGCTCGCGCCGGTGCCCATGCATGTATCGTTGTACGTGCTGGTGTCCATGCCATCGGCGACGTCGTTGAAGAAGTGCAGGAAATTCTGCGAGCCGATCGTCAGCGTGCCGTCTGAAGAATCAGCGACCAGTTGCGGATAAACCGGCGGAGTGATCGATGTGTTCGTCGTCATTTCGCCCGTGATGGGATATAGCTCGTAGGTCTGCGTGCCGAACGAGAGGTAACCTTGGATGATGCCCGTGACGCTGAAGCGCGTGCCGGCTTCGTAAACGAAATCGGTGCCGTCGAAACCGAGTCCCGGATAATAAAGATCGAGGATTTCCGGCTCGCCGTTCCACACCGGCAGCGTGCTCTCGTGCCCGATGACACCGGGATACAGTTCGCCGGGTCCGCGGAAGGGGCGCGGCTGACTGGCCAGCGTCGCGTAAACGCCCGTCGGTGTTCCAGTGTGGACGCCATCGGTCGTGCTGTCGCCATACGTCGCGCCGGTGACGATCGCGTCGTTCATGGTCACGAGCATGCCATCGAGGCACGCGAAGTTACTCGCCTGATAACCCTCGGCCCGCGATGGCGGATTCGACAGCGTCGAATTGCCGCCCGTGCAGATACCCGTGCGCGGATCGTTCGTGGGCGGATGGTCGTCGAGAACGAAAGCGGCCGGCAATGCGTTGCCAGAACTTGCGATCGTGATCTGATAGACGAACGAGATTTCCGTCGAGCCATCGAATTCCTGCACGGTGCCGGTCACCGACACGGCATCGCCCGAGTGCACGGTCGGCAACGTCTGCGACGTGTTTCCCGTGTAGACAAAAATGCCGTCGGAGGTGGTCAAGTCGCCGTCGCCGGTGGCGTCTTGCATGAAGAAGCCATTCGACTTGGTCACCGTCACGATACCCGTCGATGTGGTCTGAACGATTTGGCCGCTAAGCGGCGAGACGGCGCCGTGGCCTTGAACCGCCATGATCGTCACCGGCGGTCCGATCACGTAGAGCGCGATGCTCGGATTCGTCACGCGGTTCATTTCATCGCCCACCGTGAGCGGAATCGTGCGCGGGCCGGGTGTCAGATCGGCGGCCAATGTCGCTTCGTACGAAAATGTTTCGGTACCGTCGGGGTTCATGCCGTCGTCGTTGAACTCGACCAGCGCAGCGCCGCCGATCGACGTCAAGTTACCTTCGACATAAAGATTCTGGCTTGTCGGATTCGTGCCTGGCGTGACGATGACCGTCAGCGTCGTCGTTGCGCCTGCGGCGAGGATGCTCGGATCCGCTTTGCCGGAGCCGGTCGGGCTCGTCGGCGTTCCGGTGGCGCACGGATGCGAATTGCTGGAGTTCCGCGGATTGGGCGTGCCGCTGCTGAAGTCCGCGCTGTTCACGCCGGTGTTCGTGCAACCGGCGCCGGCACGCAGAAGCGCCGTTGTGTTCGAACCAGCGGGTGCCGGGTTGGTGACCGGACAGTTCGCTGTTCCGTAACCGACGAAATCGACGACCGTTCCGCCCGTCGGACACGATCCGGTCAACGCGGTCGCCGAGTTGACGAGCGCAACCTTGCCGTTCGTTGCCGACAGATTGATCGAACCGGTGACATCGGCCGTCGGCAGGGGCGAGCCCGCGCTGCCGGTCGCGCCCGAGATCAAGAAATAATGCCCCGCCGCGATGGAGCCGCTGAGTGGCGTGATATTGGTCCAGCTCGTTCCGCCCGATGACGCGTATTGCACGGACCAGTTCGACAAATCTTGGGCAGTCGAGCCGGTGTTGAGCAGCTCGATGTAATCGCCGTTCAACGGCGCGCCGGAGTTGCCGCCGCCGCCATAAATCTGGCTGATCACCACTTGCGCACCTGCGCTGGTCGAAAGAGTCGCCGTCGCGAGCGCAAAAAGTATACTTATAAACTTATTTGACATTTTTTTCCTCGAACTTACCCTAAAAGGTTCCCGATGGTAACGACCGAAGTTGACGATTCTGTGTCGCCATTTCCGTCGTTGACTCGAACTGTGCAGAAACGCAGCGCACCATTCAACCGACAAAATGCACGATGAGGGTAAACGGCGACGAATGTCGGGTTGTCAGCGGCGCGCGAACACCGTGATTTCTTCACGATCATGATAAAGCTGGCGCGCGCGCACGTCGGAGGCGGCAGCGCGCACGATATCCAGGCATAGACGCGTCTCCTCGAAGCGTTTCTTCATCGGCAGCTTGAGATTGAAGATCGCATACCGGCACGCACCGTCGTCCAGCCACTGCGCCATGAGTTTCGCGATGCGGCGCGGTTGTTCGACCATGTCGCAAACGAGCCAGTCGACGGGTTTTCGCGGGCGAAAACTGAAGCCGTCCTCGCGCAGATGCGTGACGACGCCGGATTGCATCAGTTCTTGATCCATCGGGCCGTTGTCGATCGCCGTCACGCGGATCGAGCGATGCGCAAGCTGCCACGTCCAGCCGCCGGGCGCGGCGCCGAGATCGACGGCTGTCATTCCGGCTTTCAGCCAACGCGCCCGCTCGTCATCCGACATCAAGACCAGAAACGCTTCTTCCAGCTTCAATGTCGAGCGGCTCGGCGCGCCGCGTGGAAATTTCAGACGAGGAATACCTAAAGGCCACGGCGCGGAGGCGTCGAGTGGCGCGCTGGCCAAAAACGCCAGATCGCCGCGCGCAAAGAAAACATGCAGTCGATTCGGCGCTTGCGTGTCGAGCAATTTTCTTTGACGCAACGCGCCGAGCAGGGCGTTGCCGAAACTTTTGCACAGCGCCGCCAGTTCCTTGCCGGCGTCGGAGTCCGGCGATTCGACGTAGAAATCGGCATAGCGCTCGCCACGCTGCGTGAGCGCGGCGAGCATCGGCGTGAGCCGGTCTTTGCGCGGCAAATTGTCCAGTCTCGAAAACGCAATCACACACTGCCGCGCGAAAATCAGACGGCGCCAATCGAAGGCGCGGCGCAAATTCGATTCGTTATTTGTGGAATTGTATACAACGAACGCATCACCCGCGTCGAAAGAGACGACACCATTCAGCGCATTCGACGCTGCGATCGCTTCGATTTCCTGAGCGCACTCGTTCTCGAAACCGGTGCGGCAATAGCAAATCAGCGACGCCGACGGCGACGATGCTGTGCTCATGCCGCCGCCCTTTTTCGCTCAGTAATGTTCGCCGCCCGCTTGCGCATAGAGTTTGAACACATCGCGCGCGCGTTCGCGAAGAATGTCGCGCTTCACCGCGATGCCGACTTTCTCCAGCTCGCCGATCCAGTCTGCGGGCAATGGACCTTCATCGAATTCCGTCATTGCCTCGACATCTTCCGTACGCGCGCCAATCAAAAGTTCATCGATGCCCGCCCACACCGTCGCGCCATAACACTGGCAACACGGCTGTGCGCTCGTGGCGAGCATGAATTTCTCGCCGCCTTCATTCAATCGTTTTCGCTGTAAACGCGTTTGCGCCAGCATGTACGCCATGATTTCTGCGTGCGCAGCGGAGCAGTATTCCGGAATTACGCGATTGACGCCGACCGATACGATGCGCCCTTCGCCTGTGAAAACGACGGCACCAAACGGCCCGCCCGTGCTCATCTCGACATTTTTCCGCGCCAGATCGATCGCCAGGCCGACACGCGATTCATCGTCGGCGTAAACGCGATGCGTATCGACCGTCTGGCGAACCCAATCCGGCAACGTCAATTGAAGTTGCGTGGCGAACATCGCGTCAGCGCGCCTTCGCCCAGGAATCGCGCAGCGTCACCGTACGATTGAGCACCGGCTTGGCGGCGCTATGATCGTAACGATCCGCGACGAAATATCCCAACCGCTCGAATTGCCAATTCGATTCCGGTGGTGCGTCTTTCAACGACGGTTCGACGAATCCGTCGACCACGCGCTTGGAGTCGGCGTTGAGATGATCCTCATACGTTTTGCCGTCGCTGTCGTCGTCCGGATTCGGGACATTGAAAAGACGTTCGTATAAACGAATCTGCGCGGCAACCGCATGTTTCGCGCTGACCCAGTGAATCGTGCCTTTCACTTTGCGGTCGGCGCCTGTCATGCCGTGACGCGTCGATGGATCGAGCGTGCAATGCACTTCCTGTACATTTCCACTCGTATCTTTCTCCACTTTTTCGCATTTCACGATGCCGACGCCGCGCAGGCGCACTTCGCCGCCGGGAACGAGACGGTGAAAACCTTTCGGCGGCACTTCCATGAAATCGTCGCGTTCGATCCAGATTTCCCGCGAAAACGGTACGGCGCGCGTGCCCATCGATTCGTTTTTCGGATGATTCGAAAATGTCAGCGATTCTTCATGGTCGTCCGGCAGATTCGTGATCACCAGTTTCAGCGGATCGATCACAGCCATCCTGCGCGGCGCATTCGCGTCGAGATCTTCGCGTACCGAATTTTCCAGTACGCCGTATTCGATCACTGAGTTCTGTTTCGTCACGCCGGCCCGATCCCAGAAATTGCGGATCGATGCCGGCGGAAAACCGCGGCGTCGTGTGCCGGAGATCGTCGGCATGCGCGGATCGTCCCAGCCGTCGACGAGCTTGTCGCGGACCAGCGCGA
>CAZZWP010000076.1:0-14902 GCA_964657965.1 uncultured Rudaea sp. | reverse complement strand
CGATCTATACAACGCCGAAGGTATCGCGCCGATCGGATCGACGCTCGAACTGAAGATTCTTCGCGAGGGCAAACCGCTGACGCTGAGCGCGAAGCTGATCGCCGAATCGATCGTGATCACGCCTGGCGCCAAACTCGATGAACGACTGACAGGGGCCGACGTATCCGACGCCGGCGAGCGCGTGAAGCGCGCGCTCGGTACGGGCGGCGTGATCGTCAACAAGATCGAGGCGAGTAGTCGCGCGGCAGAAAACGGATTGAAGCCGGGCGATCTGATCATCGGCGTCAATCGCGTCGACGTCGGCGGCGTGGCGGACTTCAAACGTCTGCTCGCCACGCAACCCCGGCAATTGGTGCTCTCCGTCGTGCGCGGCCGCGAGGCGTTTTTCCTGCCGCTGCACTGATCGTTGTGACGCAAGTACGCGACGTATCGCGTACACTGCGCGATAATGGTGCTGTGTCGTAGAGTCGGGACGTTAGCTAGTGAACAAAAAATATTTCGCCCGGTTGTCGGGCCTGTTGATTTCGATTGTCATTTTCAGCGGCGCCGCGACGGCGCAAGCCGCTCCCGCAGCCACCGACAAAAAACCGGTCGCGCACAAGGCGCCAGCGAAAGCCGCGCCAGCGCCCGTTATCGATGCGATCGTATTGCGCGGCGATCACTCCACCGCCCGTGCGCTGAAAGATCTCATCAAGCAATACGAAATCGGCAAGCAGGGCAAGATCACGCTGCAGCCGTTTAGCACCGTTTCCGGACTCGACGCCGTCAGTGCCGGCACGGCCGATCTCGCCGGCACCGCGCGCGCCGCGATGCCGGATCGCGCCGAAGAGAAAGGCATCAACTTTTATCCCGTCGCGTGGGACGCGGTGGTGCCGATCGTCGCGTTCGACAATCCCGTCTCGAATATCACGTTGAAACAGTTGCACGATGTGTACCTCGGTCGCATCAATAACTGGAAAGAGCTTGGCGGGCCCGACTCGCCGATCAACTTGTATGCGATCGCACCGCCGCTCGATGGCGTCGAGTACAGCGCGCGATTGCTCTTGTTCCATTTCGGCGACCAAGCCGTTGCGGCACCGCGGCTTTATGTGAACACCGAAAAACTCGAAGAAGGCATCACCATCGACCCGCATGGCATGGGTTTGAGCACGTTCTCCGGCGTGATGGCCAATTCAAAAGTGAAAATGCTTACCGTCGAAGGCGCACGCGCGTCGTTGGCGACCATTTCGGACGGTTCGTATCCGATGTATTCGGCGCTGTATCTCGCGTCGCGCGACGACGGAAAACAGCACGAGGCAGTCGAAAAATTCATCGCGTTTTCCGGCACCGAGACGGCCAAGGAAATTCTGCGCAAAGATGGGCTCGTCCCTTACGGCGACGTTCCGAACCTGATGGAAAAGCAGGCGATGCGCACGGCCTTCGTCGATTCGCGCGTGTTCGGCACGTCGATACCGGCGGCGACGGTCGCCGCCGTCAGCAGCGCCACGCCGGTGTCCGCGCCGAACGCGACTGCGCAGTCCCTGCAGCGCATCGCGCCGACGTCCGAACGCGCCATCGAAGCGAAAGACCGCGCGGCGCGCGCCAACGCCGAAAAGGCCGACGGCACCGGCAACTGAGATGCGCGTTCGCGCACTCACGCTGGATCTGGACGACACGCTGTGGCCGATCGAGCCGGTCATGCTGCGCGCGGAAGAACGTCTGGACGCGTGGCTGAGGACGCATTGTCCGCGCGCCGCGGAAAAATATCCGATCGCCGCGATGCGCGAACTGCGCGATCGCATCGCCAGCGAAAACCCGCACATCTCGCACGATTTCACTGAGCAGCGAAAACTGTCGCTGCAGGCCGCGCTGTTGCCGCACGGTTATGAAGACAGCCACGTCCACGATGCATTCACCGAATTCTATGCGGCGCGCAATGAAATCGAATGCTATCCGGATTCGCTGGTCGCGCTCGAACGTCTTGCGGCGATTTATCCGCTGGTGAGCATCACGAACGGCAACGCCGATCTAGAACGCATCGGCATCGCGCATTTTTTCAAGTTCGCCATCACCGCACGCGGGTGTGGCGTGGCGAAACCCGACAAGCGGATTTTCGATCTCGCCTGCGAGAAGTTGAAACTTTCGCCACACGAAATTCTGCATGTTGGCGACGATCCGCAACTCGATGTGGTCGGCGCGCGCGACGCGGGATTGCGCACGGCGTGGATCAATCGAACCGGCGCCACGTGGTCGCACGGCGAGGCGCCCGATCTCGTCGTCCATGATCTCGCCGAATTGGTCGAACGGCTCATCGCCTCTTCGACTATTGGCGTAGGTGACGCGGCGAATACGGTGGCATAGTCTCTGCTGTAGCGTTTCAGAACGCGCACTGGTTGCGTTCGGAAGTTGGGGGAGTGCCGATGTACGGCCTGAAAGAAACAACACGTCAAAACCAATCGGCCGTTTCAATCATTGCGGTCGATAACGGCAATCTGTCGGCAATCGCCCGCAAACTCGGCGGTCATGTTGCGCGATGGTTGGAGACGACGGGGTTTCAGACGGCGCCCGGGAAATTCGCGCTCGTCCCGGACGCGAAAGGCAACGTGCTTGCAGTGTTGATCGCGGTCGCGCGCGGCGACATCTACGCGTTGTCGGCATTGCCGCAGAATTTACCGCTGGGCGATTATCGTCTCGATGCTGCCGGCATTGAGATCGACCCGGTGCGCGCCGCATTCGGCTGGGGCGTCGGCGCATATCGTTTCTCGCGGTACAAAAAGAAATTGCGCGAGCCGTCGTCGTTGCTGATCGACAAAACGACGCTGCAAGCAGCCACGCCGCTGATCGAAGCCGTCACGCGCGTGCGCGATCTCGTCAACACGCCGACGGAAGACATGGGGCCGGCGCATCTCGCAGCGGAGATGAAATCGCTGGCCAAAGTACACGGTGCGACATTTCGCGAATTCGTCGGCGAGCAATTACTGAAATCGAATTTCCCAACGATTCACGCTGTCGGACGTGCGAGCCATCGCGAGCCGCGGTTGATCGAACTCAACTGGGGCAAGGAAAAACATCCGCGCGTCGTCATCGTCGGCAAAGGCGTCTGCTTCGATACCGGCGGCCTCGACCTGAAAACCGGCGACGGCATGCGCTGGATGAAAAAGGATATGGGCGGTGCCGCGCATGCAATCGCCTTGGCTGGGCTGATCATGCAGGCGAAATTGCCGGTGCGGTTGACGACGCTGGTGCCCGCGGTCGAGAACGCGGTGTCGGGCAATGCATACCGGCCCGGCGAAGTAATCCGCACGCGCGCGGGCATCACGGTCGAAGTGGACAATACCGATGCCGAAGGCCGGCTCGTGTTGTGTGACGCGCTCGCCTACGCCGTGGAAAGCAAACCGGAATTGATCGTCGACTTCGCCACATTGACGGGCGCGGCGCGCGTTGGACTCGGTCCCGATTTGCCCGCATTGTTCACCAACCGCGACGAACTGGCTGCTCAAGCGTCGGCGGCGGCGCTGCGCGAGCAGGATCCGCTATGGCGCATGCCGTTATGGCAGCCGTACCAAAGCATGCTCGATTCGCGCGTCGCGGATATGGTGAATGCGGGCTCGTCGCGGCTCGCCGGTGCGATCACGGCGGCGTTGTTTCTCAATCGTTTCGTGCCCGACGACGTGCCGTGGATGCACATCGACACCTATTCCTGGAACGATTCGGATCGAAACGGCCGACCAGCGGGCGGCGAAGCGCAGAGTTTGCGCACGGTGTTTGCATTACTTACGGAGCGTTACGCGCCGTAGAAACGGACGCTCGGGGTGTCACGCAGGGTTGCTTGTCGCCGCGATGAGCCCCATCGCGGCGACAAGTTTTAATGCTGCGAGTGTCAGTCGACGGCTGCGTGCGATCCCTGATGGGGGAGCACACGCGCGGCAATTTTCGTGTCGGTGCGGATCAAGCCCACTTCATCGGAAAGAATTCGCGCCGCCTCGTTCAACACGACATCTTTTTCCGCTTTGCGTTTTTTCTCATCCGCGAGTTCCGCCTGCAGACTGCGTTCATCCGCTTGCAGGCCGTCGTCTTGATGCGCATCGTCGGCCGCCGCTTTCTGATCTTTGTCGGGCGTTTTCGCAACAGCGACCACGGGTTTGACCTGCGTGTCGTTATCCGGACCCGGCCCCTCTTTCTTGTCGGCTTTCGAATCGACCTTCGCGACGGCGTCAGATTTGGCGTTTGACGAAACGTTTGACTTCGTCGTATCGGGCGCTGTCGTCGACGCTGGGTCGGACGTCGCGGCCAACGTGATCGGCGAATCCGGATGCCGTTCGTTATGCACGCGGTTTTGCTCGTCGCGTTCTTCACGACGTGTCTGCTCGTTGAGCGAGATCGACGTGTCCTTACGCAATTTGCGGAAGTCGGCGACGTCGGCCTGATACGCCTGCCACGCTTTATCGGTCGTCGTGCGCGCCGCGTGCAACGATTCCAGCGTGGGGACGATCGATTTCAAATCGGATGTCGGCGAATACGTGGCAGCGGAGATCGACGACCACGCCAACGCGTTGTCATTGATCTGCTCGCCGTTCTGGTCGAAGTCCGCCGTGATCGGGAACGCGATATCGGGCGACACGCCACGCAATTGCGTCGAACCGCCGTCGACACGGAAGAACTGCTGGATCGTCATCTTCAGTTCGCCCAGTTCCGGCTTTTCGTTTTGCTTGAGCTGATCGAGATCGACGAGATTCTGCACCGTGCCTTTGCCGTACGTCGGTTCGCCAACGATCAGGCCGCGGCCGTAATCCTGGATCGCCGCGGCAAAAATTTCCGATGCAGATGCCGAGTTGCGGTTCACCAACACAGCGAGCGGACCATCCCACACCATATCGGTGCGGACGTTGCGGCCTTCTTCGACACGGCCCGTCGCATTACGAACCTGCACGACCGGACCTTTGCCCGTGAACAGACCGGTGAGATCGATCGCCTCCGACAGCGAACCGCCGCCGTCGTTGCGCAGATCGATGAGCACACCATCGACGTTTTGCTTTTTCAGATCGGCGAGCAGTTTCGATACATCGCGCGTCGCGCTCTTGTAGTCTTTGTCGCCGCGACGGCGCGCATCGAAATCTTCATAGAAAGTCGGCAGCGTAATCACGCCAATATGGCGCACGGTCGCGTTGTCTTTGACTTCGATGATCGAACTTTTCGCCGCCTGTTCTTCGATGTTCACTTTTTTGCGCACGAGCGCAATCATCTGGTGCTTGCCGTCGGGTCCTTCGTTGGCGGGCAACACCTCCAGACGCACGGTCGTGTCTTTCTGACCGCGAATCAGATCGACGACATCGTCCAGACGCCAGCCGACCACGTCGGTAATCGGTCCGCTATCGCCTTGCCCGACGCCGACGATGCGATCGCCGACTTTGAACTTGCCGGAATTCGATGCCGGTCCGCCAGGCACGATTTCGCGGATCGCTGTGTAGTCGTCATCGCGCTGCAAAACGGCGCCGATGCCTTCCAGCGAAAGACGCATCGCGATATCGAAATTCTCGCTGGCGCGTGGGCCGAGATAATTCGTGTGCGGATCGATTGACAGCGCATACGCGTTCATAAACGTCTGGAACACGTCTTCGCTATTCAACTGACGGACGCGATCCAAATATGCCGCGTACCGTTTATCGAGAACGGTGCGGATTTTCGCGTCCGTTTGCCCAGCGAGCTTTAAACGCAGCCAATCGTTCTTGGTGCGCTGGCGCCATAGATCGTCGACCTCGGCCTCCGTTTTCGGCCACGGCGCTTTCTCGCGCTGATACATATAACTTTCGTCTTTGCTGAAATCGAAACCCTTTTTCAGCAGATCGCGTGCGTAGGCGGTGCGTTCGGCGACGCGTTGTTCATAAAGGTTGAACACGGCGAACGGGAGCGTGAGATTTTCGCTCATCAAGTCGTCGCCGAGTTTGTCGCGATCCGGCTTGAATCGATCGACATCGGCCTGCAGGAAAAACAGGCGATCCTGATCGAGCGAATCGAAATAGCGATCGAAGATCATCGCCGACATCTTCGCGTCGAGCGGTTCGGCCTTGTAGTGGAAATGGGTGAGGATGTTCGTGGCGTCGATCGCCGCCTGCGCTTGGGCCTGCGTGGGCTTGAGCACCACGTCGTTCTGCTTCGTGGACGTCGCGAACCCATTCGCCGCCAACGCTAACAAAATCGCGACGGACACCGTTCTTGCGCGGCGCAAATAAACTTTCGAAACTGAAGTCGTCTTCATAATCACCTTATGCCACATCCACGTAACCGGCTTCGTGCGCCATCTGATCCGCATGATACGACGAGCGTACCAACGGTCCCGATGCGACATGCTCGAAGCCTAGCGCGTGGCCGTAGTCTGCCAATGCGTTGAATTCTTCCGGGGTCCAGTAACGCAATACCGGATGGTGATGCGCCGTGGGTTGCAGATACTGGCCGATCGTTACCATATCGACCGCGTGCGAGCGCAAATCGTTCAATGCGCCGTGAACTTGTTCGAGTGTTTCGCCCAGACCCAGCATGATGCCGGATTTGGTCGGCACGTTCGGATGCTGCGCCTTGAATTTTTCCAGCAGATCGAGCGACCAGTCGTAATCCGCGCCCGGCCGAACGTTCGGGTACAACTCGCGTACGGTTTCGAGGTTGTGGTTGAACACGTCGGGCGGGTTGGCGGCGAGCGCTTCTAGCGCACGCTCCATGCGGCCTTTGCCGCGAAAATCGGGCGTAAGAATCTCGATCTTGATCGTTGGATTCGCCGCGCGCACTTCGCGGATGCAGTCGGCGAAATGACTCGCGCCGCCATCGCGCAGATCGTCGCGATCGACGGACGTGATCACTACGTAGCGCAACGCCATATCGCGAATTGTTTCGGCCAAGTGGCGCGGTTCTTCCGCGTCCGGCGGTTTTGGACGGCCGTGCGCCACATCGCAGAACGAACAGCGCCGCGTGCAGACTTCGCCGAGAATCATGAATGTCGCTGTGCCTTTTCCGAAACATTCGTGAATGTTCGGACACGACGCCTCTTCGCACACTGTCACCAATCGGTTCGCGCGAAGTTTGGATTTAAGTGTGGCCACCGCATTGCCGGGCGGAATGCGGACGCGTATCCAACTCGGCTTGCGCAGGATCGGCACCGCGGCATCGAAACCCGCACGATTGCGCGCGATCTTGTCCTCGCCAAGCTGCTTGACGCCCGTCAACGGCGGCTCGTGAATGACCGAAATGGGAATCACTTTGTCGGGCGTCGTACTCATATCAGCAGGCTATCGCAGCGGCCGCGCTGTGACCAGCGTCGGAAGTCACTTTCGGCGGCGCCAATTCAGGCGTCATTTTGAACTGTTTGGCGAGATTTTCGACCAAAACCGATTCGACGTCGCGCACGCTTGATGGACCGCCCAGATCCATCATCTGGGTCACCTGCAACCCGTGAAATCCGCACGGGTTGATACGATGAAACGGCTCCAAATCCATATTCACGTTGAACGCGAGACCATGGAACGTGCAGCCGCGCCGCACGCGCAAGCCTAGCGCGGCGACCTTCGCTCCGGCTACGTAAACGCCCGGCGCGCCGGCTTTACGAACCGCGACGATATTCCAATGCTCCAGCGTATCGATGATCGATTGTTCGATCTTGCAAACGAAATCGCGAACGCCGATCTTCGCGCGGCGAATGTCGATCAGTGGATAGGCGACGATTTGCCCAGGCCCGTGATAAGTCACCTGACCGCCGCGATCCACCGGCACCACTGGAATATCGCCGGGCATCAGCACGTGTTCCCATTTGCCGGCTTGGCCTAGCGTGAACACCGGTTCGTGTTCTACAAGCCACAATTCGTCCGGTGTTTCAGCGTCGCGCGCATCGGAAAATGCCTGCATCGCGCGCCAAATGGGCTCGTAAGGCTGCAGGCCGGGAAAGCGGCGAACGAGGAGGGGCGACATCGGCTGAGTCAATCGTAATTGCGTGGTTAAAGTACTACGTGGGGATGCGATTACGCGGCGACAAGTCGATTTAGATCGTCCACTTGATATCAGGATCCGCCCGCAGCGCTGCATGAGCAGCCTGATATTTCTCGCGCGACGGGCACGTGAACGTGACGCTCACCGATACATAATGCCCCTCGCTCGATGGCCGCGTGCGCTCGCTGCCGTTCATCACGGCCAGTCCCAGCCCGACGATGATTTCGGGTACGCGTTCTTCAAGTCCGGCATTCGCCTTGCCGATCGCCGTGATCTCGAATGCGCCGGGAAACTGGAAGCCTTTGTCGGGATTCTCGGGTTGTAATTCGTCTAGCGATTTCATTTCGTATTAGGTAAGGCCGACACATCGCTCTTGGCATCACCCTTGAACCATAACATGACGCCATCGGAAACGCGCCCCCAGAAACCGGCTTCCGGTGCATCGTTGAGCGCGACCAGCGGCCGTTCGACCAGCGGCTTGCCGTCCAGCGCCACTTTCACCATCCCGATTTTCTGGCCCTTTTCGAACGGCGCGATCAAACGGCCCGGCATTTCCATCGTCGCCTTCAAATCGTTGTAGCGACCGCGCGGCATCGTCACGAGCACATCGTCGGACAATCCCACGGGCAACGTGTTCTGCGCGCCTTTCCACAATTCGGGTGTTGCGAGCGGTTTGTTGGCGTCGTAAAGCTTGTGCGTCTCGAAGAAACGGAAACCGTAGTTGAGCAAGGTCTGATTGTCGTCGGCGCGTTGTTTCTCATTGGACACACCCATGACCACGGCGACGAGACGCTGATCGCCGCGCTTGGCCGATGTCGTCAGGCAATAGCCGGCTTCCTTCGTGTGTCCGGTTTTGATGCCGTCGACGGATGGATCGCGCCACAGCAGCGAATTGCGATTGTGCTGCGTGATGCCGTTCCACTCGAATTCCTTGATCGCGTAGATTTTGTATTCTTCGGGGAAATCGTGGATCGTCGCGCGCGCGAGCAAGGCGATGTCGTGTGCAGTGGAATAATGATCCGGATTCGGCAAGCCCGATGCGTTGACGTAGTGCGTGCCGGTCATGCCGAGTTTTTGCGCGTATTGATTCATCAATTCCGCGAACGTTTGCTCCGAACCGGCGACGTGTTCGGCCAGCGCGATCGCCGCGTCGTTGCCGGATTGGATGATCATCCCGTACAGCAAATCCTTCAGCGCCACTTTCGAATTCACGGCGAGAAACGTCGTCGAACCGTCCGTTCCCGCACCGCCGCCGCGCCACGCGTTTTCGCTGATGAACACCTGATCGTCGAGCTTGATCTTGCCGGCCGCCAGTTCCGCCGAAACGACATACGCCGTCATCACTTTCGTGATCGAGGCGGGTTCCACGCGTTCGTCCGCATTCGAATCGGCAAGTACTTGTCCCGTCGCATAATCGGCGAGTACCCAGCTCTTCGCACTGAGCGATGGCGGCGGCGGAACGGGCACGTTGAGCGCACCCGGTCCCGCATGCGGCATGGCGTTCGGGGTCGGTAAATTGGGTTGCCCGGCGGCGTTGGCATCCGATGCGCGCGCGTTGGTCGGCGCCGCGACGGTGCTCGACGCAGGCGTCGCATCGTTGCTATCGGCAGGCTGCGATGCCGTCGGCTGCGTTGTCGTATGCGTGCGCTTTTTTGCGGAAAACGCCGGAGCGGTGAGAGAAAACGAGAGGACAAACGCAACGGCGAGGTGAGGCAGAAATTTCATCAGGTATCCAGTGCTTGAAACTTTGAGTTGATCGAACGACCGCTAATTATCCACGGCGACGCGCGGCTCGCCTAATCCCAAATTTTTCAGCTTCGGCGTAAGACGATCGGCTTCATCGGCATCGCGCAGCGGACCGAGCCGCACGCGCCGCAATGTTTTTCCGTCGACCTTCGCCTCGACCACGCGCACGTCGCCGAGCTTCGCCGCGCGCACTTGATTGGCCGCGCGCTCGGCGTTCGACGCATCGGAAAACGCGCCGACTTGCAGATATAGCGTCGGTTTGAGCGTTTTTTGTGGCGATGCTGAGACCACCGTCTCGCGAACGGGTTCCACGCTTCGATCGGGATGCGCCGGGTCGATCGCACGCACCTCAACCATCGCCGTGCCTTTCGGCCAGACGCCCAATTTAACGGCGGCCACATAAGACAAATCGATGATTCGATTCGGCGCGAACGGTCCGCGATCGTTCACGCGCACGACGGCGGTTTTTCCCGTCTCGAGATTCGTTACGCGCACGTAGCACGGCAGCGGCAATGTCTTGCTCGCGGCAGTGTAGGCGTACATGTCGTACTTCTCGAAATTCGAGGTCATGTAGCCGTGGAATTTGTTGCCGTACCACGAGGCGATTCCGCGTTCGACGTAACCGGCACACGTCGGCAGCACGCGATACGATTCACCGAGCACGCTGTACGGCGACTTGTTGCCGTATTGCGATTTCGGCTCGGCCTTCGGTATCGGTTCCGGAATCTTGCTCACGTCCGGCGGCGGACCTTTCGGACCGGAATCGCTTTCGTCGTTATACCGGCCGGGCTGGGGCTGCGATTTTTTCGGAGCGCTCGGCGCAGCGCTGGGTGAAACGGATGGTCGTGTCGGTGCGGGGTGGAAACATCCGGTCAACGCGATCGATACCAGCGCGAAAAACCACCGCGCGCGATGACGCGTCATGGATGTGAGGCCGTTTCCGCCGCGATAGCCTGGCTCAACTGAAACGTCGCCAGCGTGTACAGCGGACTTTTGTTGTAACGCGATATCACGTAGAAATTCTCGAACACGATCCAGACTTCCGGCCCGTTCGCGCCGTCGAGTTCAAGCAATGTCGCCGGACGCATCGGATCGAGTTTTTCCTGCGTCGTATAACCCCATTCGTTCAATTGCTGAAGCGGATAAACCGGCGCCAACCCGGCCGGCTCGATTTTTCGCGCGTTAGCGGAAACGATGGCCGGCAGCGCGACGGGTCCGTCTTTTTCCCACCCGTGCGCGACGAAATAATTGGCCACGCTCTGACAAATGTCCGGCAGCGAATTCCACAAATCGATCTTGCCGTCGCCATCGCCGTCGCGCGCGAACTGCGCGATGCTCGACGGCATGAATTGGCCCCAGCCCATCGCGCCTGCGTACGAACCCATCAGTTGATCGATTTCGTAGGGGAAGCTCGGACTTTTCAGCAGGAAAAGCTGCGCCAGTTCACTGCGGAAAAAATCCGCGCGCGGCGGATAGTAAAAAGCGAGCGTCGTCAGCGCGTCGAGCACTTTGTAACGGGTGGGCGTATGTCCGTAATTCGTTTCCACGCCGAGAATGGCGACGATCATCGAAGCCGGCACGCCGAACGTCGTTTCGACGCGTTTCAGCAAATCGCGGTTCTCGAAATAAAACGAAATCCCCTCGTCGATGCGGCGATCGTTCACGAAAATCTTGCGGTAGTCTTTCCACGGCTTCGATTCGGCCGGACGCGTCATCGTGTCGATCACGCTTTGCTGATAATGCGCCTTGGCCAGCGTCGCCATGACGTCGGCGGCGTTCAAACCGTTTTTCGCCGCCAGTTCGTCGGCGAATTTCTGCTCGGCGATCTTTACGTCGTCGTTGCTGGGGAGGGCCGTGTTGCTCGCAGTCTGCGCCGAGATATTAAAAAATATACAAATGCCAAAAGTAAAAAATGCAAATCTATGCATCGAGAGCGCGGGCGATCGGATGGGGCGACTGAAGATTACCACGTTCTATCGCGGCAAAAGTTTGCGGTGCGCGTGAATCGACATGAGCATGCCGAATCCCGCCAGCAGCGACACGGCCGATGTCCCGCCGTAACTCACCAGCGGCAGCGGCACGCCGACGACGGGCAACAATCCGGTGATCATGCCGCCGTTCACCATCACGTAGACGAAGAGCGCCATGCTGATCGAACCGGCGAGCAGCCGCGAATACACGTCGCGCGCGTTCGCCGCGATCATCAGGCCGCGCCCGACGATGAACAAATACAGCGCGAGCAGCGCGATGATGCCGATCAGTCCCCACTCTTCGGAAAACACGGCGAACACGAAATCGGTGTTGTGCTCCGGCAAAAATTCCAGCCGCGATTGCGTGCCGTGATGCCAGCCCTTGCCGAACCAGCCGCCGGAACCGACGGCGATTTCCGACTGGATGATGTGCCAGCCATTGCCGAGCGGATCGGCTTCCGGATCGAGAAACATGCGCAAGCGGTTGCGCTGATATTCGTGCATGAAATGCCAGGCGAGCGGGGCGATCGCAGCACCCGCGCCGAGAATCAGAATGATGCGCCACCAGGCAAGTCCGGCGAGAAAAATCGCGAACACGCCGCTGGCGATGACCAGCAATGCCGTGCCGAGATCGGGCTGCTTCGCGATCAACACGGCCGGCACCGCGATGAGCACGGCCACGACCAACAGTGTCAGCCAGCGTGGCGGCAGCTCACGCGAATGCAGATACCACGCGACCATCATCGGCAATGTCAGCTTGACCAACTCCGACGGCTGAAACCGCATGATGCCGAGATTGAGCCAACGATTCGCGCCACGTCCCTGTCCCAAGACGGCGACGGCCAGCAGCAAAACCAGGCTCGCCAGATACAGCCATGGCGTCCAGTTGCGCCACGTCGACGGCGGCACGCGTGCGATGAGCAGCATCAGCACGCCGCCGAGAACAAATCGCGCTGCTTGTCCCATCACGAGATGACGATCCAGATCGCTCGCGCTGTACAACGTCACCAGTCCGCAGACGGCAAGCAACAAAAGCGCGCCGAGCAAATACGGATCGAGCAGCGGCTCGCGCATGCTGCGCACGAACCACGAGCGAATGCGATAGGCGATCTCGGAATTCATTTCTGCGCGACGCCCTTGTCGTCGTCGTCCTTCACCCATTCGTCGAGAATCTTGCGCGCGATCGGCGCCGCGTCATGCGCGCCGCTGTGGCCGGCTTCGAGTGCGACGACCACCGCGATCCGCGCATCGTCCGCCGGCGTGAACGCCTCGAACAACACCTGATGGCGCTCGACTGCCGAGGTCAGGATGTCCGTCCACGTTTCGTCGGTTCGCGAATAGCGCTCGGCCGTACCCGTTTTGCCGGCGATGACGTACGGGAATTTATCGCCCAAGCCATGCGCCGTCCCGCCGCCGTTCACGACCGCGACCATGCCCTGCTGCACGGGAAACCAATGCGCGGGATCTTTGATGATGCTCGGCTCCGCGGGAGCGAGCTCTTCCATCTCGGGTGCCGTATTGATGCCATCCTGAATCGCGCGCATAAGATGCGGCGTATGCCGCACGCCGCGCGCCGCCATCATCGCGTCCGCCACGGCGAGCTGGATCGGCGTGATGACCCAATAGCCTTGGCCGATGCCGGCGATGACGGTTTCACCCGGATACCAGGCCTGATTCATGCGGCCGCGTTTCCATTCCTGCGACGGAAGAACGCCCGCGCTTTCGCCATAGAGATCGATGCCGGTCGGCTTGCCGAAACCGAATTTGGACATCCATCCCGAGAAGCGGTCGATGCGCATGTCGTAGGCGAGCGAATAGAAATACGTGTTCACCGATTGCGCGATCGCCTGCACGAGATCCACGCGGCCGTGGCCGCCGCGCTTGTCATCGCGATACGCGCGCGATTGTCCGGGAATGTAGAATTCGCCGACCGATAACACCGTATCTTCCGGCCGTCGCAATCCGAGTTCGAGTCCGCCCAATCCGATATACGGTTTCACCGTCGAGCCCGGCGTGTAACCGGCGGCGATCGCGCGATTCAGTAATGGCTTGTCGGGCGCATTCAACAAAGTGGAATAATCCACTTTTCCAATTCCATTCACGAACAGGTTCGGATCGAAACTCGGCACGCTTACCATTGCTAGCACTTCGCCGTTGCGCGGATCGATGGCGACGGCGGCACCGGCGTGGCCCTCGAACGCGTCTTCCGCCACTTTCTGCAATCGCGCGTCGATCGATAAATAAATGTTCTTGCCCGGAATCGGCGCCACTTTGCGGATCGTGCCCAGCACGCGTTTGTTGACGTTGACTTCGACCTGCTCGTAGCCCGGCTCGCCGTGCAGTTCGTCTTCGTAACGCCGTTCGATCCCGGTCTTGCCGATGTGCGAGGTGCCGGAATAGCGGCGTTCGTCCAGTTTTTCCGCGTCGGCCGCGTCGATGCGTCCTACGTAGCCGACGATGTGCGCGAATTCCTCGCCGAGTGGATAGGCGCGCGTGAGATACGGCACGATTTCCACGCCATCGAATTGCCAGCGCTGCGTCGAGAAACGCGCGATCTCGTCTTCGGATAATTTGAAACGCAACGGAATGCTTTCGAACGCATGCTTGCTTTTGCGCAGCGCGTCGAATCGTTCGAGATCGTCGTCCGACAGTGCAACCACATTGCCCAGATCGGCAAGCATCTTGTGCATGTCTTTGACATGCTCGGGCGTCACTTCGAGACTGAACGCTGCGGTGTTTTCGGCAAGCAGAACGCCATTGCGGTCGTAGATCAGGCCGCGCGTGGGCGGAATGCTGCGCACGGAAATTCGGTTTTGATCCGAACGCGCGTTGAACTCATCATGGCGCGCCAGCTGAAGATACGCGAAGCGCGCCGAGAGCAACGCGAGGCATCCGGCGATCAGCAAAAAACCGACGATCGCGCGTGTGCGAAAGCGTGTCAGTTCGCGCTGCACGTCGCGAATGCGATTGCGCGGATTGCTTTCGAAGGGCCGGCTCATTATTCGGTGGTGCGCACTCGCGCGCGCAAATCGTCCAGCAGTAAAAATACCCACGGCCACGCGAGCGCGCCGGTGACCGGTTCAAGCCAGTAAGCGGCCGGCGGCGCCGGTTCGCCCGCGCAGGCGCGAATCATCAAAACGACGATGCGGTCGTTGAGCAGCAGCGCGAGAATCGCCAGCGCTTGCTGCCACATGGGGAAAAACCGTAGTCGCGAACGGAAGCGCAGCAGAATGAAA
>CAZZWP010000075.1:1022-14934 GCA_964657965.1 uncultured Rudaea sp. | reverse complement strand
CCAGGCGCTTGTCGAAAGCCACTTCGTCGAGCGACGTTTTGAAATCGGTGACGGCGCTTTCGATTTGCGATTTCGCGCGATTGATGAATTCTCCGACGGACTTGCGCTGATCCGGGGGAAGTTTGCCGAGCAACTTCAATTGCGTCGTGATGACGCCGGCTTTGCCGAGCAGTTCGACGCGAAGATCATCCGCGGCGGCTTGGCGTTTTTTGATCTCCGCGATGCCGCGCAAAAGACCGATCTTGTCGGCGATGCCGCGAAAACGATCGGCGACCTCCGGATCGGGTTTCAATTTCTCGCGCAGCTGCGCGAGGACGTCGGAAATCTTGTCGAGCGTGTCACTCATCTAAAAAATCCATGACGCAAAAATACAAATGGGGAGCCGGTTGAACCAGCTCCCCATGGCGTATTGAAGCAATGAATCGATTACGCCGCGAGGCTGGCTTTCGCTTTTTCGGCGAGCGCGCCAAACGCTGCGATGTCGTGGTACGCGATGTCGGCGAGCACCTTGCGATCCACTTCGATGCCGGCTTTCTTCAAGCCGTTCATCAGACGGCTGTACGACAAGCCGAACTGACGCGCACCGGCGTTGATACGCACGATCCACAACGCGCGGAACTGACGCTTCTTCTGCTTGCGTCCGATATATGCGTACTGGCCGGCTTTGATGACGGCCTGCTTCGCAACGCGATAGACCTTGCTGCGAGCGTTGTAATAACCCTTCGCGCGGGAGAGGAGTTTTTTGTGACGGCGATGAGCGGTCACACCACGTTTTACGCGTGCCATGGCTGCTTCTCCTTATGCGTAGGGCAGCATGCGCGCGATCCGACCGGAGTCTTCCTTGCGCACGATGTTGGGACCACGAAGACCGCGCTTACGCTTGGTGCTCTTCTTGGTGAGGATATGGCTCTTGAAGGCGTGACCGGCTTTGAATTTGCCGGACGCCGTCTTGCGGAACCGCTTGGCAGCGGCCCGATTGGTTTTGATCTTGGGCATCGCCCATCTCCTTAAAGTTAATTTTTATACCTGCGCGAGCGTCTCACTTGCATGAGAGCTTTCCGTCCTGCTCGTGCTCAGCTTATTGATCCGCGTTGAAACGAATCGGTACCACTTCCTGCTTACTTCTTCTTCGGCGCGACCATCATCACCATCTGGCGACCTTCGAAGCGCGGAAAACTTTCGATCACCGCTTCTTCGACGATATCGCGCTGGATGCGCTTGACCATCGCCTCGCCCAGTTCCATGTGCGCCATTTCGCGCCCTTTGAAACGTAGCGTCACTTTTACTTTATCGCCTTCTTCCAAAAACCGGCGCAGATTGCGCAGTTTGATGTCGTAGTCGCCTTGTTCTGTCGTTGGACGGAATTTCAGCTCTTTGATTTCAACCTGCTTCGTCTTGCGCTTGGCCGCGTGCGCCTTTTTCTGCTGCTCGAATTTGAACTTGCCGAAATCCATGATGCGGCAGACCGGAGGGTCCGCCATCGGTTGAATCTCGACTAAATCCAAGCCGACGTCTTCGGCCATTTTCAGCGCATCTTCGCGAGACAGAATACCGACCTGCTCACCATCCGCGCCGATCACACGCACCCGCGGAACGCGAATTTCCGCATTCTTGCGGTTAGCTTTTTCAGTGGCGATAACTCAACACTCCATCAAACCCGTTTTGAATCATTCGCGAGAACGTTGGGCATGGCCCCGCGATAAAAAACAGAAAAAGCTATCCTAGCCTTTCGGCCTGGAGCTTTTCGACAAAGCCGGTCAGCGGCATGCTGCCTAAGTCTTCACCCGACCTGGCGCGCACGGCGACAAGCCCATTTTCCTTCTCGCGGTCGCCGACTACAAGAAGAAACGGGACTTTTTGCAGCGTGTGTTCGCGGATTTTATAGCCAATCTTCTCGTTACGCAAATCCGATTCGACTCGGAATCCTTGTTTTACAAGGGTTTTCGTCACTTCGGCCGCATATTCGGCCTGCGCGTCGGTGATATTGGCAACCACAGCCTGTATCGGCGCGAGCCAGACCGGGAAGTTACCGGCGTGATGTTCGATCAGGATTCCGATGAATCGCTCCATCGATCCGACGATGGCCCGATGCAGCATGACGGGCGTGTGGCGGGCCGAATCTTCGCCCACGTATTCGGCACCGAGACGGCCTGGCATCGAGAAATCGACCTGCATCGTGCCGACCTGCCACGCTCGGCCCAGCGAGTCTTTCATGTGGTATTCGATCTTCGGACCATAGAACGCGCCTTCGCCCGGCAGTTCCTGCCATTCGACGCCGCACGCGCGCAACGCGTCGCGAAGCGCGGACTCGGCCTTGTTCCACACTTCGTCGCTGCCGATGCGTTGTTCCGGGCGCAACGCGATCTTCAGATCGATTTCCGTGAATCCAAAATTCGTATAGACGGCCATCGCCTGTTTGTGGAACGCGACGACTTCGCTTTCGATCTGCGATTCCGTGCAGAAGATATGTCCGTCGTCCTGCACGAATCCGCGCACGCGCATCAACCCATGCAGCGCGCCGGAGGGTTCGTTGCGCACGCACGATCCGAATTCGCCGTAACGAATCGGCAGTTCCCGATAACTATGCAGGCCGTGGTTATAAACGAGCACATGTCCCGGACAGTTCATCGGCTTTAGCGCGTATTCGCGGTTTTCCGATTCCGTCGTGAACATGTTGTCGCGGTAGTTCTGCCAGTGGCCCGTTTTTTCCCACAGCGATTTGTCGAGAATCTGCGGACAGCGCACTTCCTGATAACCGCTGTCGCGATAGACACCGCGCATGTATTGCTCGACGACCTGCCAGATCGACCACCCCTTCGGATGCCAGAACACGAGGCCCGGCGCTTCTTCCTGCATATGAAACAGATCGAGCTGCTTGCCGAGTTTGCGGTGATCGCGTTTCTCGGCTTCTTCGAGCTGATGCAGATACGCGTTCAGATCTTTTTCGTTCGTCCAGGCCGTGCCGTAGACGCGCTGAAGCATTTCGTTGTTCTGATCGCCGCGCCAATAGGCGCCGGCGACTTTCATCAGCTTGAACGCCTTCAGTTTCCCCGTGCTCGGCACGTGCGGTCCGCGGCAGAGATCGACCCAATCGCCCTGCCCATACAGCGAAATTTCTTCGCCCGGCGGAATGATGTCGTCGATGATTTGGGCTTTATAGATTTCACCCTTTTCGCTGAAGAATTTGATCGCATCGTCCTTCGCCATTACGGAGCGCTGCACCGGCAGATTTTCGGCGGCGATTTTTTTCATCTCCGCTTCGATCTTGGTCAGATCGTCGGGTGTGAACGGCTGTTTGCGCGCGAAGTCGTAGTAGAAACCATTTTCGACGACCGGACCGATCGTCACCTGCGTATCGGGAAACAAACGCTGCGTCGCTTGCGCGAGCAGATGCGCCGTCGAGTGGCGGATCACATCGAGCGCATCCGGACTTTTCTCAGTGACGATTTCGATCTTCGCATCGTGATCGATTTTGAAACTCGTATCGACGAGCTTGCCATCCACTTTGCCCGCGAGTGCGGCTTTGGCGAGACCCGCGCCGATCGCGGCGGCGACATCTTGCACTGTAGGTGAATTCTCGAACTGTTTCTGGCTGCCGTCAGGAAGCGTAATGTTGATCATGATGAGCGTCCTTCAATCTTTCTTAACTCGTCGTCCTGTCGCAGGCGGGATTTAGCAACTTCCACTTCACTTCGGAGATTTAAGTCACTGGATTTCGGTTGGGAGCGCGCAGGAATGACGAGCGATGAACAATAAAAAAAGGCGCCAAGGCGCCTTTATCGGCAACCTGGCGTGGTGATTCAGATGTGGAAAGTTCGCGTTGACATGTCGCACACGGGATCCGCGTTTCCGCGGTCACCTTTTAAGATGGCGAAAGTTTAGCGCAGCCGGGTGGCGCTCTCAACGTTTCGCATGTCCCCTTGTTGATCAACGCTTGAAAATCCGGATCGCCATGCGATTAGGCGTCGGAAGACGAAATCACTGTTTCATTAGAGTATCTGTATTCGCCGCAGATGACGGTGGCCTGGCCCGGTGATGGCCGTCCGAGCATGCAGCAGCGCGTGATTGTCCGCAATGACAATGTCGCCATCGCACCACGCGTGCGCATAACAAACGTCGCGGTCGTACAATCGTCGTCGCAAATCCGACACCAGTGACGCCAACGCATCGGTTGTCAGATCGGCGCACGAAACGGTGAGCGGGTTAAGTGTCGTCGCAACCGGTTCGGCATAGCGAAGCGTGTCACGCCCTGTTAGCGGATGCGGCTTAATCACCGGCAACGTTGCGACACCGCCGTAGTGAGCTTTTTTCTCGACGGTGTACGTCAATCGCGTTTCGGACCAGAAGCGACGCCGGCCAGCATCCGCGTGATCGACGATTTTCATACCGTCGCTAAACAGGGTTGCACCTCCCTGCTCGGGTGCTTTGACACATTGGAAAACGAGGTAACTGGGTTCCGTTGCGAAAAACCCGTCCCAGTGAAACGGCACACATTCGCGTGAAAATAAGTAGTTGACCGCGTTGTCGTCTATCGCGACGTCCATGATCGGTCCGCTTGGCCACTCGAGGAGTTTCGCACCATTTGGATCGAACGTTTTTGCGAAAGACAAAAATTGTTCGGCGGAGCACTTTTCGAAACCACGCAAGACGAGAAGCTTATGAGCACGCGTCGTGCGACCGACGAAGCCTGGCGGCAACGCATCGAGCGAGCGGAATGAACCATCCGCGTCTACCTTTGCGCCGACCGCCGAAAGAATCGTTATTGGCGGACCTCGGGAAGTACCTTCGTTCCCCGCAACGGAAAACTCGGAAGTAGCGACGGATCTCATAGGTTCAGGCCGTAGCCAAGGCTGCGTCGCTTCGTTCGGAACGGCCATCGTTCTGCTCTAGCGCTCGATATTCCTTGCCGTGCATCCACGGGAAATACTGCAAATTCCATGTATTCAGAATATTTGCGTATAACGCCAACGCGCCGACGACCGCTCGAAATTGATCCTTTGTTTTAAGATGCGGAATGACCGCTATGACGTCTTGCGTGAACGTCCAGAGCGTTTCGAGGCCGCAATAACCGAGGAACGCCGCCGGCGTGCGGATGAAGTTTGGTGCGATCGTCCGCAACGTAGCGACATCGATCGCGTCGTTTTCACATAAACGCACGAGTCCATTCAGAGCGCAGTATCCGAGCGGCCGCGTCTCGCCGTTAAGAAAAACGAGCGTCGAGAAGTATTGATCATAACTGCCAGCGCGGCTGGTAATCCGACCTTGATGCATGTTGAGAACTTCAGCCGGCGGTGTGATCCAAATTTTTTGATTCTCATCGTTGATCCGATCGAGAACCCATTGAACGGGCGCCGTTGCGTCGCACTCGAAACGTGGCAAAGGCTGCGACGGCCGTGAGTCTCCCTTCCGCCGAACGTGCACGTCGATCACCTGCTTTGTCGTGTATGTCGCTGCCCAACATGCGCGACCGGCTTCGCGCAGCAGAGGCATGTCGTGTTCGACGACGTATCCCACGGGTGCGGCGGGGATATATTCGGACAACGGCCCATACTTGATCGCCAAGTGTTGCAACTGGGAAAGGAAAAGAGTTCCGTCAGGCGAAAGTGTTCGGTCTTCTTTATGTTCGGCGGGTGTCGAAATGAATTCGACAAACGGAAGCAAGTGGTAAAGATGTTCGCCCGATACCAGCGCGTGATTTTGCAATGAGCAATAAGGCAATTTATTCCAGAAGATATCGGACAAATTGCGATTCACTGCTTCGGACAACATCGCCGTTACCGTTATTCCCAGGGGTTTCCATTCAATCTCGATGGCTCGCATGCGGTGCTCCTGATGATGGTTAGATTGCAGGCACTAGCGAATCGAGCTCGGGCAGCATGACCACGCTTTCCTGCTCGTTGGGATCGGTCCGCGCGACGATGCCCACGCAAGGTTCGGTGTTACTCAGGTTGACCGACAGATGCGGACATCCGGCCGGGATGTACTGAAGATCGCCCGCCTGCAGAACGACGCGCTGTGCAAGGTTTTCGCCGTAAAATGTCTCGGCTTTACCCGACACGACGTACAACATCGATTCGTGTCCTTCATGCTTGTGCGCAAGCGCCCGGCTGCCTGGCGGAATGCTGATCACATGCATGCTGAGATGAGTTGCGCCGACGGATTCTTGCGTTAGTCCAAACTGATACGGCAGCCCGGTTTTCGCCTTGAAGGTTTCATGCGTTCTCAACACGGTGCACGTTGGTTTCATTGCCCGACTCCCCTTGTCCGCAAGGTCGCGGCCGATGCGCCGCGACGTCGGAGCTGAGTCTAAGCAGCGGCAAAAGCGCCAAGGCGGACAACATGCGGACAAGAATCGGACACCAAGAAGTGCGGCGAAGGCGCAGTCATGACTTCGCACATAAGACACCCAGCTAATTGATCTATATGCTGCGCACTTTTGGCGCGCAGGAGTGCACATGCGAGCGGGAATTTTCAATGTCTTGGCGGCGATGACGTGGTTATTGTCTGCAGCGGTTTACGCCGACGACACTTACTCGCGCGATCCGAACCAACCGGCCGATGACGCCTACGGCAAAAAAATCGCCGAATACACGACCGATCCGCAATTCAATTCGCCGCTGACGAGTTACTTACCGGCGTCGTCAACCGTCCCGACGCCGCAGAGAGTATTGGGAGACATCGCCGGCGCTCCGAATCGGTTGCCGTATTCAAAAGACGTCTATCGGTATTTCGATCTGCTCGCGCAAGCGAGCCCGCGCGTGAAAGTTTTCCGCATCGGCAAATCCGAAGAAGGCCGCGACATGATCGTTGCAGCCATCGCCGACGAAACGTTGCTCGCCGATGTAAAAGCGAACGACGCGCGACTCGCACAGCTCGCCGATCCGCGCACGATCAACCTCGATGACAAAAAAGCCGATTCGCTCGTGGCGCAGACGGCACCGGTTTACTACATCACGGGCACGATCCATTCACCCGAATCGGGCGCACCGACGGCGTTGATGGAGCTGGCGTACCGGCTTGCCGTCGACGATTCGCCTTACATCAAAAAGATCCGCTCGCATGTGATCACATTGATCACGCCGGTTGTCGAAGCCGACGGCCGCGATCGCATGGTCGATGTATACAACTGGCATCGGGCCCATCCGGACGAGACGCCGCCACCACTGATGTATTGGGGCCGCTACGTCGCGCACGACAATAATCGCGATGCGATGGGACTTTCGTTGAATTTGTCGCGCAATATCCTCGACACGTATCTCGGCTGGCACGCGCAGGTGTTGCACGACTTGCACGAGTCCGTTCCGTTTCTTTACGACAATACCGTCGGCGACGGACCCTACAACGCATGGGTCGATCCGATTCTCGTCGGCGAGTGGCAACAACTGGGCTGGGACAACGTGCAGCAGTTAACCAAATTCGGCATGCCCGGTGTCTTCACGCACGGCGATTTCGACACGTGGAGTCCAGGCTATCTGATGTTTCTGGCGGCGATGCACAACGGCATCAGCCGGCTGTACGAAACTTTCGGGAACGACGGCGCCGACACACGTGAACGTATTCTCGATCCGTCCGATTACGCGCGGACATGGTATCGGCCGAATCCACCCCTTCCAAAAGTTTTATGGTCCCAACGCGACAACAATAATTACGAGCAAAGCGCTCTGCTCGCCGCGCTCAACTATTTCGCCGCCAACGACAAACTTTTCCTGCGTAATTTTTATTTGAAAAGTAAGCGTTCGATCCAGAAGCCGTCGGCAGGCGGCCCGTCCGCTTATGTGTTTCCCGCAGATGACGCGCATCGCGATGCGCAAGCGCGACTTCTGCGAACACTGCAATTGCAGCATGCGGAAATCAGCCGGTTGACGGTCGCGGCGACAATACAGGTCCCGGCCGCTGTGGAAAAACCGAAGGGTACCGACAACGATAAGAAATCCGATCCGTCATCCGACAAGAAGCCGAAAACCGTCGCGTTGACGGTGCCCTCGGGCAGCTATGTCGTGCGCATGGATCAACCCTACTCGCGGATCGCGGATGTGTTACTCGATCGCCAATACTGGTCGCCCGACGATCCGCAAAAACATCCTTACGACGACACGGCGTGGTCGTTCGGCGATTTATTCGGCACGAACGTCATTCGCGTCACCGACACCGCGATCCTCGGCGCGTCCATGACGCCCGTCCGCGAAATTGTTCAGGCGACCGGAACCCGTACCGGGAGCGGCGGCTTTTATCTTGTCGATTACCACGGCGATGCGTCATTGATCTCGCTGCGTTATTCGATGAAAGACGCGGACTTCTCCATCGCGGAGAAAGGGTTTGACGCCGACGGTCAGCACTTCGGCGCAGGCACGCTGATTATTGGAAAAGTGAACAATTCCATTTCTACAAATTTGGCACAGGCAGGTTTGAACGTCCGTCAGGTGGCGACGAAACCGGATGTGCCGACCCACAAACTTCAAGCACCGCGCATTGCATTGATGCATACGTGGATCGATACGCAGACGGAAGGTTGGTGGCGCATGGCGCTGGATAAACTCGGTGTGCCGTACGCTTACATCAATACGCAGTCCGTCGCGCGCGACGATGAATTGCGAAAAAAATACGACGTTATCCTTTTCGCTCCGCTGCATGCGGGTAATTCATCGCTGATACTCAATGGCGTGCCGCTAGTCGGCAATCCGGTTCCGTGGAAGAAGACGGATCTGACGCCTAACATGCTCATCGACAGCACCGACGATACGCGTCCGGAATTGGGCGCCGCAGGTTTGGTTCATTTACAGCATTTCATTGAACAAGGCGGCGTATTTATCGCGGCGGGTGAAGCGGCGAAATTTGCGGTGGAGATGGGACTTGCGCCGGGCGTTTCGATCACGCCTGCCAAAGACCTGCGCGTCGTCGGCAGCGTCGTCGACGCAACCGTGGTCGACAATGCAAGCCCGGTAAGTTACGGCTATGACGATTCGTTTGCTGTCTACAGCGAAGACGGCATGTCGTTCACGCTCAGCAATTTATTGCTCGGCAGCGACAATCTTCCGAACAGCAAAGATTACAAGCGCCCGACCGGACGCGGCGGCCCGCACGATGAAGACGCACCCGAAGGTCGCGCGAGCGTCGATGCGCCCGAATTGCCCGACAAAAAACCGTGGGAGGCATTGCCGCTCAATGAAGAGCAGATACACTACAGCCCATTCTTTCCGAACACGGTGATTCCGGAGAACGAGCGCCCGCGGACGATCATTCGCTTTGCGGATGCCGACAACCTGCTAATCGCCGGTTTGCTGGATAACAGCGGATCAATGGCCCAGCATGCGGCGATCGTCGACGCCCGTATCGGGCGCGGTCACACGATCCTATTCGCGAACAACCCGATCTGGCGCGGCGAAACGATTGGCAGTTACGCGCTCGTTTTCAATGCGATCATGAACTTCGATCGCTTGACGCATTGACCGTTATGGAAGTTTCGAATACTCGCAGACTCCGCCGGTGTCATCCGCGATCGTCGAATAACTGGGACTTCTGCACGTCCAGTCCACGGCATTCTCATCCGTGTTCTGCGAGGTGGCGGGCGTAAAAACAATGGTGCCGCCGTCGAGGCCGGACGTCGCGGTCAGCGTAACCACCACGCTTCCCCCGCTGGTGACTTCAATCGAGCTAACGTCAGGGCTTGCCAAGTTCGCTGGCGGTTTGACGCCGGCTTCGGCATTGCTTCCCGGGAAATTGTTCGTGCGCTGGTGATAGGCGGCGACCAATTGTTCCACCCCGGCCGCTTGAGCCATCGCATTGCTGATTGCCGCTGCGTGCTTTTGCATATCAACCGAGCTTGGGGTTTCTTTGTCGGCTGAGTGTGAGAGTGCCGGCAGAATCATCAGCGCTGAAAGAATGGCTGCGGCTCGGCCGCGAGAAATGTTGATCATGGCGCTGTCCTTGCGAGAATTCAGCTTGAGGAGTAGCACGCGACATGCCACGTCAAGATCATCCGCACCGCGTCGCGCGGATGACGGAACCGTTGCATTCTGCATAGTTTGTAAATTCGACAATCGGCATTTTGCATTATGCAATGCCTAATTTTTATTAACTTTCAAAGAGTTAATCGGTGGCACGAGGGTTGCGAGTATGTATCGTGCATTTGCGCATTGAGAAGCACACCATGGGTACGATTTAGAGATGGCGCAAACCATCCGTTCCGAAGGCGCGAGTGGAACGGAAGGAGCTCGGAAGCCTTCGCCATCGAACGGTGTTGACCTTTGCGACGACAAACATTCGCAGGAGTTGTTGCACGCCGAGTCGTGGCGTCGACGTTATGCGCCGGTTGACGATTTAGTCGTCCTCCCTCTGCGCGGCTAAGTGTGCGCGGCAAGTGAATCGGACGAACGAACAAAATTGAACGTAGGGAATTTTTTCAACCACTAAGGAGAAGCAAATGAATCGTATCGTTATGTTGACGCTGGTTATCGGCACCGCACTCGGATTGCAAGCATGTAATCAAGGTCCGGATCCTGCCAAGGTTCAAGCCGAAGTGACAAAGGCGCAGGCCGACGGGCAGAAAAAGATCGCGGATGCACAAGCCGATCTGGACAAGGTGATCGCCAAGAACAATAAAGCGATGGTCGATACGCAGGCCGATGCACAGAAAGACGCCAACAGTGCCAACGCCACGCCCGCCGATCAGAACAAAGCCGCGGAAAATGCTTCGGCTGAGATGGCAAAGGCTCGCGCGGACGCCGCTGTCGAAGTTGCCGATGCTCAATACGGCGTCGACAAAGCCAAAGCGACGGCGGCTTATAACGTCGAAGTCGCGCAATGCGCCGCACAAACGGGCGACGCGGAAAAGTCCTGCAAGGACAAGGCAAAGACAAGCTACGACGCTTCAGTGACGGCGGCAGAAAACAAGAAAAACGCGGCTCATCAGCAACACTAATTGCGCTATCCGTGATCGGATTGAACCGGTCGAAGAAGATTGCGTCGCGCGAGCGGCGCAATCTGCGCTACACGATCCAATCGCTTGAGTTTGGCGTGTTGAATCCTATGTGTGGTGTAGTTTTAATTCACTTGAACAGCGATGCGCGCGAGTAATCTCCCGCGCGCAATGACTAACTAATCACATTCAATGTGCTGGAATGGCTGCGCTTCTGCGCATCGAACGGCGCACACAGATAACGGCGGAGAACGTTGGTAATGGCAAACGCAGGCGCAGACGAAAAAACACGAATTCTGCTCATCGATGACGAGCCGAATATTCTGCGTACCTTCCGATTCTGTCTGGAAGACGTAGGCCATCGCGTCACCACGGCATCGGATAGCGCGCAGGCAGAAGAGCTCGTCCAGAGCGATGTGTTCGATCTTTGTTTCCTCGATCTTCGTCTCGGTGAAACCTCGGGCCTGGATTTGCTCCCCAAACTTCGCCAGTACGCGCCGTGGATGCGAGTCATCATCGTCACCGCGCATTCGTCGATCGATAGCGCGCTGGATGCCATTCGTGCCGGCGCCGCGGACTATCTCGTCAAACCCTGTTCGCCGGAACAGTTGCGGATGACGGCGACGAAACAGATTCGCGCGCGTCGCCTGGAACAGCGGTTGGAAGCGCTGGAAAAGGAAGACTGTGCAACTAGCACCACCGAGTTGGACAGCCAGAGTCCAGCCATGAAAAAAGTACTGGAAACGTTGCGACAAGTCGCCGACACCGATGCCACTGTTCTCATTCTCGGTGATAGCGGTACCGGCAAAGGTGTGAGCGCCAAGACGATCCATCATTGCAGTCCGCGCTCAAAAGAAAATTTCGTGACGGTTAATTGCCCTTCGCTGTCGGCGGAATTGCTCGAAAGCGAACTGTTCGGCCACAAGAAGGGTGCGTTTACCGGCGCGACGGAAAACAAACTCGGCCGAGTCGATCAAGCCGAGGGCGGCACATTGTTTTTGGACGAAGTCGGCGATGTGCCGTTGTCGCTGCAACCTAAATTATTGCGCTTCATCCAGGATCGAGAATACGAACGCGTCGGCGATCCGATCACGCGGCGCGCCAACGTGCGCATTATCGCAGCGACGAATCGCGATCTGGCCGACATGGTCAAGCAAAATACGTTTCGAGAAGATCTGCTCTATCGGTTGAACGTGATCACGATCGTCATGCCGCCGCTGCGCGAACGACCCGAAGACCTCGCCTTGCTCGCCGAGCGATTCCTGTTGCGCTACGCCGCAAACTATCGGCGTCCGGCGCGTGGATTTACGAAAGCGGCACTCGATGCGATCCAGTCCTACCCATGGCCGGGCAACATCCGCGAACTGCAGAACGTCATCGAACGCGCCGTCATTCTTTGTGCGGCAGAGCATATCGACGTCGATCTGCTGTCGATTTCAGAAAGTGCCGAACGACGTTCGCGTCCGCGCATCGGCGACGCGCTCAGTTTGGAAGACCTGGAACGTTCGCATATTCGCGGCGTGATGGCGAACGCATCGTCGCTGGATCATGCCGCCAAGACGCTGGGCATCGACGTGTCGACGCTTTACCGCAAGCGTAAACAATACGGACTATAACCGCGACGCCTCCCGATGCGGTTGCGATCGCGCCTACTGATAAGTCACGGCATTGTCATTCTGCTGGCGATCATTGCGTTCGCCGCTGCGCTTTACGGAATCCAGGATCTTGCTCACCGCGTCGATGCGATCGCGGAAAACAAAATGGAAGGTCTCGAATCGACCGAGAAGATCCGCAACGCATTCTCCAACGAAGTTCGCGATCTTCTTCTACAGACGTTATCGAACCGCACCGATCTGGCGCAAACGACCCTCGCACTCGACGGCATGCGGGACGCCATCGAAAGTGCGCGCGGTTATTTCACGGCGCCGGAAGAACAGCACGCATTCGCCGATGTGGAAAATGATTTCCACCGTTTCGCCGACGCCGTGAATGCGTGGCAGAACGGAACGCTCAGTGCTCAAGATAGCGCCGCACGCATTTCCGACGTTTTCAAGGAACTGCGTACCGGCGTCGCCCAACTTCGTGCGCTTAAAAGCAACGAACTGGGTCAGTCGACACAGGCCGCGCGCCAGTTTGCCCAATCGATGTTCGAATTGCTCGGCGCACTCGCGTTGCTGCTGTTGTTCGGCGGAATTTTCGCGATGTTGCGCCTCACGCGTTCGGTTTGCTTTCAGGTCGACGACCTGCGCGACGCCGTCGAAAAAATGAGTGGCGGCGATTACGACGTCAAGTGCAAAGAAGCCGCGATCCACGAGTTCAATATCCTCTGTCGTCATCTGGAACATATGGGTGGACAACTGCGCGTGCTGCGCACCACCAATGTCGAACGCGTGCTCGCCGAACAACGTCGTACCAATGCGGTGCTCGACAGCATCGATGATGGCCTCGTCATTTTTTCCGAAGATGGACAAATCGAACGCATCAACTCCGTCGCAGAACGGCAGCTCGGCGCTCGGCCGGGCGAAGCGATAGGCAAACGATTTGAAGACATCGGCGACGCGCGAACAGGTCGCCACATCCGCCAAGTGCTAGCCAGCGGCGAGTATGTTGACTCGGGCAGCCCGCAAATCCGTATCGAGTGCGACGACCTCGTTCGCACGATCGCCTATTCGCTGCACCGATTTGTGGAAAGCCAGAGCGATCGCATCGGCGTCGTGATGGTCATGCGCGACGTAACGGTGCAGCACGAGTTCGACAAGATGCGCAGCGAATTCGTTTTGCGCGCGTCACACGAGCTGCGCACGCCGATCGCAAGTATACGAATGGGTTTGGGATTGTTGGGTGAAAAGCTGAATTTCGCCGAAGGCTCTCGCGAACACGAGCTTTATCACACCGTGCAGCAGGAACTGACCCGCATGGTTGGACTGCTCACCGATCTTCTCGATCTTTCCCGCCTCCGCGTCGGCCAGCAGACGTTTGAACTGGCACCGACCAGCG
>CAZZWP010000075.1:0-988 GCA_964657965.1 uncultured Rudaea sp. | reverse complement strand
AAAAAACTCGACTCGAATCTGCCGCATTTGACGTTGAGTCGCAGCGGGTTCGATCGCGTGCTCGACAATCTCATACAGAATGCCCTTCGTCATACAGCGGCGGGCGGGTCGATCGCATTGGAAGCCGAATCGACACCGCGCGCCGTGCTGCTTCGCGTGGCAGACACCGGCGAAGGCATTGCCCTGGCGCAGCAAGCATTGATCTTTCAACCTTTCGTACAGATCGGATCGAAACGCGGCGGCGCGGGTTTGGGCTTGGCCATCTGCAAGGAAATCGTTCAACAGCACGGCGGCGAGATTTCTGTTGAATCGCAACCGAGACGTGGAACCACGTTTATCATCTCGCTGCCAACGTGAACTCATAAAAAAAGCCGACGTGTTAGCGCCGGCTTTTCTGAAACAATCGAGCAGTCTAGTTCAACGTTTTCGAAAATTCCGTCACCTGCTTCTGCGCGACGTCCTTGGCGATTCCATAGCGCTCTTGGACTTTTCCGGCGAGATATTCGCTCGTGCCATCCGCTTGACGAAGATCATCGTCCGTGAGCTTGCCCCACTTCTCTTTGATCTTGCCCGACAACTGTTTCCATTGACCTGCGATGCGATCCTGGTTCATTGATGACTCCTAGATATTCGACAAAGTTTAATTTCGGCTGGTGCCGGTTAATCGCGCGATGACAAGGCCGACGCGTCGACGCTATGCACACCTTTCACCGACTTGGCGACAGCAACTGACTTCTGCAGTTGGGCCTTGGATTCGACGACGCCAGAGAGCGTCACGATACCGTTTTTCGTCGTCACCGAAATTTCGTTAGACGAGATACCTTTCGTGGAAATCAATTCCGCCTTGACCTTTGTTGTGATCCAGGTATCCGTGCCCGGCTGCGCCGAGGGCGTGGGTGACGTAGACATATCGTCTGCAGCAACCACGATGCCGGTAGAACCCAGTGCCAGAGCAACTCTAAACGTTGTCGCAAGAATCTTGTTCATA
>CAZZWP010000074.1:0-14955 GCA_964657965.1 uncultured Rudaea sp. | reverse complement strand
CCAATAGTCCCCACGTTCACGTGCGGCTTGGTGCGTTCGAATTTACCCTTTGCCATTGCAATCTACCTTTACAGTAAGTTGTTCGAGGGCTGAGATATGAGGGCTGAAACCGAAAAATCGAGCGATGCCGCTCGCGATGTTTTCAGTTTTTCGACCTCGATACTCGTCGTTGCGTGGTGCTCACTATTGGAATCGAACCAACGACCTCCTCCTTACCAAGGAGGTGCTCTACCGACTGAGCTAAGTGAGCGTTGTTGTTTTCTTGTGCAGCAGTAACTCAATGGAGCGGGAGACGGGAATCGAACCCGCACTAGTAGCTTGGAAGGCTACAGTTCTACCATTGAACTACTCCCGCCCAAACCATCTAAAACCGCGGATAAAACGTTTGAAAATTACGGGAAATCTTTTACAAATTCGTGGTGGAGGGAGGTGGATTCGAACCACCGAAGGCATGAGCCAGCAGATTTACAGTCTGCCCCCGTTGGCCGCTTGGGTATCCCTCCAGTTTTAAAGCCTGTTTCAGACCAGAATCAACGGGAGATCGGCCGCAAAAGCGTTCCTCCGCACAGAGCCGCCTATTGTCGGTTCCGCATAGGTTGCTTGTCAAGGCGACAAGGAAGTGCTAACCGGCACGCCATTTCGCAGCGGGGGTCAAACCTAAGAATGGCGCAGAGAAAACTCTGATCGAGAAATTAAGGGGATGCCGATTTGCGATCGTAGCCGTCAAATTCCCAGCAAAGAACTTTATTAAGCTCTACTGCCACCTCTGCCCAAGAGGGTTTAATTGCCCGAATGAGCAATCGTCTTAAGGCCCCGTGGACAGTTTCCCAAGAAAATTCCGGAACAATCAGCAGTCCTCGTCCCCACTGCGTTCTTCTTGCGGAAAAAAGAAATTCAGCGGTTACAAGAGTGAAGTAGAAGATGTCGCCACCATCACGTCCGTCTGGTCCAATCGTCGCGCTAAATGGAATGGAACAGTTTTTGGTGTCCAAAGGCAAAGCAGGCGCGCAAAGATCCGCACTTTCTAACGAGCCAAGTTTCGGACAGATCATCGTACGCCTACCAAACAAATCGAAAGGGTCAGCATGTTTTTTTGAAGCCTTGCGCATTCAGATGTTTACGTATGAACACTGCACCGAAGACGGAACCCGGAACCGCGAAGATCGCAAATAGCAAAAAGGCTCGTCCGGTAGAGGATCCGTCCATACGAGCGTATGTCGCCAAAGCGTAAAGCGCCGTTATAGATAGGACGATGAGGCCGTAGACCAGCCCCAAAAATTGATATCCCTTCAATTTGAAAGGCGAGTTTGGAGGTGTCTGCAAGCATGTTAGACAAGCGACCCAAAGACTCAATATGGGAGGCGCATAGCCAAGAAAATAAATTGAAGCCATCACGAACAGACACCAATTGAATAAATTCGTGCCGGCGGTCCAATAAAAAGGCAGGCAGAAGATGGCAAGCAAAAAAACGTAAAGCGGGGACACGAGCGAGAGGTAAACAACGCCTAGCATAGCCGTCGTTTTTTCCACAACGGATCGGTTGAACGCTTTCACATTTCTACCTCACCAGTCGACAGATCGTTCGTGCCCGTTTTGAAGCAGCATCAAATTTAGAAAGCGAGTTTTTACGCGCAGCCGAGCGCTGCGGAGGGAGCAAGCATAAGTCAAGCGACTCGATGGAAGATGCCAGTAACGGGACAACAAACGGACAAACGTTACTAACTTGTTTGGGGCAAATGCGCCGCATCCCGGTAGCGCGCGATTTCCTGCGAAATGTCCTTGTCGAGCTCCATCAGCTTTTGCGCGTAGGCAGCCAACGCTTTGTCGTCATCGGTTTGCGGCGTCCAGCTCGGCACGGGGGTCGGTTTGCCGGCTTCGTCGGTAGCGACCATCACGATTACGCAGTGAGTTGTCAGCGTATCGACGCCGGATTCCAGATCGCGCGCGATCACGTCGCAGCAGAAATGCATACTCGTCGTGCCGGTGTATATGAGCTGGCAATGCACCGTCACCATGTTGCCGATCATGATCGGATGGACGAACCGGATGCCGCCCACGGCAACCGTGACGCAATATTTTCCACTCCAGCCGACCGCGCATGCGTAGCCAGCCTGATCGATCCATTTCATGACCATGCCGCCGTGCACCTTGCCGCCGAAGTTGACGTCGGTCGGCTGCGCGAGGAAACAGAATTTCACTTCACGATCGGTGCCGGGCATGGCGAACTCCTAGACGTTGAAGCGGAAATGCAGAACGTCGCCTTCTTTAACGATGTAATCCTTCCCTTCGAGACGCAAACGGCCCGCGTCGCGCGATCCGGATTCACCTTTGTACTTCACGAAATCCTCGAAGCCGATCGTCTCGGCGCGGATGAAGCCGCGTTCGAAATCGGTGTGGATGACGCCGGCGGCTTGCGGAGCAGTCGAACCTTTCTTGACCGTCCACGCGCGAACTTCTTTCTCGCCGGCCGTGAAATACGTTTGCAACCCGAGCAGTGTGTACGCGGCGCGGATGACGCGATTCAGACCCGGCTCTTCGAGTCCCATGTCTTGTAGAAACGCGAGTTTGTCTGCGTCATCCAACTGGGCGAGTTCTTCTTCTATCGCGGCGCAGACGGGAACGACTTGCGCGCCTTCCGATTCAGCACGCTTGCGCACCGCGTAGAGAAATGGATTGTTCGTGAATCCATCTTCTTTGACGTTCGCGATGTACATCAGCGGTTTTAGCGTCAGCAAAAACAGATCGCGGACGAGCGCTTTTTCGTCATCGTCGAGACCAAGTGATCGCGCCGATTTTCCTTCATTCAATCCCGTCGCAACCTTCTGCAAAACGGGACGCTTCGCCATCGCTTCTTTGTCGTTCGCTTTTGCGGCGCGCTCGGCGCGATTGAGCGCTTTCTCGACCGAATCCAGATCGGCCAACGCCAATTCGGTATCGATGGTGTCGATGTCGGAAATCGGATCGATCTTGCCGGCGACGTGAACGATGTCGGTATTTTCGAAACAGCGCACGACGTGCGCAATCGCATCGACTTCACGAATGTGCGCCAGAAATTTATTGCCGAGTCCTTCGCCCTTCGATGCGCCAGCGACGAGACCCGCAATATCAACGAACTCCATCGCCGTCGGAATCACTTTCTGCGGCTTGGCGATGTCGGCGAGCTGTTGCAAGCGCAGATCGGGCACCGGCACGACGCCGATGTTCGGATCGATCGTGCAGAACGGAAAATTGGCCGCAGCGATGCCCGCCTTGGTCAGCGCGTTGAAGAGCGTCGATTTGCCGACGTTCGGCAGGCCGACGATGCCGCATTTGATGCCCATGCGTAAATCCAGATATTGAAAATCGGGAATGGAGAATCGGCGATTCTCAATTCCCCATGTCCGATTCCTTGGTGTGCAGACGTTTCATCGCTTCGTTGAATTCACCGCTCACCGCGAGCGGAAGCACATCGAGCGATGATGCAATCGATTCCACGATCGATTTTTCGTCCGACGCGCTCGGCCGCCCGAGCACCCACGACAATACTTTGTCTTTGTGTCCGGGATGACCGATACCAATCCGCAACCGATGAAATTTCGCGTGACCGAGCACGGCAATGATGTCGCGCAATCCGTTCTGTCCGCCGTGGCCCCCGTCAAACTTCAAGCGCGCGGTGCCGGGCGGCAGATCGAGATCATCGTGCGCGACCAGACATGCCGATGGGTCGATTTTCCAGTAACTCAGCGCCGCCTGCACGGCGCGGCCGCTGTTGTTCATGTACGTGGTCGGTTTGAAGAGAAGGATCGAGCGGCCGTCCATGACGATCTTCGCCGACTCGCCGTGAAGTTTCGATTCCGAACCGAAGCGCACGTTCTCGCGCTGCGCCAACGCGTCGATGAACCAGAAGCCCGCGTTGTGCCTTGTGCGTAAATGCTCGGCCCCGGGATTGCCGAGGCCGATGATGAGACGCAATCCATCCATTGCGGTCGAGCCTGCCGAGCGAACGCCGCCGTGAGACTGCGCCCGCGTCGCGACGACTTATTTCTTGTCGTCTTTCTTGGCGGCCGGAGCGGCGGCAGTGCCACCCGTCGCGCCCGCGGCAGGAGCCGCACCCGTAGCGCCAGCGGCGGCTTCGGCCACGACTGGAGCGGCTTCGACTTCTTCCTTCATCTCCTGCGCGGTCACGACGGCGGCGTCGTGTTCCTTGCCGAGACGCAATTCCGGAATTTCGACCCCTTCCGGCAGTTTAACGTCGGACAAGTGGACGATATCGCCCACGCTCAATTCGCCGAGATCGACTTCGATGAATTCCGGCAAGTCTTTCGGCAAGCAGGCGATTTCGATGTCGGTGATCGCATGCGAAATGAGCACACCCGCCATCTTGCCGGCCGGCGATTTTTCCTGGTTCAGGAAGTGCAGCGGAACGCGGATGCGGATCGCCTTGTTTTCATCCACGCGCTGGAAATCCAGGTGCAGCAACTGCGCCTTGAACGGATGACGTTGCAGATCGCGCAACAGCACGCGCTGCGTCGATCCATCCAGATTCAAATCGAGAATCGCCGAGTAAAACCATTCGTGCTGCGAAGCCAGCCACGCGGTGTTGTGGTCGAGCTGGATGCTCGACGGGTCTTTACTGTTGCCGTAAACGATAGCCGGCACCTTGCCCGCGCGACGCAGGCGGCGGCTCGCACCTTTGCCTTCGTCGTTGCGGCCTTCGGCCGGTAGTTCATGTCTGGTAGCCATTGTGATTGCCTTGATTGATTAAAAAAAACGAGCCGATCCGCGACCAGATCGACTGCCTCGATTTCCAGATGCGGAAATCGGAAACGAAACAGTTTCATGTTCCGTTTCCGATGGCCGCTTCGATTTTTCAGTCCACGTATAACGAACTGACCGACTCGCCGAATGCGATACGACGAATCGTTTCGCCCAGCAATTCCGCCACGCTGAGCTGACGTATTTTCTTGCATTCCTTAGCGGCATCCGACAATTGAATCGTATCGGTGACCACCAACTCGTCGAGCTGCGATCCGCTGATGTTCTTGATCGCCGGACCTGACAACACGGGATGCGTGCAGTAAGCGACTACCGTGCGCGCGCCGTTCTTTTTCAAAGCCGCCGCCGCCGCGCACAGTGTGCCGGCCGTATCGACGATGTCGTCGACCAACACGCACACCTTGTTTTCGACTTCGCCGATGATATTCATCACCGTCGCCTCATTGGCGCGCGGGCGACGTTTATCGATGATCGCCAGATCCGCGTCGTCCAACCGCTTGGCGATGGCGCGGGCCCTGCCGACGCCGCCGACGTCCGGACTGACCACGATGGTGTCGTCACCGCCGTGGAAACGCCAGATATCGGCCAGCAAAACGGGCGACGAGTATACATTGTCGACCGGCATATCGAAAAATCCCTGGATCTGGTCGGCGTGCAGATCGACCGTTAGCACGCGATCCGTGCCCACGGCGCCGATCATTTTGGCTGCCACCTTCGCCGTGATCGGCACGCGCGCCGAGCGCGGGCGCCGATCCTGACGGGCGTAACCCAGATACGGGATCACGGCCGTCACGCTCGCGGCCGATGCGCGCTTCAACGCGTCGATCAGCACGAGCAATTCCATGAAGTTGTCGGCGGTCGGCGCAGACGTCGACTGCATGACGAACACTTCCTGCCGCCGCACGTTCTCTTCGATCTCGACCTGCACTTCGCCGTCGGAGAAGCGGGTGCAATTGGCTTTGCCGAGCGGCACGTTCAGCTCGTGGCAAACGGCCTGCGCCAACAGACGATTCGAATTACCCGTGAACACAAGCAAGCCGCGCTGCTCGCTTTCGCGCGCGAAAGCATCGGAGTAGCCAACCGGAATCGCCGTATTCACGAGCTCGCTCCTCGCATGAGGCAGAACGTCACTTCAAAAGTTGGCTGGGACGGTAGGACTCGAACCTACGAATGCGGGGATCAAAACCCCGTGCCTTACCAACTTGGCGACGTCCCACCTTTTCGTTGAAATCGCGATCAACCGCAACTTCGAAATCTCACTGCTTCTCAACGGTTTCCAGCAACGACGACCGGTTCACACCCGCCGCACGATAAACGCTGAACTGCGCCGGACACGCTCTCGCTACTTCGTCGGCTTCGTGAGCCGAATCCATCGCGATGAATACGCATCCGCCGCTTCCCGACAATCGCGCGTCGCCGAATCGATTCAGCCAATCCAGCGCCGCCGCCACTGGCGGAAAGCGTGCCCGCACGAGCGGCGTAAACGCGTTGCCCGTGCAAGCTCCGTCAAGGAAGTCCGATATTGTCGTGGGCGGGCTGTTTCGTGTCAATTCAGCGGCTTGGAATAATTCGGCCGTCGACGCGTGAACGCCGGGGTCGACGATGACGTAACGTTGCGTCGGAAGATCGATCGGCGTGAGTTTTTCTCCGATACCCTCGGCCCACGCGCTGCGTCCGCGAACGAACAACGGAACATCCGCGCCAAGACGTTCGCCGAGTTTTGCCAAATCGTCGCTTGACGCGCGAACATTCCACAGGCGATTGAGCGCGACGAGCGTCGTCGCCGCATCCGAACTGCCGCCGCCGAGGCCAGCGCCGGCTGGAATATTCTTTTTGATGTCGATATCGACACCGCGGTTTGTTCCCGAGTGCTCGCGAAGTAGTCGCGCGGCGCGAATCGCAAGGTCTTTTTCGGGTTCGACATTTCTTAAGCCGCCGACGCGGATGATCTGGCTATCATCGCGCGTGCGCAAGCGCACGACATCGCCCCAATCGAGAATCTGAAATACGGTTTGCAGAAGGTGATAGCCGTCGGCGCGTTGCCCGACGATGTTGAGAAACAGATTGAGCTTGGCCGGCGCGGGCCACTCCGACCAGTCATTCATCGATCGACCAATTTTCGATCGACATACGAACGTGCGCCGCGCCGCGACTCGCGAATAATTTGCGCGGCAGCGGCGGAGTGCGATCGGCATACCAATCGCGGTATTCGACTTTCCATCCGTCCTGCTCGATGACCGCCGGCAGATTCTGCGCGTCGAATTGCATCTGCGCTTGCGAATCCGGCGCGCGCAATCCGCGTGCCCACGCACCGAGTTTCGACAGCGGAACATCCCAGCCGAGACGTTGCTTCAACAAGCGCTCCGGATTGCTGTCCAGATCGGGTTGCGGATCGACGCCTTCCAGCGCGGCATGCGATGCGTCGCCGCTCAACTTCCACGTTTTGCCGGTAACGGGGGCGTGCACGGTGAAATCGTATTTGTCGCCGTCTTGCTTCCAGACGAGTTCACCGCTACCACCGTCTTTCCCGTCCGATACGCCGATGTGCGCCGTGATCGTCCAATGCGTGTTCGATGCAAGTTTCGTCTCGCGCTCGGTTTGCGCGGAATTCGTTTGCGCGGATTCTTTAACGCGAACCGGCGCGCATGCGACAAGTAAAGCGGCAACCAGAGTCGTGATTGCCGATCGCAGATGACGCAGCGTCATGATTCGAGACGCTGAATCGTTTCGAGCAGCACTTTATTCTGCGCATCTTTCTTGCGACCTTGCTCCCACACTTTTTTTGCTTCGTCTTTCTTTCCCGACACCCAAAGCACTTCGCCCAGATGCGCGGCGATTTCCGGATCCGGCTGCTTGGCGAATGCGGTGCGTAGATGAGTGACCGCTTCGTCGATCTGTCCAAGCCGATACTGGACCCATCCCAAACTGTCCATGATGGCGGGTTCATCCGGTCGAAGCACGAGCGCCCGTTCGATCAAGCCCAACGCTTCTTTTTGATCGCCCTTGCGATCGGCGAGCGTGTAGCCGAGCGCGTTCAACGCATCGGCATCGTTCGGCTTCAATTCGAGCAGATGACGCAGATCGCTGACGGCCGCGTCAACGTGATTCAAATCGTCGTTGAGCAGCGCGCGGGCGTATAGCAGACGCGTGTCGTCCGGGATCGATTGCAGACCGCGGTCGTAGACCGCGACCGCCTCTTCGCCTTTATCGTGTTTGTGCAAGATATCGGCTTCAAGAAGATAGACATCGCCGAGTTCTTTCGTATCGTCGCCGGCACGCGCCTGCAGTTGATGGATCGTGGCCAACGCCTCTTTAGTTTTACCCTCGCCATCGAGCAGCAGCGCGCTGCGCACTTGCGCTTCAAACCAATGCTCGTCGTCTTCGGGAACTTGTTTGTACCAATCCAGCGATTCGGTTTTGTGTTCGAGCATTTCAGCCAGTTCGCCGAGCAGATTCAACACCATCCCCGTTCGCGGGGGCGGCAGTGCTTTCAATTCCCGATACAACGGCTCGATCAATGTTTTGTCATCCGCGCGGGCTGCATAGGCGGCGCGTGCGGCGTACGTGTATTCGTCCTGCGGACCTTCCGCCAACGAGCGCGCGGCGCCGGCGTTGTCGCCGAGCTGTCCGAGCATCGACGCGTAAGCGACGCGCAAGTGCGTATCTTTCGGGTTGTGTTTCAGCGCCGCTGCGAACAAAGTCCGGGCGCCATCTTTGTCGCCCGCCTGAATCCTCAGTTGCGCGGCCCACATGTAGGTATCGGAGCTTCCGAATTTTTTCATCGCGCTTTGCGCGAGCGATTCGGCCAGCGTTTTATCGCCAAGACGCGACGCGAGCTGACTCACCGCGATCCACGTGTCGACTTTCGCACCGAGCGACGACGGCGTCGCGAGCCGCTCAAGCAAATCGCTCGCCTGCTTTTTGTCGCCTGCGTCGACGAGCGCTTGTGCGATCAATCGCCAGCCGTTGCCGTCCGGCTGTTGCGCAAGCTTTGCCAAGTCCTCGTATGCGGACTGCGGGTTGGCCGCGTGCAGCGCGATCATCGCGTGAGCTTGCAGAAGTCCCGGATCGCCCGCTTGCTCGGCCTGCCAACGTTTGAACGTCGTATCCGCCGCGTCCCAGCGTTTGGCGGCGATCGCGATGCGCGTCGCCTGCGCGGCGATGGCAGGATCGTCGCTGACCTGCGCCGCTTTGACGTAGCTGTCGGTTGCCGCATTGAGATCGGCGCTGGCCAGCGCGAATTCGCCCGCCAGCGTCAGCGTCAATGCGTCCTGATTGGTCGATGCCTGCGGTAAATCGATGCGCTGCAACGGCTCGCGAGACTGCACCGGAAGGTGCGTCGCCGGATTCGTCGCACATCCCGCCGATGCGAGCACGATCATGCAAGACAAGAGGCGATAGAAACTGCGGTGACAATGCCAATTATTCATCTGCACATTTCCGCCAAACCGGTTGTCGCGGGCCTATGCCTTTCAATCTCGGGCCTTCTGCGCTTGCTATCAAGCCGAGGCGCCTCCACAATTTCCGCGAAATTCCGTGTTTTAGCCATCGGTTCTTAGCTTAGCCCATCTGCTTATAGCGATATGCGACTTCTCGCCCTCGGACTTAACCACCAAACCGCGCCGCTCGATCTGCGCGAAAAGCTGGCGTTCGCCCCGGAAGTGATGCCGCAGGCATTATCGGACTTGGCGCGCCAACCCGGTGTGAACGAGGCGCTGATTATTTCCACGTGCAATCGCACCGAGTTGTATGTGGAAGTCGAGCCGGGATCCGAGACCGTCGCGCAGCGCTGGTTGTTCGATCATCATCGTTTGAACGAAGGAAAGCTCGACGAGTTCCTGTACACACACGCCGACAACGCGGCGGTCCGGCATTTGTTCCGTGTCGCCACGGGCCTGGATTCGATGGTGCTCGGCGAACCTCAGATTCTCGGCCAGGTGAAAGACGCGTATCAGGCCGCGCGTTCGGCCGGAACGCTGCGCAGTTCGATGGAGCGTCTGCTTCAGCAAACGTTCGCCGTCGCCAAACGCGTGCGCACCGATACGCGGATCGGCGCCAATTCGGTATCCGTCGCGTTCACTGCCGTGCGCCTCGCCGAGAAATTGTTCGCGAATCTGTCGGACGCATGCGTCTTGCTCGTCGGTGCCGGCGAAACGATCGAACTGGCCGCGCGTCATCTGGCCGAATCGCGCGTGCGTCGATTGATCATCGCCAATCGCAGTCTGGAGAACGCGCAAGCGCTTGCTGCGAATTTGTCCGCTTACGCCATTCCGCTCAGCGATTTGCCGCAGCACTTGGCTGAAGCCGATATCGTCATCAGTTCGACAGCGAGCCGCGACCCGGTGATCACGCGTGCGATGGTCGAAAATGCGATCGATGTCCGCCGGCGCCGCCCGATGTTCATGGTCGATATCGCCGTCCCGCGCGACATCGAAGCGAGCGTAGCCGACCTCGAAGACGTCTTCCTCTACACCATCGACGATCTGCGCCGCGTCATCGACGAAAACCTGCGCTCGCGCCAAGCGGCCGCTCGCGAAGCCGAAGCGTTGATCGATCTTCAAGTCGAGCATTATTTGGCGTGGCGGCATGCGCTGCACGATCAAAATCCGATTATGCAAATGCGACGCGACGCCGAAACGCAACGCGATGCCGTACTGGTGCGCGCGCGCCAGTTGCTGGTGAACGGCCGCGATCCCCAGCAAGCGTTGGAATTCCTCGCCAACACGTTGACGAACAAATTACTGCACGCGCCGAGCGCCAGTCTGCGCGACGCGGCGTTGCGCGGTGATACCGAATTGCTGCGCGCCGCGTCACGGCTGTTCGAAATCAAAGATGACGAAATAAAAACCGAATCGCCGCACGACGCGGGCAAGGATGCATGACGCCTTCGATTCGCAGGAAGCTCGACGAACTGGCCGAACGTCATCAGGAAGTGGCCTTGCTCATGGCGCAGCCCGATGCCGTTTCCGATGCGAACCGTTTTCGCGAGTTGAGTCGCGAATACGCGCATCTCGAGCCGCTTGTTTCGTCGCTCAAAAACTACGATGAAACGACCAAGTCGCTGACCGCGGCGGAAGCGATGTTGCGCGATCCGGAAATGCGCGAGCTGGCGGAAAATGAAGTGGCGAGCCTGCGCGACGATCGTGAAGCGCTCGAACAAAAACTGCACGTGTTGTTGTTGCCGAAAGATCCGCGCGACGAAGCCAACCTTTTTCTGGAAGTCCGCGCTGGCACCGGCGGCGACGAAGCGGCGATTTTCGCCGGCGATCTCTTTCGCATGTACGCGCGTTATGCCGAACGTCGCGGCTGGCAAGTCGAAATTCTTTCTTCCAGTCTCGGCGAACACGGCGGCTACAAAGAAATCGTCGCCCGCGTCGAAGGCAAAGGCGCATTCTCGAAATTGAAATTCGAGTCGGGAACGCATCGCGTGCAGCGCGTGCCGGACACCGAATCGCAAGGCCGCATCCACACGTCCGCCGCGACAGTCGCCATTCTTCCCGACGTCGGTGAAATCGAAGACGTCGAACTGAAAGATGCCGATTTGAAAACCGACACGTTCCGCGCCTCCGGCGCCGGCGGTCAGCACGTCAACAAAACCGACTCGGCGATCCGTATCACGCATCTGCCGACTGGCATCGTCGTCGAGTGTCAGGACGAGCGCAGCCAGCACAAAAACCGTGCGCGCGCGATGTCGCTGCTCAAAGCCCGCATCCTCGACGAACAACGCGCGAAGCAAAATGCCGAGCAGGCCGAATCACGGCGCTTGCAAGTCGGCTCTGGCGATCGCAGCCAACGCATCCGCACGTATAATTTTCCACAAGGTCGCATCACCGATCACCGCATCAATCTCACGCTGTACCGTTTGCCTGAAATCCTCGACGGTAGTCTTGATGTGCTCGTCGATCCGCTCACGCAGGAATTCCAGGCCGATCAGATGAAAGCCTTCGCCGGCGCGGAAACTTAAAGCCGCTAGGTTTGACTGCCCGCTCTGTGGCAGCATGGCGCTCTTTGAGCAATCGGACGCTGCGTGAATTTCGATCCTGTCCTCGGCAAGGCATTGACGGAATTGATCGATCTGATTTCCGACGGTGATCTGCCGACCGCCCGCAACCGCGCGAATTATTTTCTCGAGCGCTATCCCGAGCAAGCCGAGTTGTGGCGGCTTTCGGCGATCTGCGCGTTACAACAGGGCGATCTGGAAACGGCGCAGAAACAATTGGATCAAGCACTCGCGCTCGCGCCGAATTCTGTCGAGACGTTGTGCAACGTCGCCAGCGTCCACACCGCGGCGGGACGACTCGACGATGCCGAACGCGCGTTGCGGCAAGCGTTGGCACTGTCGCCGCAGCACTCGGCCGCGCTCAACAATCTCGGTAGCCTGCTCGACGCGCGCGGCGATTACCACGGTGCCGCCGAATGTTTCGCCAAAGCGATTGTCCAAAAACCGGATTACGCGCGCGCCTGGCTGAATCAAGCCGCGGCGCTGTTCGCCGTGCGTCATATCGAACGCGCCGAATCCAGCGCGCGCCGCGCCACCCAGCTTGCGCCGACATGGGCCGATGCGCACTTCGTGCTGGGCAATATATTGTCCGATTCCAACCGCAAAGCCGCCGCGCTGAAGACCTATCGCGAAGCCGCGCGACTCGCACCCAACAACGCGCAGTACCAGTATCAACTCGGCATTTCACTGGACAGTCAAGGCGATTTCAACGGCGCCATCCGCGCGTTTCAAGCCTGTCTCCGCGTCGCGCCCAACTACATGCCTGCGTTGTCGCAAGTCATTTTTTTACATCGACGCTTGTGCGAATGGAACGTCTTACCGGTGTTGAGCAAACAACTGCTCGACGGCGTGGAGCGCGATGCGAGCGGCATCACGCCGTTTTCGCTGCTGGTCGAGGATTCGACGCCCGAGCAGCAATTGAAATGCGCGCGGCGATTCGCCGAATCACGCCGAGCGGTGATCGAGCCGATTCAAAAGCGCCTAGCTCCGCTGAGTCGTGACCGCAAACCGGGGCCGCCGCGTGTCGGATTCTTCTCGGCAGGACTCGGCGAACATCCCACGGCCTTGCTCATCGTCGAAATGATCGAAGCACTGCGCGCGTCGAATTTGCATACGATCGCTTACGCGACGACATCGAACGACGGCGGCCCGTTGCGTCAGCGATTGATGGACGCGTTTCACGCGTTCCACGATGTCTCGGCGCTGTCGATAGAAGCCACACTGCACCGCTTGCGCGACGATCAACCCGACATCCTCATTGATCTCGACGGTTATTGCGACGGCGCGCGCGCCGAATTATTCGCGCTACGGCCCGCGCCCATCCAGGTCAATTGGCTTGCGTATCCGGGCACGCTCGGCGCGCCGTGGTACGACTATTTGATCGCCGACCGCTTCATGATCCGGCCTGAACACCGCGCGCACTACAGCGAAAAAATCGCATACTTGCCGCGTTGTTTCCAGCCGAGCGACACGACGCGCAAAATCGATTTCTCGCCGTTGCGATCAAGCTTCGGTTTACCGCCCGGCGATACCGTGTTCGCGTGTTTCAATCATTCGTGGAAGTATACTTTGCGCAGTTTTGCGCGATGGACGAAAATCCTCAAGGCGGTGCCGGATAGCATTCTCTGGCTTCTGGCCGGTCCACCGAGCAGCGGCGCCGACGAACATCTGCGCGCCGCCACGCGTGCTGCCGGTATCGATCCACGCCGACTGGTTTTCGCACTGCGCGTGCCGCATGCGGAACATTTGGCAAGGTATCGACACGTCGATCTGTTTCTCGACACCAGTCCTTATAACGCGCATACCACAGCGAGCGACGCGTTGTGGGCGGGTTGTCCTGTTCTCACGCAACCGGGCGCGACGTTCGCTTCGCGGGTCGCCGGCAGTCTCAACAACGCGCTGGGTTTGAATTGGCTGAATACGGCCTCCGATCAGGCGTATGTCGATCTCGCGACGCAATTGGCGCGCGATCCGACTGCGTTGCGGGATTTGCGCGCACGCGTCGAAACGGCCAAACGCGAGCGCACTCTTTTCGACATGGCCGGTTACGCGCAGGACTTCGCCGCTTTGTTGACGACGATGTTCGAGCGCTTCGAGCAGGGCGAATCGCCGCAGGACTTCGAGGTGCACGCATGAGTGCGAAAAATGAATTTATACCTTTATCCCTTTGTGTACTTACCGTTTCCGATTCGCGCACGTCGGCCAACGACACGTCAGGCGATTTCCTGTGCGGTGCGCTTGCCGACGCGGGTCATAAACTTCACGCGCGGACGATCAGCAAAGACGATCGCTACCGGCTGCGGGCGATTCTTTCCAACTGGATCATCGAGCCGACCGTGAATGGCATCATCGTCACGGGCGGCACCGGTTTCACCGGTCGCGATTCCACGCCCGAGGCCGTGCGTCCCTTGCTCGACAAGGAGATGCCCGGTTTCGGCGAAATGTTCCGCGTGTTGTCGTTCGAGGAAATCGGAACTTCGACATTGCAGTCGCGCGCATTTGCCGGCCTGGCCAACGACAAATTTATTTTTTGCCTGCCGGGCTCGACCTCTGCCTGCAAAACCGCGTGGGAAAGATTGTTGCGCGACCAACTCGATTCGCGCACGCGGCCTTGTAATCTCGCGGGACTTCTTCCACGACTGCGCGAAACGTAAGGCCTACCGTGAAAAATCATCATTACCACCATCATCTCAAGTCGCTCGCCGTCGAACTGGTCGAACTTCAACGCTGGCTCATCCGCAGCGGACAGCGCGTCGTCGTGTTGCTCGAAGGTCGCGATGCCGCAGGCAAAGGCGGCACGATTAAAGCGATCAGCGAATATCTCGATACGCGGCACTATCGCATCGTGGCGTTGGGAAAACCGACCGAACGTGAAGCCACGCAATGGTATTACCAGCGCTACGTCGAGCATCTGCCGTCGGCGGGCGAAATCGTGCTGTTCGATCGAAGCTGGTACAACCGCGCCGGTGTCGAACGCGTGATGGGATTTTGCACCGAGGCCGAGTACGAACGATTTTTGAAAGAATGCCCGATCTTCGAACGCGGCCTGGTCGACAACGGGATTTTGCTATTCAAATACTGGCTGGCGGTCGATCAGGCCGAGCAGGAAGAGCGTCTTGCCGAACGCGCGAGCAATCCATTGAAGCGTTGGAAAATTTCACCGGTCGATCTCGCCGCGCGCAACAAATACCGCGCTTATG
>CAZZWP010000073.1:8449-14977 GCA_964657965.1 uncultured Rudaea sp. | reverse complement strand
CGACCGGCGTGCGCTGTCGCGCGCGTTGCAGAATCTCAACGATCGCCAAACCGACGATCCGAAACTGCTAGACGACTGGCGCGCGAAGCTCGCGCGCGCTCAGCAAAAATTCTCGTCGCGCGCCGCCATCGTCCCGGCAATTCGCATCGACGACTCGTTGCCGATTGCGGCGAAGGCCGACGAGATCGTGGACATGATCCGCAAGCATCAAGTCATCGTGCTCGCCGGGGAGACCGGTTCCGGAAAAAGTACACAATTACCTAAATTATGCCTTGCCGCTGGTCGCGGCGTTGCAGGATTGATCGGATGCACGCAACCCCGTCGCGTTGCGGCGCGCAGCGTGGCGCGTCGCGTCGCGACGGAATTGGGAACGGAAGTCGGCGGACTCGTCGGCTATCAAGTGCGCTTCACAGAGAGCGTCGGCGAGCGCACGCTGATCAAATTCATGACGGACGGAATTCTGCTCGCCGAAACGCAGTCCGACGAATGGCTGAATAAATACGACACGATTATTCTCGACGAAGCGCACGAACGCAGTCTCAACATCGATTTCCTGCTCGGCTATCTGAAACGACTGCTCGCGCGGCGCAAGGATTTAAAGCTCATCGTCACGTCTGCGACGATCGATACGGCGACATTCGCGAAGCATTTCAACAATGCGCCCGTTATCGAAGTCGAAGGCCGTAGTTATCCCGTCGAAGTGCGCTGGCGTCCGCTAGCCGATCGGGAGGACGCGACGACGACGGAACGCGTCGTCGCGTCGATCGATGAAATCACGATCGACGATTCGCGTGGCGACATTCTTGTTTTTCTTCCGGGCGAACGTGAAATTCGTGATTTGCACCTAGCGCTATCGCGACGCAAATATCGTGCAACCGACGTGTTGCCGCTGTACGCGCGATTGTCGGCGGTCGAGCAGGATCGTGTGTTCAAGCCTGGTCCGCAACGTCGCATCGTGTTGGCGACGAACGTCGCCGAAACATCGTTGACGGTGCCTCGAATTCGCTATGTCGTCGATACGGGAACCGCGCGCGTCAAGCGCTACATGACGCGAAGCCAATTAGAACGCCTGCATGTGGAACCGATCTCGCAGGCCGCGGCCGATCAGCGCAAGGGTCGCTGCGGACGCGTCGGACCGGGTATTTGTATACGTTTATACTCGGAAGAGGATTTCGCATCACGGCCGCGCTATTCGGATCCGGAAATCCTGCGCTCGTCGTTGGCCGGCGTCATTCTGCGCATGCTCAGTCTGAAACTCGGCGACGTGGAGAAATTCCCGTTCATCGAAGCGCCGGGTTCGCGTGCGATCGGCGACGGTTATCGAAGACTGACGGAACTCGGCGCGATCGACGATCAGAAGCGCTTGACTCCGATCGGCCGCGACATGAGTAAATTGCCGATCGACGTCGCACTGTCGCGCATGCTGATCGAAGCCAAGCGCCTTCGTTCGCTGCGCGAGCTGCTCGTCCTCGCGGCATTTTTGAGCATTCAGGATCCGCGCGAACGGCCGGCGGATGCGAGACAAGCGGCCGATCAGGCGCATGCGCCGTTCGTGGATCCGAAATCCGATTTTATTTCCGTGCTGAATCTGTGGCACGCGCATTCACTCGCGCATGAAGAGTTGACGCAATCGAAACTGCGCGATTGGTGCAAGGAGCGATTTCTTTCGTATCTGCGCATGCGTGAGTGGCGCGAGTTGCATCGACAACTTTTGATCATCGCGCAAGAACTCGGATGGCAGCAGGACGACGCGTCAGCCGACGTCGAGCCGATTCATCGCTGCCTATTGTCGGGCTGGCCGACGCAGGTCGGCATCAAGGACGAGCGCAGTCAGTTTCGCGGTACGCGCGAACGAAAATTCCAGATTTTTCCGGGATCGGCGTTGGCGAAATCGCCGCCGCAATGGATTCTTGCCGGACAAATCATCGATCTGCAAAAAGTATACGGAATGCTGTGCGCGCGGGTGGAGCCGGAATGGATCGAACAGCAAGCGGCGCATCTCGTCAAACGCAGTTGGCGCGATCCGCATTGGTCGCGTAAGCGCGGCGCCGTCGTTGCGTTTGAACAGGTGACGTTGTTTGGATTGACCATTGTCGAGAAACGCGTCGTTCAATTCGGTGCGCAAGATCCCGTCCTCGCGCATGACGTGTTCATTCGCGAAGCGCTGGTGCGCGGCGATATCGACTCGCGCGTTGACGTCGTGCGCGCCAACGCGCGCGTTCTGGCGCAAGCGGAAGAACTCGAAGCCAAGCAACGCCGCGCCGGCTTGATCAACGATGAGAGCAAACTGGCGGAATTCTTCGTCGGAAAAATGCCGGTGGAGATCAGCACGGCAGCCGCGTTCGACGCATGGTATCGACGGGCAAGTTCCATCGAACAGGCAGCGTTGCACTGGTCGCTCGATTTCGTCCTGGCGAACGAAGCGGGCATTCGCGCGTCGGATTTTCCGGCGACGCTGGAGTTCGCCGGACACAAACTGAAACTCGACTACCGATTCGTTCCGGGCGACGCGGCCGACGGCGTGACGCTGCACGTTCCGCTGGCCTTTGTGAATGCCGTTTCAGCGATGCGATGTGAATGGCTGGTGCCCGGATTAGTGGCAGAGAAAGTCGCGGAGCTGATTCGCGGGTTGCCGAAATCGCTGCGGCGAAATTTTGTGCCCGCTCCCGATTTCGCGCGTGCTTTCGCGGCCGCGGAATCGCCGCGCGATGAATCCCTGACGAACGTGCTGGCGATGTATCTGCACCGTGTGACGGGTGTCGACATAGCGGCACGTGAATTTGTTGATATCGCGATTCCGGATCATTTGCGGATGCGATTTCGCGTCTATGACGAGCACGGCAAAACGCTGTCGGAGAGCCGTGATCTGGAAACGATTCGCGCGCAGTGGTCGGACAGCGCGCGCGCCGCTTTCTCGCGTCATGCGGATACGGAACTCACGCGGGAGGACGTCGATGAATTCGATTTCGACGAAATCCCGAAGACGCTGATCAGTGAAGGCGGCTTGGTCGCCTTTCCTGCGCTCGTCGATCTCGGCGAAAGCGTGGCGCTCCGTGTGTTCGAGCGCGTGGACGAAGCGCAAATCTCGCATCGCGCGGGCGTGATTCGACTGCTGCGCCGGGCGCTTCGCGAACCGATCAAACAAGCGCGTCGGCAATTGCCGATCGCCCGGAACCTGGCGCTGAAGTACACGGCGATTGCGACGATCGATGCGTTGCGCGAAGACATCGTCGACGCGGCGTTCGCGCAATTGATCGAGAATCTTCCGCTCGACATTCGTCGTCGCGAAGAATTTCAGCACACCGTTGCCGAGCTGGGCCGCAACGTGTTTGCCGAAGCGATGCGGTGGTTGGTGATCGTCGAAGATGTGTTGATCGCGTACGCGGAATTGACGCCGTGGCTGCAGTCACCGTTGATGGGTTACGCACGCGCCAACTACGAAGATTTGCGAGAGCAGCTCGATGAATTGGTTCATCCGGGATTCGTTCGCGAAATCCCGCGCGAACGATTGGCGCAATTTCCGCGGTATCTCAAAGCGATGCGACTTCGCGCGGAACGGCTGCGACTCGACGCGACGCGCGATCAAGCGCGCATGCTCACCGTGCGCGGCTATTGGCGCGACTATCTGAAACTCAAAGCCGAACGCGGCGACGACGAAGCGCTGACCGAATTACGTTGGCTCATCGAAGAAATGCGCGTTTCGCTCTTCGCGCAGGAAATGAAAACCGCCGAGACGGTGTCTCCGAAACGCCTGAGTAAATTGATCGAGACGCTGCGCGCGTCTCGATGAAAAAAATTATTTGGTGCGATTGACGCGTACGCTGCAGCCACAGGCATCCACGTACATCAGCCAGCTGCCGACCAGCATCGGTTTGATCTTCACTTTCGGATGATCGTAAACGCCGGTCTGCATGCTGCCAGACTCCGCCTGCGTCCACTCCTGGCCGTTTTCCAGCTTGAATACGTTCTTTCCGTACCAGCCACTGAATTTTCCGTCGATGCGACTTTCCACTACTTCGCGGTCCGACGGTTTCGGATAGAACACCGGCGTACCGCCGGGTGTTACATAGGTTGTCGTCGCCGCGATGTGCGTGCTCAACCAGTCGTCCAACGCTTTGAGTTCGGCAGGACTGAGCTTGTCCAGCCCCGCCGCGTGGAACTCCGCCTGCGACATGCGCTCTTCCAGCGAAGAAAAACCGGCGGCCGACGCGATGCCGGCGACGGCGAGTGCGGCAACGCCAATAAGCGGATAAGCTATATTTTTGCGCATAATCCTTCGACCGGAATTTACAGAATTCAGTGGAGGCAGGCGGTAGCGGAGGGCGGACGTCCGTAACCCGCATTTAACACATTAATTACGCTAATTACTTATGATAACTCATTGAAGGCACATGATAACAAGAACTCCGTGGGCCTTCGGGGATTGGGTTGAGTCTACTGTCCGGAGTTTGAAATGCGGCAAATGCCCCGCACTGCTTGTGGTTACCTAGTTGGATTTCTCATCGCTGCGGCCTCCGTCCCGGCATTCGCCAGCGATACCGGATTCACCGTCGATCTGGTCGCTCCTTCGACAGCCTGCGTCGGAAGCAAGTGTCCCAGTGACATCAGTTTGCCTGAACTCGGCGGAGTCGCCAACGCAACTGGCGTAACGATGGGCGGCACGTCATCGCAGGTCGTGTTGGACAGTGCCATCGCGCAGCCGATTGTGTGCAGCGAAGCATCTGGTAGTGGTGCGCCGTACTCTTATGGCGCGGTGGGTCCGTATCAGATATCGCCTATCTTCAACAATGTGTCGCCAGGCGGACTTCTAGAGTTCGATAGCGGCGGCGCAAGCATTGTGGACGCATCGAAAGTGTCCAATGATGGCACAGTTTTCGGGACCACACAGTTCAATACCACAAGCATTCAAGTAGCCTGTTATCCGATAAGTCAATTGGGCGTGACCACGCCGCGCTACGCGAATAGCAGCGTCAGTGGTGACCGTATATTCGATAACGCGTTCGATAGCGGGCACCTCGCTGGCGAGCCGTGGGTTTCGATTAATACTGTCGCATCGCCGACGAGCTCGGGCCATTTGCTTGGTTATGTGATGCAGATTCACAACGCGTCGAGCGCTGTGAATTGGCATTTGTCATTCGGTTATGACCATACATTATTTGGCACCGCTTCTAACGGGGGTTTTTCGCCGGAGTGGTGCATATTGGCCAAGCCGCAGCCGGGTCTCGTCGATGTCACGGGTGCACTGTGCGCGGCGACAACGTCGATCCATATGATCACAGCTGCCGACATTCAATCTGCGACGAATTCTATTTATGTCTACGTGCAGAATTTCGGCAGCTCCACTGCGGTTAGTAATTGGGCGACGTTGCCGATCACTTTCTATCCTGCGTCCGGCGCTGTTTTTTCGCAGCCTGGCGTATACGCGCAACGCATTGACGACAAAGTAGCTGTCGCCGGTGTCAACAACGTACCTGTCCAAAACGTCGGCAATATCGTGTGCGCGAACGATCCGGCATCGACAAGCTGCACGGTTTCCGACCAGGATGGCAATGCGCTTCCGCCTTCGGTTACGTACGCTAATCAAGTCAGCACAGGCGCTGTCACGGTCGATCCAGTGGCCTACGTAGTTGATCCAACATCGGGAACGACAACGCCAGGAAACACCGCGGCGCTTGCCGCGCCAACGAATGTCAGTTGCGTGGATCCTAACGGCATTTTTGCAAGCCCGGTGAGCGCGTCGAATTTCGCGACGTCCACCGGCGCGCAAGGCGCGCGCGCATTCAAATTCAACTTCAAACCGTCTGGCGCGCTATTCGTGCCGGGTACCGCATCATGCACAGCGACTTTCAGCGCCAACGGACTGTCGTCGACGCAATCGTTTACGGTTACCATGCAGCAACTCACTGTTACGCACTTCATCGTGACAGCCGATGCGACCGCTACGGCCGGAACGCAATCTAACTTCACAGTGACGGCGAAAGACGGCGCAAACAACACGGTTCCAAGCTATACGGGCACAGTGGCTTTTAGCAGCAGCGACGCGCAGGCTGTTCTTCCAGTCAATTCGCAGTTGACCAACGGCGTCGGATCGTTCGGCGGCACGTTCAAGACCGCCGGGTCTCAGACCTTCACGGCGACCGATACCGTCAGCAGCACGATCCACGGCACGTCGAACAATGTGACGGTGTCCGCAGCTGCTGTCGCGGCATTGGTGGTCGATGTATCGGGTCCAGTCCCGGTCGGTGCGGCGACGGTCATGCACGTCAATCCGCGTGATCAGTACGGCAACTCGGTCAGCGGCTACACCGGAACGCTGCACTTCAGCAGCACGGACGCGGCAGCGGCTTTGCCGGCTGATGCTGCATTCACCAATGGGTTCTACAACAACGTGACGTTCAATACTGCGGGCAGTCAGACCGTAACAGCTACCGACACGAGCACGTCGTCGATCACTGGTACGTCGAATAGCGTCAACGTCACACCGTGATTCGATACGTATAAGTCCGATCGGGCGCGCGCTGGATAACA
>CAZZWP010000073.1:0-8424 GCA_964657965.1 uncultured Rudaea sp. | reverse complement strand
CCCCCCCCCACCGCCCGCATTTGTCCGGCATGCATCCGCGTGCCAAAGTAGCTCCGTGAAAACGAGCGAAGACATCAAGCCGACCCTCGCTAACTGGGCTCTAAAGCACAGCAAGATCGGGGACGCGTCTGCGTGGTGGGCGAACTTCCTCGCACTACTGCAGACGGCCGACGCATCGAAGCTGCAAAGCATTGATGTCGAGCTGCTTGAGACGCTCGACATACTCGAGGCCTTGCGCGCGGATTCCGAAACGCTGGCAGCGTGCATTATTCCCACGCTGCAGACATCCGGTGTCGCGACAGCGGACACGGCGATCGATGCGATTCCACACATGCGCGATCTGCTCGACGGCCAGCAATCGGCCGAAAAAGTCTGGTCGCTCTACGTGTCGCGCGGTGTGCAGGGCAGTGCGGAGGGTCTGCGCCGTCTACTGCTCGCCATCATCCGCGATTTGCGAGTCGTCTTCATTCTGCTCGCCCGCCAATTGGCCATGTTGCGGCTCGCCGAAAAAATGTCGCCGGAGCGTCAGCGCGATCTTGCGCAGCTGACAGTAGATATCCACGCGCCGCTCGCTAACCGGCTCGGCATCTGGCAACTGAAATGGGAGTTGGAAGATCTCGCGTTCCGGTATCTGCATCCGGATATTTACCGACGCATCGCGACGCTGCTGGACGAACGCCGCGACCAGCGTCAGGCATACATCACCGATGCGACCAACACGTTGCGCGCCGCGCTGGCGGAATCCGAGATCGACGCTGAAGTCGCCGGACGTCCAAAACACATTTATTCGATCTGGAAAAAAATGCAGCGCAAGGGCGATGACTTCGCGTCGCTCTACGACATCCGCGCACTGCGCGTGCTCGTCAGCGACGTGCCGTCGTGTTATGCCGCGCTCGGCGTCGTGCACACGTTGTGGCCGCCCGTGCCCAGCGAATTCGACGACTACATCGCGCGTCCGAAAGGAAATCAATATCAGTCGTTGCATACCGCTGTGGTGGGACCGGACGGCAAAAATCTGGAAGTGCAAATTCGATCCCACGACATGCACGCGCATGCCGAACAAGGCGTCGCCGCGCACTGGCGCTACAAGGAAGGCGGCGGTGGCGACCAGGAGTTCGAACGCAAGATCAAATGGATGCGCCAGCTCCTCGAATCCAAAGACGACAACGACGACGAGACCGCACTGCTCGCCGGCTTCAAAACGGACATTCTCGAAGACCGCGTCTATCTACTAACGCCGCAAGGCCAGGTGATCGATTTGCCGCGCGGCGCGACCGTGCTCGACTTCGCCTACACCGTGCATACCGACGTCGGCCACCGCACACGCGGGGCGAAGGTCAACGAGCGCATCGTGCCGCTGAATTTCCAGCCGGCCAGCGGCGATCGTGTCGAAATCCTCACCGGCAAAGTAAAAGAACCGCGCCGCGATTGGCTGTCGGCACATCATGGATTTCTCGTCACTCAACGCGCGCAGCAAAAAGTACGCGCGTGGTTCAAGCGCATGGATCACGACGCCAACCTCGCGGCCGGCCGCGCGATGCTGGATCGCGAACTCAAGCGGTTGGCGCTGCATAACGTCGATCTCGATTCGCTGCCGCCGAAATTCGGTCACGACAACCTCGATGAATTCCTGGTCGCGTTGGCGCTGGGCGAGGTCACCGCCGGACACGTCGCGCGCGCGCTGCACGAAACGATCGCGCCGCCGACGCCCGTCGTCGTCGCTCCGCCGCGCGCACCGCGACGCGATAAAGACGCCGTCACCATCGAAGGCGTCGGCAACCTGCTCACATCACTCGCGCGTTGCTGCCAGCCGTTGCCGGGCGATCCCATCGCCGGGTACATCACGCGCGGCAAAGGCGTCTCGATCCATCGCGCCGATTGCCCCAGCTTCGCGCGTCTGCGCGCGCGCGACGAGGCCCGTGCCATCGACGTCGAATGGGGCGGTGCTCGCGAGCAGGCGTACGACATCGACGTACTCGTCAAAGGTTACGATCGCAAATCGCTGCACAAAGACGTCACCACCGTCATCGCTGCCGCCAATGTGCATTTGCTCGCGGCGAACGCGCGCGTGGATTCCGCCAGCGGACTGGCGACGATGAACTTCGCGCTGCGCGTGACGGATTACGAACAGTTGTCGACCTTGCTCGGTCGACTTTCCGGTGTCCCGAACGTGATCGAAGCCAGACGCTTGGCTTAGCGATAAACCACGTCTTTTCGGTGGACTTTGCGTTCCTGACGCATTGGAAAAACGATATCTGATCGCGTCGCCGCTTGCCTTTTCCGACCTGATAAACGCAGCCTCCGTGTTATGCTTCACGTGCAATCCAGGCGCGCGGAAATCCATCCGTGACGCCATTTCAAGGGCCGGCGCACGGACACTGTGATCGACATACCGGGTTATCAAATCCTGCGGCAACTGGGACGCGGCGGCATGGCGACGGTCTATCTCGCCACGCAGGAATCCGTGCAGCGCGAGGTTGCCCTGAAAGTCATGTCACCGACGTTGATGGCCGATGCGGATTTCAGCGAACGCTTCCTGCGCGAGGCGCGCATCGCGGCGAAATTGCATCATCGCCATGTCGTGGCCATTCACGACGTGGGACGCAACGCCAACTACAACTACATCGCGATGGAATTTATCGGCGGCGAATCGTTGCTGCCGATGGACGGCACACCGCGACCGGTTTCGTTCGCGTTGCGCATCGTTCGCGAGATCGCAGGTGCGTTGAACTATGCGCACTCGAAAGGCTTCGTCCATCGCGACGTGAAACCCGACAACATTCTGCTGCGCGAAGACGGCAGTTCCGCGCTGACCGATTTCGGCATCGCGCGCGCCAGCGATTCGGCGACGCACATGACGCGCACCGGCACCGTCATCGGCACACCGCACTATATGAGTCCCGAGCAGGCGCGCGGACGCCAGCTCGATGGACGGGCGGATTTGTACAGTCTCGGCATCGTCTTGTATGAATTGCTCGTCGGCCGCGTACCGTTTCATGCGGAAGATTCGCTGGCCGTCGGCATCATGCACATCACGCAGCCGGTGCCTGTTTTGCCCGAGCATTTGAACGCGTTGCAATCGCTATTGTCGCGCATGCTCGCCAAGCAACCCGAAGACCGTTTCCAAAACGGGGCCGTGCTCGCCGACGCGATCGAACAAATCGAGTTCGCCATCGCGCAAGGCGAAATGCCGGAACTGACCGCGCCGCACGACGTCGTAAAACGTCAGGCCCCGAACGTCGACATGACGACGCGCGCCGTACCCTCGACGCCGCTGCCGTCCGGATCGCGTCAACGCGCCGAACCGAGCATCGGGCGCATGGACGATATCGCCGTATCGCCATCACGGCGCTCCGGTGGGCACGCGCCTGCCACGCGTTCGTCGCGTGCGCCATGGATACTCGCCGCCGTCGCGCTCATTCTCGTCGGTGGCGGGTCGGCTGCGTACTATTACCAGAATCGATTGCGCTCGCTGTTGCCGAGCACGGAACTCAATAATCTCATCACGCGCGGCAACAAGGCGTTGGCCGAGGGTCGGCTGGTCGGTAATCAGAACGACAGTGCGCGCGAGTTGTTTCAGGCGGCGCGCGCGATCGATCCCGACAACGACCAGGCGCGACAAGGATTGACGCAAGTCGGCGAGCGGCTCGTCGAACACGCCAACACGGCGATCGCGAAAAACGACTTCGCGTCGGCACGCACGGATCTCGCCACGGCCACGGAAGTTCTCGGCGGCGGCCCCGACATAGAAGAATTGAAATCACGTTTGCGCGGCGCCGAAACGCGCAGCACCAAGAGTGTCGAATTGCTGGAGCGCGCCGACCAAGCACTCGCCGCCGGCAAGTTGCTCGGAACGGGAAGCGCGGCGGATCTCTACAAACAGGTGATGGAAAGCGATTCCACGAACGCGCTCGCCCTGAACGGATTGAACAACGTCGCCAAAGCCCTCGCCCAGCAGGCGCGCGATGCGGTCGTCGCCGGCAATGTCGACTTGGCCAATCAGCGCATCGGCGATCTCACCGCGTTGTCGCCGAACAATCCGGCAATTCCGGAATTGCGCGCGTCGTTGGCCAACCAGCACGCCGACAACACGCACGCGGCCGATCAACAAATTATACGTGCAGAGTCGCAACTGCGCGCCGGGAAATTGAACGGCAACGACGGCGCGGTCGCGTTGTTCCAAAGTGTGCTGCGGCAAAATCCGAACGATGCACGCGCGAAGGCCGGCTTGCGCAAGATTGCTCAAACGCTGATATCGCAGGCGAATTCCGCGATGGACGTCGACAATATTTCGCAGGCCGATGCCTTGGTCCAGCAAGCCGAGTCCGCGGCCGCCGATGCGCCGGAATTGCGACCGGCGAAGTCGCGACTGTACGAGATGCACGAGCAGATCGACATCAGCAAACAACAGGCACAAGCCGTGTCTCCTGGCGATCAGCAGCGTATCCAGGCACTGCTCGACGATGCCGAGAAAGCGATGGCCGCGGGCGATCTGAACCGGACACCCGGCGATTGCGCGTACGATAAATACCGCGCCGTGCTGCGCATCGACGGCAACAACGCCAAAGCGTTGGCGGGTTTGAACCGCATCCCCGTCCGGGCGAAAGAATTATTCGAGCAGGCGATCAAGAACGGCACGCCGAACAAGGCGCGGGATTACGTCGACGCCATTGCGCAATCCGATCCCGGCGATGCGGCATTACCCGCGCTGCGCGATCGGTTGGGCGACGCTTTTCTTGATAAGGCCGAATCGAACATCGGCGAAAGCCGGCGTGCCGAGGCGTCGTCGGCGTTGAAGGCCGCGCGCGAATTGAATCCGCGCAATGCGCGATTGCCGTCGCTCGAAGCGAAACTGGCCGCGTTGAGCGGCTGATCCACATTTGTAGAAATATACATTGTCGCAATCATGTGCCTGATCCTGCTCGCATTGCATGTGGCGCCGAATCAGCCATGGCTTCTGTTGGGAAATCGCGACGAATATCACGGCCGGCCCACTGCGCCGGCGGCCCAGTGGAACGACGCGGCGGACGTTTTCGGCGGACGCGATCTGGAAGCCGGTGGCTCGTGGCTGGCCGTCAGTCGAAGCGGTCGTTTTGCGGCGGTCACCAACGTTCGCGCCGGTCCGCCGGTTCGCGGCCGACGTTCGCGCGGTGCGCTTGTCGCTGATTTCGTGCGCAGCGATCAATCCGCGCATGGCTATACGGATGCGATCGCTGCAACACGGACGGAATTCGGTCCGTTCAATTTCATTGCCGGCGATAGCGAATCGGTTTGGGCCGCGAGTAGCTTGAGCGAAACAGCATGGTCATTCGGACGTGGCATTCACGTGCTCAGCAACGGGCCACCCCATCCGCGCTGGCCGAAAGCACAACGGCTCGCCGATGACTTTTCGCGATGCGTGCAAGAAAATCGCTACGACGATGCGACGCTTTTGGACTTGCTCGCCGACGAGTCGCAACCTTCAGAACGTGAATTGCCCGATACGGGGATCGGTTTGGAGCTCGAAAAATTTCTTGCGCCGATTTTCATTCGAGGCAACGAATACGGCACTCGCGCGAGTACGCTCGCCTATGCCCTGGACGACGGAACATTCGTGCTCGATGAGCGACGATTTGGTCCGCGTGGATTAGCCGAAGGCGAAACGCATTTGTACTTTTAATTGCTTACGCACGCATGGTTTTCGCTTGTTACCTTTCATTTCCATATTTAAGTTGCTGGGGCGGTGACCCGCGAGCAGGATGCCGCGGTTCGACGCCGGCACAGGGATGTGCCGTCGGCGAACAGAGTCCTACGCGAAGAGCAAAGCGTTTTCTTTGGTGACTTTCTTTGACGCTTATCAAAGAAAGTTACCCGCTCGCGTAGCGAGTGGAAGCTTTTGCTCTTGTAAGTAGGAAAGACAGAGCTTTCACTCGACTGCGTCGAGCGAGTCACTTCTTTGCTGGTGCAAAGAAGTAACCAAGAAAGCACCCTTATTCTCCACGTACGACATGTTCGCCGCCGCGACATACCTGTCGCGGCGGCGAACGGCGCACATCCTGTGCGCCCTCCGTCGCGTCGTGAGTTTTCTTAGAGCGTTACCAGATGATTACGCGCTGGTCGGGAGCTCGCCACATTTTGTCGCCTTCTTTCACATCGAAAGCTGTAAAGAATGCCGGCTGATTCACGACCGTCCCCATCGCGCGATACATCGGTATCGAATGCGGATCGCTCTTGAGTTGCGCGATGACGGCATTGTCGCGCGCTTTGGCACGCCACACTTGCGCGTAGCCCATGTAGAAGCGCTGGTCGCCGCTTAATCCGTCGATGACCGGTGCGGGTTTTCCGGCGAGCGAAATCTGGTACGCCTTGTACGCGACGGCGAGACCCGAATTATCGGCGATGTTTTCGCCGAGCGTCAGTTCGCCGTTGATGTGATAGCCGGCCACCGGTTCGAACGCAGAGTATTCGGCGACGAGCGCTTTGGTTTTCGTCGCGAATTTTTCGTGATCTTCCTTCGTCCACCAGTCGCGCAGATTGCCGTCGCCGTCGTATTGCGAACCTTGATCGTCGAAACCGTGACTGATTTCATGTCCGATGATCGCCGCGATGCCGCCGTAGTTCACCGCGTCGTCGGCCTTCGGATCGAAATACGGCGGCTGCAGAATCGCGGCGGGAAATACGATTTCGTTGAGTTCGGGGTTGTAATACGCGTCGAGCGTTTGCGGCGTCAATCCCCATTCGCCACGATCGATCGGCTTGCCTAATTTATCGATATTGCGCTGATATTCGAATTGCGCCGCACGCGAAATGTTGCCGACGAGATCGCCTTTGTCGATGGTCAGGTTCGCATAGTTGCGCCACGTGTCGGGATAGCCGATTTTCGGCGTGAACTTGGCGAGTTTTTCCTGCGCGGCCTGTTTTGTCTGCGGCGTCATCCAATCCAGATCGTTGATTCCCTGCTTGAACGCGGCCAGCAAATTGCCGACGAGTTTCTGCGCGCGCGCTTTACTTTCGGGCGGGAAATATTGCGCGGTATACAATTTGCCTAATTCTTCGCCGATTGCCGCATTGATCAACGCGATGCCGCGCTTCCAGCGCGCGCGATTTTCGGGGACACCGCGAAGAACGGTGCCATAAAAGGCAAAATTTTCGTCCGCGAACTGTTTCGACAACGCCGGCGCGAAATCGCTGAGCGTGTGCCAGCGAAAATACGCTTTCCACGTCGATAGCGGCGTCTTCTGCGCCAGTTTGGCGAATGCAGTCAGGTACGTCGGCTGACTGACGATGACGGTGTCGACTTTGCCCTTGATGCCGGCCGCGTCGATAAACGCATCCCAATCGAAACCGGGTGCGAGTTGGGCGAGCTTGGCGATCTCTTCTTTGTTGTAGGCCTTGACGGGATCGCGCAATTGCACTTTGTCCCATTGGATTTTCGCCAGCGCTGTTTCCAGCGCAAGAATCTGATCGGCGTCCGTGGCGGCGTTCTTAGCGCCGGCCATGCCGAGCATTTTCTCGATGTGCTTGCGGTAATCGTCGCGGATGCCTTTGAGTTTCGCGTCGTCGTCTTTCAAGTAGTAGTCGCGGTCGGGCATTCCCAAACCGCCCTGCTGGAAATCGGCGACGTACTTGGTGGCGTCTTTGTTGTCTTGATGGATGCTGATTACGATCGGCGCGTTGGCCTGCAAGCCGTAGCCGGTGACCGATGCGACGTCGCGATTCAATCCGGCGATCAGCGCCGGTATTCCTTTCGCATCTTTCAATCCATCGATTTTTGCGAATTGCGCATCGAGCGGTTTCGCGCCGAGATTCTCGAGTGTCGTTTCATCCATGAAACTCGAATACAGATCGCCGATTTTTTTTGTATCGACATTAGGAACAGCCGATTTGCCCGCAGCGACGTCGTCGATGAGGGTGTGCAATTGGTCCTGGATTCTGTCGTACGTCATCGCGCCGGTTCCGTAGGACGGTTTGTCGGCGGGAATCTCGACGGTGGCCAGCCATTTGCCATTGACGTGTTTGTAGAAGTCGTCCTGGGCGCGGATGGCGGGATCGACGTATTGCAGGTCGATGCCTGACATAAGCGTTGGTGTCGGCGGTTGCGCGGGCGGCGACGTAGCAGCGGCGGTTGTTGTTTGCGATTTCTCAGGTTGCGGCGGCGCTGAGCACGCAGCTAACGCGGCGAGGCAAGCGATGACAAGGATTGGGCGTTGCATTCGTGATCTCCGGCAGAAACGGTGCAGGCTAGTGGGGTGGAGGTGGTGGGGCAATGGGTGAGGTGTCATCGCAACGTCGCGGTTTGTCGTTCCTGAGAAAACTGGAATCCAGTTTTTCGCTTTTGATCTTGGAGCAACTGCGTTTCACTCGACTTCGTCGAGCGAGTCACTTTCTTTGCTGGTGCAAAGAAAGTAACCAAAGAAACACCTTTTTCTTCACGTACGCTGTGTT
>CAZZWP010000072.1:14219-15133 GCA_964657965.1 uncultured Rudaea sp. | reverse complement strand
GTCTCGCCCGCGACCGCAAACGGCCACTGCTGGCCGCGCCGGATCGTCGCGAACGTTTGCTGTCGCTCGCAGCGCTTCGCGAACCGTTGTATCGCGAGGTTGCCGATTTCACGCTTGCCGCCGGCCATAACGGCACGGTACCGCAGGCGGCGCAGCGGCTCGCCGCGAGTCTTCGCGACCGTTGGCAACGCGGCGACGCCATCGCGCGAACGGAGTCGGCGGCATGAGCGATGCGCAGGAAATTAGCGTCGAACTCGGCGCGCGCCGGTATCCGATCTGGATCGGCGATCGCTTGCTCGGACAACCGGAAAAGTGGCGCGATGCCATCCGCGGACGTCACGTGCTGCTGATCAGCGATGCGAACGTCGGGCCGTTATATGCATCCGCCGTGATGAATGGGTTGAGCGATCGCACGGCATCGCGCATTGATTTTCCCGCGGGTGAATTATCGAAATCGTTTGAAGCATGCGCAGCGATCTTCGATGCGCTCGCCGAAATGGGCGCAAGCCGCGATGCAACCATCATCGCGCTCGGCGGCGGCGTGATCGGTGACCTCGCCGGATTCGCCGCCGCGTGCTGGATGCGCGGCATCGCCTTCGTGCAGATTCCGACGACGTTGCTCGCGATGGTCGATTCGTCCGTCGGCGGAAAAACGGCGGTGAATTTGCCGCAAGGAAAAAATCTGGTCGGCGCGTTTCACCAGCCGCGCGCGGTGGTGATCGATACATCAACGTTGGCGACCGTGAGCGATCGCGAACTGAAATCCGGCATCGCTGAAATCGTGAAATACGGCGCGATCGGCGACGCGGAATTTTTCGCGTGGCTCGAATCGAATGCCGAGGCGTTGCTCGCGCGCGACGCGCATGCGCTGGCGCATGCGATCGGCGTCAGTTGTCGACAAAAAGCAGGCGTCG
>CAZZWP010000072.1:0-14209 GCA_964657965.1 uncultured Rudaea sp. | reverse complement strand
AAGCGTCGACTGGCTCAGCCCGGCCGCGCGCACCGCGGGCCTCGCGAAGCTGGCGGCGCTTGCGACCAACGATCCCGCCTCGCCGCTCTTTGGCGCCGGCAACGAAGGCGTCGTCGCGCGCGACGAAACCGAACAAGGCGAGCGCGCTTTATTAAACTTCGGACACACGTTCGGTCACGCGCTCGAAGCGGTCGCCGGTTACGGTTCGATTCTGCACGGCGAAGCCGTCGCGATCGGTATGTGTTTGGCCGCTAGACTTTCGGCAACGCTAAATCTCGCGTCGATCCAAGATTTCGACCGTCTGCACTCACTCTTGCGAATGTTCGGATTGCCGACAGCAATTCCCGCCGATACCGATATCGACGCTGTTTTCGCGTCGATGCGACTGGACAAGAAAAACGTCAGTGGGCGCATGCGGCTCATCCTGTGGCGTGGCGTCGGGCGCGCCGAAATGGTCGGCGACGTCGATGAAGCCCGGATTCGCGAGGTTCTGGCTTCGCCCTGACGGCAAAGTTGCGACGTTCGCAACCCTCGCCGCGTCTCGCGTTAAACTAGCCGGATGCGCATTTTTATGCAGACCAAACCCGCCGCGGCCGAAGCGCCGCGTTATTACCAGATCGCGCTGCAGCAGGACTTGCTCGGCGGCTGGACCCTCACGCGCGAATGGGGCCTGCAAGGCGGCCGCATCAGCCTGAAGCGCGACGTGTATCTGGAACGCGACGATGCGCTGCACGCATTCGAGCACGCGCGCGACGCGCAGCTCAAGCGCGGCTTCCACGTCATGTTCAGTCAGGGCCTGGAATCGAGCTATGCGTCCGGCTAGCGGAACGGTGACGGTTCTGATCGCGTTGTCGTGGTGCGTGTCGGTCGTCGCTCAACCCGCGCCGTACAACACGAGCGACACGTTTCAACCCGGCAAAAAGTATAATTGTGTACCGACCGCCGATCGCAAAGGGTGGAACTGCAACGAAATCGGCAAAGCAGAACCGGCACAACGCGCAGCATCGGACCAGCCCCCCGCTCCGCCGCCGGCACCGGTCAAGTCGATGCCGACCACGCTTCCGGCAACCACGGTGGCTGCGCCTGCTTCCATTCCCTCGTCCTCGGTTCCCATGACGAGCACGGATCGCTCATCGCGACTGCCAAGTTATTTGACCAACGAATCGGCGACGGCACCCGCAGCGGCGACAGCGCCGCCAAGCACGATTTCCGCTACCGCCAATCACGCCAATGCTCCCCCGGTACCGATGGAAGCAAAGCAGGCAACGCCGATCAAGCCGCCGCCCGACGCAAAACCGGCGCATGGCGTGGCAGCGCGAACCGCTCTGCCAGCGCCGGCACCGCCGCCACGCGAAGCGGCGCATGCGACGACCGCTGCGAGCGATGATTTCATGTCATTGCCGGGCGATCACTTCGTTGTAGAGCTGGCACATGCATCCAAGCGATCGGATCTTGCCGCATCACGCGATGCGATGCATATTCCGAGCGGTGCGTTCTACGACGTCCATTTCCGGCAAAATGGCGGCGACGCGTGGCTGCTCGTGTGGGGAAGTTTCGATACCATCGACGCGGCGCGTTCGGCGCGCAGCGAACTGGCGCGGAGCACCTCGGCCGTGATTGGGTTTCCGCGCCGCGTGGCACCGTTGCAGGCCGAAGCGCGACGCGCTTCGGAATAGACGCATTTAAAAATAGGATATTCATGACCGACCACCGTTTCCTTCGCGCCTTGCGCCGCGAGCCCGTCGACTGCACGCCGGTGTGGATCATGCGTCAGGCCGGACGCTATCTGCCCGAATATCGCGCCACGCGCGCACGCGCCGGGAGTTTCATCAATTTGTGCAAAACGCCGGAACTCGCGTGCGAAGTGACGTTGCAACCGCTCGCGCGGTTTCCACTCGACGCGTCGATTTTGTTTTCCGACATTCTCACCATCCCTGACGCGATGGGTCTCGGACTTTCCGTACACGAAGGCGAAGGTCCAAAGCTCGCGCATCCGGTGCGTTCGATGGCCGACATCGAGAAACTCGGCGTTCCCGATCCTGAAAACGAGCTTCGCTATGTGATGGATGCGGTGCGCCTGATTCGCCGTGAGCTCAATGATCGCGTGCCGCTGATCGGTTTCGCGGGGAGTCCGTGGACGCTGGCCTGTTACATGATCGAAGGCGAAGGATCGTCGAGTTTCGCACGACCGAAAGCGCTGGCGCTGAACGATCCGGCAACCATGCATCGATTGCTCGATGTCGTCGCCCGCTCCGTCGCAAGCTATCTCTGCGCGCAAGCCGCGGCCGGAGCGCAGACGCTGATGGTGTTCGACACCTGGGGCGGCCTGCTCGCACCCGACCTGTTCCGCGAATTCAGCCTGCGCTATTTGTCGCAGATTGCGCAAAGTATAAAAAGCGACAAACTGGCGCGTGACGTACCGCTCATTCTTTTCAGCAAAGGTGCCAACGGCCATCTTGAAGCATTGGCCGATACGGGCTGCGCGGCGTTGGGATTGGACTGGACGATCTCACTCGGCGATGCGCGAGCACGCGTCGGCAACCGCGTCGCATTACAGGGCAATCTCGATCCGGCGACATTGCACGCGCAGCCGGAGACGATTCGCGCCGAAGTAAAAAAGGCGCTCGACAGCTTCGGTCCGCATCCCGGCCATGTTTTCAATTTGGGGCACGGCATCACGCCGGACGTGGAACCCGAGCGCCTTGGCGTGCTCATCGATGCCGTTCACGAATTGAGTCGACGCACTATTTAGGTGGCGATTGAGTCGGTGGCCGTTCCATCGAGGCCACGAATTCACCATAATCGTCATCGCACAACGAGGCCGATGATGACCACGCTGATTCGCGTCGCCAAACCCGACGATGTCGCCGCCATCGCGACGATTTACAACTACTACATTGCCAACGACATCGCCACGTTCGAAGAAGAACCGGTCGACGCCGATATCATGGCCGGGCGAATGGCCGACGTTGCCGGAAAATCATTGCCATGGCTCGTGGCTGAAGACGGCGGCATCGTTCTCGGCTACTCGTACGCCAGTCCGTGGAAGCCGCGCAGCGCGTACCGGTTTTCGGTCGAAAGCACGGTGTATGTCGACGCGGCGGCCAAGTCGCGCGGTATCGGTACCGATCTCTACAGCGCGTTGATCGCCGAACTGCGCGCCCACAATATTCACGCGGTGATGGGCGGCGTATCGCTGCCGAACGAAGCCAGCGCGAAGCTGCACGAAAAATTGGGTTTCAAGAAAGTGGCGCAGTTCGAACAAGTCGGTTTCAAGTTCGGCCAATGGATCGACGTCGGCTATTGGCAGTTGTTGTTCTGATCGAATCACGCAGGTTGCGCTACGAGTGGCGCGAACGGTTTGATGTTCTCCGCGATGTAATTTCGATCCACGCCCCGCAAAATATTTTCGACGATGGCGATGGCCGGCGCCGAATCGAACACCGCCGAATGAATGCTCGCGTCAGCGCGATTGATGTAGGCGGTGATATCGAAATCGAACACGTTGTCCCATACGTTGTTGCGATCGGCCAATCCACTGCGGCCGAGTCGGCGCGTGCCGAAGTGTTTGAGTCCCGCCGACATGCCAAGCACGGAATCCAAACCGGTATACAACGCGGCGATTCGATAGCAGAGATTCGCCATCAGGCTGCCGTCGCTGTCGACGGGTTGGTCGCGCTGAAAAAGATCGTTGTCGATATCGGCGGCGACGAACACGAGCTGATTGATCAGGCTCACGAGCTGCGGATCGTTGAGCCGCTTCGACGCGGCGACCAACGCTTCCTGCAGCACGTATCCGCCCATGCTGTGCGCGATGACGGAAATTTTCGCCTTGCATAATTTATTCGGATCGTCCGTCGCGGCCGCGATGCGCTGTTTCTTCACGAGATAATCGTTGAGATCGACGAACAGACCGGCAAGATCGGGCGCGGCTTCGTGCGCGTCTTCGCGATCCGGCAAATAACCCGCGACGCTGCCTTTCGACGGCCACGAAAACAAAACGGCTTGGCCGAGATTCGCAGGCTCGATCAAACGGTTTTTCACACCGAGGTAATCATCCACGGCGTCTTGCCAGTTCACGTTGTAGCCATGCACGAAAAGACAAACGTGGTTTTGCTGTTCGTTTTGCGCATCTGGCAATAACGGAAAGCTATCTGCGATTTGCTTGAGTTGCGCAATGAATATCGCGCGCGTGACTTTCGTCCACGTCGACAGCGTTTTCAGCGCATCGGTTTTCGTCGACGCGTCGGCAGTGTAAAACGACAGCGTGCCCAATTCGCCGCCGAGACCGTCGCCATCGCGATTGCGGTTGCTGATCATCAGGTACGGTTGCATGACCTATCCTCCGTGCGAGCGACGATGTTAGTTTATTCGGACGCTACGCGAACGAGACCTTCATCAAGCATCGCGCCGGTGATGGGTTTTCGCAAAAACGCGTTCATGCCGGCGGCGATGCACAGCGATTCTTCGTCGCCGACCGAACGCGCGCTGATGCCGATCAGCGGCATGCGTCGTTCGCCGGTTTCGCGCGAACGCAGCATGCGCGCGAGTGCGAGACCATCGACACCCGGCAGATCCAGATCGATCAGCGCAACGTCGAACGGCGACGTTTCCAATTCCGCGAGCGCCGCCAAACCGTTTCCGACGTGCGTGACGCAATGACCGCGCGCGCGAAGTAAACCGGCGATCACGGCGGCGACGGTGGCATCGTCTTCAACCAGCAAGATGTTTCGCGCGCTCGACGTCGCTGCCATTTGCACCGGAACGCGCGGCAGCGGCGCTTCGATTTCTTCCAACGGCAACGTCACGAGAAACGTGCTGCCTTTGCCGATTTCACTAGCGACTTCGATGCGTCCGCCCATGTGCGCAATCAGTTCACGGCAAATCGCGAGTCCAAGCCCGCTGCCCACGCGACGTTGCGGACCTGCGGCCTGTTCGAAACGTTGAAACAAGCGAGCGCGCGTCGATTCGGAAATGCCCGGACCGCTATCTTTGATCGCGAATCGCGTCGCGTTCGCATGGCGCGACAATGCGACCGACACTGCGCCGCGCTCGCTGAACTTGATCGCGTTGTTCACCAGGTTCAAAACGATTTGCTGGACGCGCACGGAATCACCACGCAGGAATCGCGGCGAACCTGCATCGACGTGTATCGCGAACGTCAGCCCTTTAGCTTCCGCGATCGGACGTTCCAACGATTCGACATCACGCAACAACGCCTGTACGTCGAATGTTTCGCTTTCCAATTCGAATTTGCCGGCGTCGATACGCGCGAGATCGAGCGAATCGTTGACGAGCCGCAGCAACACGCGGCCGGAATTTTGAATCGCATCGGCGAATCCGCGCTGCGACGCATCCAGTGGCGTGCGCAGCAGCAATTCCGTCATGCCGAGCACGCCCGTCATTGGCGTTCGGATTTCGTGGCCCATCGTCGCGAGAAACTCGGACTTTGCCAGATTGGCCCGCTCCGCGAATTCGCGCTGTTGTTGCGCCAATCGGAATGCATGACGCCGATCCAACCGCTGACGGTACGCGCGGATCGTCAACATACCGACCAGAATTGCCGCGAGCGCGTAACTCGCGAACGCCCACGCGGTTCGCCACGGCGGCGGTGCCTGGTCGAACTCGATGGGCGCCGACGCGCTACTCCACACGTCGCTCGCATTCGCAGCGCGAACGCGCAATCTGTACACGCCGGACGGAAGCTGCGAAAAGTCGCGCTCGCCGCGATTGCCGGAATCCATCCAGCCGCCCTCGAAATTTTCCAACTGCCACTGATAGCGATTGCCGGATGGATTGGCGTACGAAAGCGCGCGCGCCTCGACTTTCAGATCGCGATCGCGCCACGTCAATTCGATAGGATGATGTATATCCAGCGCGATCGAACGATCGTCGCGTGTCGCCGTCGCGCCGTCGATGACTAACGGCGGCGCTTGCGTATTTTCGGTGACATGCAGCGGATCGAACCCGACGATCCCCGCCAATGTCGCGCCGAAAATCGTTCCGTCGTCGCGCTGGACGAGTACGGCATCGTTGAACTCGGCGCTGATCAATCCGTCCTGCGCGCCGAAGGTGCGAAGCTGTTTCTTTTCAGGATCGTATCGCCACAATCCGCGCGGGCCGGCCACCCAAACGACTCCGTTCACATCGACTTGCATGCCGGTGAATGTCGCGCTCTGCCATCCATCGGCGGCGCCATAACGCGCGATGCGTTTGTAAGCGTCGCCGCCGCATTTTTTCGGTGCGCAGAAATGTTCGAGCGCGCCGTCTTCGAGCAGCCATAACGAACCGTCTTGCGCGAACGCCAGTTCGATGACAGTTCCGCTCGAAATTCCGCGCACGGGCGAGAATGAGTTCATGGCGCTGTCGAAGCGATCGAGCCCGGCCGCGCTGGCGACGAGCAAGGCGCCGTCCGGATCGACCGCAATCCGGTTGACATCGTCGCTGCGCACGCCGTGCGACCCTTCTTGATAGCGCGTCACGTGTAGCGTTAGCGGATCGATGCGATGCAATCCGCGCGCATTGGTCGATGCCCACATCGCGTCGGCCGTCTCGGTGAAACCCGTGACGCCGCCGCCGAGTGCGTCGTCGCGCTGCGCATCGACAGCGAGATCGACGAACGTTCCGTCGCTCAAACGATAGATACGCACACCGGCCGCGTGACCGAGCCACAAACGATCGCGCGAATCGTTCGCCACCGCGAACAGACCCTTCGACGCCGGTGCCGCGAGTCGCTCCCCGAATCGATCGACGAAGCCGGTTTTCGGATCGAGACGATCGATTCCGCCATCGAGATTCACGGCCCAGATGCCGCCCAGCGCATCGACGCTGAGTCCTTGCGCGCGTTTTGCGCTGAGACTGTGCGCATCACCCGCGTCATGACGAAACAGGCTGAAGTTTCGCCACAGCGGCGTCAGTTGCATCAGGCCGCCATCGTCACTGCCGATCCACAGATTGCCTTCGTGATCGCATAACAGGTCCGGGATGAGATTGCCGCTGATGCTGCCGGGTAAGGTTTCGCTCGCCAAGAATCCCGTGATGTTTCCGACGGCGTCGCGACGATTGACGCCGTGCTGCGTGCCGATCCATAACTCGTTGGCATGATCGCGTGCGAAACTGAAGACTGCTTTATGCGTCAGTTCGCTGCTCGCGATCATCGACGCTTTCAATGACGTATCGACTCCGACTAACCCGCGATTGGTCGCAGCCAGCACCGAGCCGTCATCGTTCTGCGCGAGCTTGCGGACGTTGAGACGACCCGAATCGCTACGAATCCCGCTGAAATCGACGTGATCGAATCCGCCGTTTCGATAGACGTCCAATCCGTAGTCGCCGCCTACCCAGATGTCGCCATGGATACTTGTATAAATTGCGACAATTTTATCGGACCCCGGACTGCGCGGATTCGCGTCGTCGTGTCTCATGTGCTCGAATGTCGCGCGCGACGCATCATCGAATCGCAGTCGATCGAGGCCGCTGCCACCCGTTCCAAGAAGGATCGAACCATCCTTCGCCTGGCCGATGCTCCAGACATCATCGGCGACCAGACTCGTTGCGTCGTCAGCCTGGTTCGTGAAGTGCGTGAAGCGTTTGCGCGATGCATCCAGAACATCGAGACCGTGCGATTCCAGACCGCACCAAATACGATCGTCGCGATCGACGAAAATCGTCGTTACGTCGTCGCCGGCGATCGACGACGCATCGCCCGCATCATGGCGAAATAGACGAAACCCGGTTCCGTCATAGCGCGCGAGACCGTCGACGGTCGCGATCCAGATAAATCCTTCGTGATCTTCGGCCAAGGCATGGATGGAGCTCGACGGCAATCCGTCGGCCACGCCGAATTTCCGAAACAGCGGCGTGCTGTGCAGATCCGCGCCACATGCGTCGACGCTTATCGCCGCGACGAAAATCCATAACACGATGGCAGACAATCCGGTCCGCATAATTCTCCCCTCCCCGTCGCGCGATGATGCCAGAAAACCGGCGCCGCTACGGTAGAATCCGGGCGATGCCGATCGCCTCGCGTCCGCTGCGTCTTCTGATCGTCGGCCTGCTCGCGCTCGTCGTCGCCGGATTGTTGTGGGTGTTTTTCAACGTCGTGCGCAGTGGCGTGGCGTTGTGGAACGACCTGCGTGATTTTCCGGCGTGGCTGCAAATCGCGATCGTGACGATCGTCGCCGTCGTTATTTTGTTCGCGATCATTTTCGCGCGGCGACTTCTTCGGCCGCAACGTCGAAAGAAAGCGGCGCCCGCCGCGCCGACGCGTGCGGAAGTCGATCTGCGTTTGATCGCGCTGCGCGATCGGCACGCGGAAACCTCGGCACTGCAATCGGAGCTGGAAGAACTCGATCGACGCGCGCGCAGCGAAGAACTTTATGTCGCGGTATTCGGCGAAATCAGCGCGGGCAAATCCAGTCTCATTCGCGCGTTGACCGATGATGCCGATGCGCAAGTCGATGTGATCGGCGGAACGACGCGGGCGGTGTCGCACTATCAAGGCAACATCGACGGCATTGCGATAACGCTCGCCGACGTGCCGGGTTCGCATGAAGTCGGCGGCGCGGCGCGTGAGCAACTCGCGCGCGATGAAGCGCTGCGCGCGCACGTCGTTCTGTATGTCTGCGCGGGCGATCTCACGCGTGACCAAGATGCGGAATTGCGGTGGCTGCGCAGTTTCGGAAAACCACTGATTCTCGCGCTGAATAAAGTCGATCAATTCAGCGCCGACGAACGCGCTGCGCTGGAACAAACGTTGCGAGCGCGCTATGCGGCCGCGAGCGATGCGCAAGTCATCGTCAGCGCCGGTGGCACTGAGCGCTTCGAGCGGCGGCTTCCGGATGGACGTCACGAAACCGTCCAGCGCGAACGCATGCCGGATATTGGCGCGTTGAAAAACGTGTTGGCGTCATTCGTCGTGGGTGGCGCGAAATCGCTTGAGCCTTCGCGCGAGGCCGCGGTGCTGACGTCACTGAATCAGCGCGCTGACGCGTTGGAATCCGTCTCGCAAGAACGCGATGCGGAGGCCATTGTCGCAAAGTATACAAAGCGCGCGGTGGTCGGCGCGCTCGCCGCCGTCGTGCCGGGCAGCGATCTGGTCATCCAGGGCGTTCTGGCGACGGCGCTGATTCGGGAGTTGGCGAAGCTTTACGATGTCTCAGTCCGCGATGTGGATATCGACGCATTCTTGAGCCAGGTGAAATTGACCATCCGCACGAGCGCATCGCTCATTCTCGCCATCGCGGGCAACGCGCTCAAGGCGTTTCCGGGATTGGGTACGCTCGGTGGTGGTGTCCTGCATGCCATCGCGTATGGACTGATATTCGACAGCCTGGGACGTGCCGTCGCCAAAACATTTCGCGAACAGCGAACGCTCGACAGTTCGTCCGCGCAGAGTGCGTTGTCCGACTTTCTCGCCGACACCAGCGCCGAAAGAGTGCGGCAGATCGCACGTTACGTTTTGGACAAGAAAGAATGAGTATCCCGATGTGGAATTTTTCCGCGCGCAGCCCGGTCTGCTCGTTACGCCATTCGCTCACCGGACATCACTATGACGACGCCGTTTAAATTCTTCGCACTGTTCGCTTTGTTCGCGCCGCTGGCGACGCACGCCAGCGATTTCAAATTCGATACGGTCCACACGCAGGTTTTCTTTTCCATCAGTCATGTCGGGTACTCCCATTCGACAGGTCGCGTCGCCGTCAAAAGCGGCTTCTTCCGTTTTGACGACGGCGATTGGGGCCAATCGAAAGTCGACGTCACGATCGACATCGCGTCGCTCGACATGGGCAATGCCGGCTGGAGCGACAAACTGAAATCGTCCTTTTTCGACGCATCGACCTATCCGACCGCGCATTACGTCAGCAAGTCGGTGCAAAAGACCGGCGATAAAACCGGTATAGTTCATGGCGATTTGACGTTGTTGGGAAGAACCGTACCCGTCGATTTGCAGCTGACATTCAATCGCGCAGGTTTGGATGGCTATACGATGCGCTACATCGCCGGCTTCTCCGCGAACGCGACGCTGAAACGCTCGGCTTTCGGAATGACACGCAGCGACAAGGACATCGGTGACGACGTGACGATACACATGGAAGTCGAAGGCGAGCGCGATGGCGACGCGCAACAGCAAGCGAAATAACGGAGCCTGACCGATGCTGCGCAGCGACCGCGATCACTGGGGAAGTCTCGCCAAATTCTTCCATTGGACGATCGTGGTTCTTTTGCTCGTGCAAGGGACGCTCGGACTCTACATGGTGGGTTTGCCGAAACGGCCGGGCATCATTCCTTATTTCACGTTTCACAAATCGCTCGGATTGACGATTTTCGCACTCGCGCTTTTGCGGCTGGCGTGGAAATTGTTCGACAACCGACCGAATGAGCCGGCGACGATGCCGCGTTCGCAAGTGATCGGCGCGAGGTTCGGCCATGCGTTGTTGTATGGGCTTCTATTTCTGGTGCCGCTCACCGGTTGGTGGTTCGATTCGGTCGACGCATTGCGGCCGCTCTACTTTTGGGGCCTGTTTCCGATGCCGCATCTCGGCAGTCCCGATCCGACAAATCCCGACCTGAAAAATTTCGCCGCCGACTGCCACGAGTATTTGTTCTGGACGCTCGTCGCCGTCGCGGCGGGTCACATGATTGCCGCGTTGTATCATCAATTCATCGTGCGCGATGGCGTGCTCGCGCGCATGTGGCCGGCGGCGTTGCAACGTAGGCGTCCGCCCCCATCGTCTGTATCGCCAGAACCCACATTGCCGGAGGTTTCCGATGCGCCAACTCCCACGAATCCTGTCGTTCTCGATCCTGTGCAGCCTGCTTCCGTTAAGCGCGATGGCGCGTGATTGGCAGGTCGACCCCGCCAAAAGTTCTCTGACGTTCAAAGATACGTATCAGAACGGTCCTTTCGAAGGAAAATTCGGCAAGTTCACCGCCGTCATCAGCATGGACGATACCGACGTGTCGAAAGATAAATTCGACGTGACCGTCGATGTCGCCAGCGTCGACACGCAAAGTTCCGAGCGCAACGACACGTTGAAGACGCCCGACTTTTTCGATCCGGCGAAATTTCCGAAAGCGCATTTCGTCACCCAATCATTCGGCAAAGGTGAAGACGGCGGACTCGAAGCGAAAGGCACGCTGACGATTCGCGATCAAACCAAACCGGTGACGCTGAAAGTGAAGTTTGTTTCGTCCGGCGACACCGCCACCCTCGACGTCGATACGGTTTTAAATCGGCTGGACTTCGGTCTCGGCACGAGTAGCGATTGGGTCGACATCGGAAAAGACGTGGCGGTCCATAGCCATCTGGCGTTGACCGGCAAATAAATTCGATGACGGATTGGTGGACGCGGTTGCGGAGCCGCCTCGGCGGCGCGGCGTTGCCGCGCGCCACGTCGACTGACGAATCGCATACCGCGCAGACCAGCGAAGCATTGCGCTCGCTGCTCGACGATAAAAGTATACCGGACTCGGTTCGCCACGAATTGCGCGACGATTTCGGACAGATCGAATCGTTGCTGGAAAAATTGGCGGCGGGCGAATTGCACATTGCCGTGTTCGGTCGTGTCAGCGTCGGCAAGTCCGCGCTGGGCAACGCGTTGCTCGGCCGTGACGCGTTCTCGACCGGCGTGCTGCACGGCACGACGCAGAAACGCGATGCGCAGCGATGGCAAGAAGTGGCCGGCCAGGGATTGCATCTCATCGACACGCCGGGCATCAATGAATTGTCGGGCGAAGAACGCGAGCGGCTCGCGTTCGATGTCGCGGCGATCAGCGATCTGGTGATTTTCGTCGTCGACGGCGATATGACGCAAACCGAAATCGGCGCATTGACGACGTTGTCGAAAACGCAACGCCCATTGCTCATCGCGCTCAACAAATCCGATCGATACACGGATGACGAACGTGAGCGATTGCTGCAACGTCTGCGCGAACACGCGGTTGGACTCGTCCGTCTCGACGACGTTATCGCATGCGCGGCACATCCTGCGGATAAACGTGTGGTCGTCGTCGACGCGCTCGGAAAAGAATCGGAAACGCACGTCGCGCAACCCGCGGATGTGGCCGATCTCGCCACGCATCTTCGCGCGATCGCCGAGCGCGAGGGAAAAACATTGGCCGCCCTCAACGCGGGTTTGTTCGCGGGCGAATTGTCTGATCGCGTCGCCGTTCGCGTCGCGGCGGCGCGGCGCGAGTTGGCCGATCGCATCATCCGTAATTATTGTTTGGCGAAAGGAATCGCCGTAGCGCTGAATCCCATTCCCGTGGCCGATTTGCTGGCAGCCGCATCGCTCGACGTCGCGCTGGTGCTGCATTTGGCAAAAGTATACGGGCAACCGTTGACGCGCGCAGAAGCCGGCACGTTGATCGCGACGATCTGTGCGCAGCTGGCCGCGCTGATGGGTGCGATTTGGGGCGTGCATCTCGTGTCGAGCGCGTTGAAAGGTGTCAGCGCAGGTCTGTCGACGGTCGTCACGGCCGGCGCGCAAGGTGCGCTGGCGTGGTACGCGACGGAAATCGTCGGCCGCGCCGCCGAGCATTATTTGCTGCACGGAAAATCGTGGGGCGAGCAAGGCGCCAAACGCGCCGTAGCGGATATCATGGCGAGCTTGGATCGCGATTCGATTTTGCGCGAAGCGCGCAGCGCCATCATGGATCGCCTGCGCAACCGATCGAACGCCAAGCCCGCGAACTAAGGCGCGCCGTCGAATCCGTCGTGGAAGATTTCGTTGTAGACCGTATTGATCGGGCACGACGCGTCGAGTTGCGATCGGACGATGCCACTGATATCGAGCAACGCGTCGTGTGCGCTATCGCCCACCGTCGGTAAGGTTTCCGTGCGCTGTTCGATCATCAAAATGCCGAAATAGCCTGAGCCGAAATCCACCCACGGCGTGAAACCGAATTTGCCGATGCTCGATATCACCGGCGCGTCGGTCGACAGCGAGAGCGTCGTTTCGATCCAAGCGCCGATGCCGTACGCGGTGCTGCCATCGGCGCCCGGCGGCGTGTAGCCCAATAGCGTGCCGGCGGTCTGCGTGTGGTTCATCGTTGCGAGCGCATTGGCGCTAAGGATGCGCTGACCGTTGTCGACGCCGCCGCCCGCGAGCATGGCGAGGACTTTCGCGTAGTCGAGCAGGCTCGCTTCCGCGCCGCCGGCGATACGATAGTTTTGCGTTGCGCCGAGGCCTTGCCAATCGATCGTCGTGATGCCAAGCGGCGTACCGATGTGCGCGATCCAGCCTGCCTGCCAGTCCTCCGCACTTTGCGACGCGGCAACTTCGCCGCCGACCTGCATCGAAATTCCGCCGTACGCGAAATACATTCCCGGCGGCGGATACGTCTGATCCACGCAGCATGCGATATACGCGACGCTGGCCGCGAGTGTTGTGTTCGCCGCCAATACCGGATCGTCGTCGTCATCACCATAGCCCGCGGTGTGCGAAAACATCTCCCGCATCGTCATCGTGCCTTTGACAGACGTGAACTCCGGCAGATAATTCGACGCGTGCGTATCGAGATCGAACGCGCCGCGGTCGACGAGCTGCATGACGCGCACGCCGGACAACATTTTCGACGCGGATGCCAACGGGATGACCGTCGCATCATCGTACGTGCCGAAATATTGCTTGTATAAAATGCCCTGCGGCGTGCCGATGAGCACGCCGCCATCGGTGATGTTCACCGTTTGCATGAGTTGTTGCGTGCGCGTGCCGACGGCGGAGAAGTCGCACGCTCCGTAGGCGCTCGTCGTCAACGCCGCCAATGCTCCGGCCAGAATCGTCGTGCGCATTCTTCGCTCCTTGCAGAATTGATTTCGTGTCGGCCATCCATGGAACGCTCAGCGCTTCGCACAGTTGACTGCGACCTGAAAGAAATTCGCAGCGAGACGTTTCCGAAAAATTCTGCGACTATTGCCGCATCGTTTCTGGGGATGTCCGATGGCCGCCAATTCACCGATCCGCCGCGATGTCGGCCCATTCGCGTTGATGCTGACCGGGCTCGGTTCGATCATCGGATCGGGATGGCTGTTCGGCGCATGGCGCGCCGCCGGCATCGCCGGGCCGGATGCCATCTGGGCGTGGGTGATCGGCGCCGTCGTCATCACCACCATCGCGTTGACGTACGCAGAACTCGGCGCGATGTTTCCGGAATCCGGCGGCATGGTGCGTTACAGCCACTACTCGCACGGATCGTTGGTGGGATT
>CAZZWP010000071.1:0-15135 GCA_964657965.1 uncultured Rudaea sp. | reverse complement strand
ACAAAAAAAAGAAAACCGGCGCCGTTTCCGGCGCCGGTTTTAGTAATGCACTTGTTGAAGAGTGCGGCTGTGGATGGCCGCTGTTGATCTTCTACGCGATCACGGATCGATCGCAATCAGAATGTATATTTGACGGTGACGAGTATCGACCAACGCGATTGCGCAAATTGATCTTCCAGTTTCAACGATCCCGGCGCGTAATTTCCGGCGGAATTCGTCGGCAGCGAGTAGACATATTTTCCTGTCGCCGGATCGACGCCGGCGAAATTCGCCAGCGTGCGTGCATAGGGGAAATCGATGTCGTACACGTTGCCCCACTTCTTATTCAACAGATTCGTGAAGTTGAGGATGTCGAACTTTATTTCGCCGCGACCGGCGAAGATACCCGGAATTTCTTGACGCAGACTCAGATTGATTTGATTCACCCAGCCCGCGTCGACGCCATTGCGCCCGGCGATACTGCCCGCATGATCGCGCAGATATTTATTGCCGTTGATGAAGTCGAAAAATTGCTGTTCGACGCTGGTCTTTGTACCGCTCGCGAATTCGATGTCGCCGGGCCGGGGAATATAAACCTGGCTGTACGGACAGTTGCTCGAACTGCTCGATCCGATCGTCGTGTTGTAGCAAATGCCGCTCGTGTCGTTGCCGAATACCCAGCTATACGGCGAGCCGGTGTGGCCGTCGTAGAACGCCGATACGCTCGACAAGTAATCGCTGAAGAAATGATGTTGCCACGTCAGCGATGAAATAACGCGACGCTTGAAGCTGTAGTTACTCGGCGACGCCACATCTTCGTTGGGATTCAGTACGACGCTCTTGTTGAGATTCGAGGCAGCCTGCGACGACGTGCCGGGATTCACTTCCGTCGCGTGACCGGTGACGAAACCCAAACTGCCGAACCAGTTTTCATTGAACGGCTTGCTCAACTGCAAGGCGAGATAATTCGCTTCGCCTTTGTTCGTGTTGGTCAGATAAACGACGTCGTAGTACTTCCCATTGCGATTGACCGCCGGGCCGCTGGCGCCGGTGCACTTGCCGGTGGAATCGCACGTATAGAAAGGATTTTTCCAGTAGCTGGCGCGGCCATCCGGCAACGTTCCGGTCGGCGCGCCGTAGTTCAGGTTCTCGTAGCGAATACCGTTGATAGTGTTGAGATACTGGTCTTCGACGGTGAACACCAAGCCCCACCACGGCAACTCGCGGTCGAAACCGACGCTGGCTTTGAGCACGGTCGGCAGTTTGAAATTCGGATCGGTCACATCGACTTCCGGCGCCGGCGGCGTGCCGGCGGGCGGAACTTGCGTCAACGGATTCGGATTGAATGTGCCGCTGCTTGCGCCGGTCGTGAATAACGTCAAGCCATTGTTGGTGTAGGGATTCGACAACCACACACCCGGCGTGACCGCTTCGGACACGCCAGCGCCGCCGCGCAATTGTGTCTTGTAGTCGGTGTCGAACGTGTAGTTGAACGACATGCGCGGTTCCCACACGCCGGTGCCCGGAGTTTTGTTGTTAGGCAAACCGAACGAGCTGCTGAACGCGGAGTTGAAAAGCGGTTTGCCATCGGCTTGCGGCAAGTCGTAACGCAACCCGTATTGCAGCGAAAGATTGGGCGTTATCTGCCAGGTGTCTTGCACGAACGCGCCGTACTGATTCAACGCCCATTGCGCGGCGATGTCGTCGATCGTGTAGCCGGGTGCCGGGTAGTACAACGTGTACGACGAGAATTTGCCCGCAGCGAAATCAGCGATGCTATTGAACGTGTACGTACCGAATTCCGTGCGTCCGAACAAATTGAAGAACTTGTCGCGCTGAAAATCGAATCCGGCCTTCGTCTGATGATCGCCCCACGTCCAGGTGCCAGCGAAAAACGCGGTGGTCGTATCGACATTCAAAACATTGTAATCGCGGAACTGGTCTTCGCCGAGATACACGCTGGCGTTTTGCGTCGAGGTGTCGGACTTATCGACGTACACGTTGACCATCGGCTGCTGCGCGAGCACCGTCGGTGTCGATTCGTACTTCGAATACGAAACGGACGCTTCCGTGGAGAAGTTGCTCGTCCAGTCGTCATAAAAATTCAAAACACCTTGGCGAAGTTTGCGGTCTTGCGTGTACCAATAACTCGATAGCCCGAGTGCAGGACTGGCGCCGGTGAAATTGCCCTGGATGATCGGCTGTTCGCCCTTGTCTTCGTTGTAGCGAAAGCTCATGCGATGACCGTCGGTGATGTTCCAGTCGATCTTGATCAGTCCGCGTTTCTCGTCCTGATTCGCGCCGCCCGTGCCCGCCAGATCGCCGGGGACGAGGCCATATCCTTTAGCGATCGACACGATCTGGTTCAATTGCGCCGTGGTCAGCGGAACCGTATTGTCGGCACCGGCCCCGATCGGACCGTAGCCGGCGCCGCAAGGGCAAACCTGCTTCGATTCTTCGTAGTCGATAAAGAAGAACAGCGTGTCTTTGATGATCGGCCCGCTGAACGTTCCGCCGGCGGTCCATTTGCGCTGGAAACCGTTGAAGTTGGTGTCGTTGACGCCATTGCCGGTGAGGTCATCGGCATTGGTGTAAGCGTAATAGACGGAACCGTGATAATCGTTGGTACCGCTCTTCGTGACGATGTTGATCGCTGCGCCGACGGCACGCTTGTTCGTGACATCGTAATTGGCGGTGGAGATGTTGTATTCGTCGATGGCGTCGTACGAAAGCGGCTGGTTTTGCGCCGGCAGACCGTTGGCTTCGAGACCGAATGAATCGTTTGTCGGCACCGCGTCGATCGTGACGTTGTTGTAGCGATTGTTCTGACCCAGCGCGCTGATTTCGGCGTAGCCGCCGGCGGAATTGTTGTTCTGCAGAATGATGAAAGGATCAAGCCTCGCGATTTGCTGGATCGACCGATCAGGATTCGGGATGACTTTCAGTTCGCGCTGCGAGACATTGGTGCTGATGCCCTTGTTGTCGGCTTGGAAAATCTGCGCCGTCGAGGTGGCAGTGACGGATACGCCTTCCAATTCTGTGGCTTTCTGCGTCAGCACGAGATTGATCGTGGCTTCCTGCGCCAGCTGCAAATACACGTCGGATTTTTCGGCGTTTTCGAGTCCAGGTTTGCTGACGGTCACCTGAAACGGACCACCGACGCGCAAACCTTGCGCGACGTAACGACCATCGGCATTCGTCGTGGCCTTGATCGCCGTATTACTTGGGATGTGGACAACGTCCACGACAGCGTCGGCGACTGGATTTCCAGCGGAGTCGGTTATGCGGCCACTCAACGCGGCCGACGTGTTTTGCGCTACGGCGCTGGACAATACGAAGCATGTGGCAAGCAGCCACACGAGGAGTTGCAAGCTGTGTCGTTTGGTCATCGGTTAGCCCCAGTAATCGCCAGAGAACGCCCACACCCGCAAACGCGAGCGACGGACAAAAGGTGACGTGGGCGACGGCATCAAGGCTGAATCCCATCCCAGCAGCCAATCCAGTCGCTTAACCGTAGTTTAACAGCCAAATGTTGCGATGTGTTTACGATTTTTAACGAGAAGTTGCATATGTGACGGTAGCAAAAAAAACGGCGCCACACGGGCGCCGTTTTTACTAACGCAGAACTGGTTTTAGAAGAACGAACCGCCGATGGTGATCATGAACGTGCGCGGCTCGAGCAACGAATAATACGGAGCGCTGGTGAAGAGCGATCCGCCGTCCACGCCAGTAATTTTATTGGGATTCGACGCAAGGAATGCCCCGGCGTTGTTTGCGTTGGTGAAGGCGCGATGGTCGGTCAGGTTGAACACATTGAACTTGATGAACGGCTTTTTGAGGAAAGAGAAGTCCTCGAAGCGATAGCCCGCATTCAGTCCAAGCGTCGAATACCCGCCGACCTTTTCGGTATTCATGTAATCGCCGTAAAAGGAACTGTGGAACGTTCCATTGATGCCCGCCCAATACGGGCCATGATCATAATTCAGGGCCAGATAACCGATATTTCTCGGCGTGTTGTAAAGCTGCTTGCCGATCGTCGGGAAGATGCCATCGCCATAGCTATTGATGTTGCTCTCGATGGTGGCCTGAGTGTACGTATACGAGCTATAGAGTTTGAAATCATCCGTCAGATTCAGACTTCCTTCCGCGTTGACGCCTTGCATCTTCATCTTGGGAATTTGGACGTAGATGCTCTGGCCCGAAAGCTGGTCGTAACCGGAAATCTGGCGGTTACGGAAGTTGCTGTGATAGAGCATCACGTTCGTCGAGAAACGATCGCCGTAGTAGCGCCATCCCAGATCGCTGTTCCAAGCCGTCTCAGGATTGTTGATGTACAGAGTGCCATTCTTCTGCACGTCGTTGGCGGCACCATTCACGGCCAGAGCACCGTTTGGCGGACCGCGGAATGTCGAACCCAGACCGTAGTAGAACTGATTCCTGTCATCCGGCGAATATTTCACACCAAGCGCCGGCGTTATCTTGCTGTACGTGCCGGCGAAGTCGCCTCCGAATTCGACGCGGCACGCGCTAGGCGAGCTGCACGTCGACGAAGAGGGAATCGTTGATCCGGGGTACTCGAAGTCGTAACCGCTGCGCTTGATATGCAGATAAGCCGCGCCGAGGGATACGAGCCATTGATCGGTTGGCGTCCATGTATCGGTGACAAAGACCTTTTCCGTTTCGGTCGTCGTGTACTCGTTAAAAAGTTCTTGAATCTGACCATTCGGGTAATAGACGAAATCCGAGTTACCCCAAATGTTGTCAGGCACACCGGTCGCGTAGTTGGCCGTGTTCCACGTCTCGTATTGCTCCTGGCGCGGGCGCTCATACCAGAAACCATATTCCAAACTGTCGTTCGAGCCGAATTCCTGGTTGATCTTTGCGAGAACACCCGGTCGATAGGTAATGCTGTGGGAAACGTCATAAACGATCGACTTGGTACCGTTCGGACCAGTAACGATCTGGCCGTCCTGATTCAGATCTTGATTGGCATACTCATACTCGTTGCCCGAGACGTTCTGCGTTTCGGCAAAAAACGAAGAGGCGCCGCTGCCGCCGCCCGCACCGTATTGGAAATACGGAATGACCGACAGATGCATGCTGTCGCCAAGACGAAACTCACCGTCAAGGCTGAAGAGGTAATTCTCGAATGGATTGATATGAAGTTTGTAGTAGTTCGTATCGCCCGTTTTGAATGACGTATCGTAATCGTAGTAATAACCGTACTGGGCTACTTGCGCCTTGGTCGGGCTGTAATAAGAATTTCTGACTTCGTGGTTGTACTGCAGCGACGCGGCAACGGTATTGTCCGAATCGATCGTCCAGATCGATTTACCGTCGATCTTGTAGACATCGAGATCACCCGCCCCGCGCCATTTGTCGACGGAATTCCACGAGTACGACAACCACGAGCGCACCGGGCCGATATCGCCCGTGTTTAGCCGTAAAAATGTCCGTTCATAGTCGTGCGAGCCGAACGACTGCGTAAAATCGATGCCCGGATCGTGCGAAGGATCGATCGTCGCCCACGCAATGTGGCCGCCTGCGGCGCCGGAGTCGGGTTGATCGAGATCCGGAATGCCCTGCTCAACGGTGATGTCGCCATAGTTTTCCGTATCGCCGTATTCCGTCGCGTAAACCGCGTAGTTGCCGGAATCGCTGATCGGCGCGCCGTTGACGGTGACGCCCACTTCGTTGCCGGTGAAGCCGCGCACGTTGAAATTGCCGTCGGCCAGACCGGTGACATCGTCGGTCGATGCGTTCACGCCAGGAATACTGGTGATCATCTGCGTGAAGTTGCTGCCGGGTGCGGCTTTCACGATCGCGTCGCGCGTGATGGTCGACACCGCTTTCGGCGCCGTTTGTACGGACATCAAGCCGCCGCCGAGCGACAGCGACTGCGCGGAGACTTCAATGGTCGAGAGCTGTTCGCTCGCGCGTCGGGTGTCGTTCGCCGTTGTCGTGTTCGACGTGCTCGAAGGACTCACGCGCTGCTTATTCTGGTCCGCCGCGTCAGCGGTTCCAGGCGTCGAGGTGCTCTGTGCCGACGCTGCCAGCGAGAACAAGGCTGCAGAGATACAAGCGGCGAGGTGAAAACCGGGTCGTTTAGTCATTTTTCCTACCTGTTAAGCCAAAAAAACACTCCGTAATCGCGTGTCGGCGCGATACGAAATTCATTCGGGAATGCGCGACGAGCAACCAATGGACAGATGTGGCAAGTCTTGCGCTTAACGGTAGTTTAAGATGTTGGATATGTCAGTTAATTGACCGATCACGATCAGAATGCGTAAAGATTTGTATCATTTCGTAATGACCGTTTACATCTCTTTCTGAGGTCTGCCGCTTGGCGAATTTGCCGCGATAATAAGTGGCCGGCTTTACTAATAAGGTCGACACTCCGCTGCGTGAGATCGCAGCAGCAATCGATGGAGCAACGATGAAACACCGGTTGTATTGCGCCGCAATGATGCTGGCATTTACCGCATGTGTCAGCGGATGCGCGATGGACGAGCCGCAAAAATCCTGCACCGGCGACGCGTGTGTGTCCGACGCGGAGATCACGAGCACTATCAATTCGTCGATCCGAGAACGAAGCGAATTGACGGACTGGACGATTGAAGTGCAGACAATCCACGGCGTGGTTTATTTACATGGTCTGGTTGACACCAGCGGGCAGCGCACGCTGGCCGAATCCATCGCACGCGAAACGCGCGGCGTGCAAGGCGTCGAGAATTCGATCGAACTTCGCAACAGCCGATGATTAAAGCCGCGGGATCACTGCGCGGCGACGCAATTTGGTCGAGATAACTCAGGTAGAAGCGTTCGCCTGGGCCGCATCTTTAAATTGCCGGCGCATCATTCCTGCAGTCACCCCGAAACGCTGATGAAACAAGCGCGAAAACGCGCAGCGGTTTTCAAAGCCGCTGGCCAGCGCGACCTTGGCGATCGCCAGTGGACTCGTCTTCAATAATTCGCGTGCGCGTTGCAGCCGCAAATCGACGAGAAAGGCGTGCGGTGTTTCGTCGTACGCCGCGCGGAAGGCGCGAATGAAGTGCCATGGTGAGTAGTTGGCCATGCGCGCCAACACGAGGTTGTTCAATTCGAGGTGACAGTTCGATGCGAGGTAATTGCGCACTCGCTGCAGGCGCAAAAAAACGTGACGCCGCTGGGCAAACGTCCGGCCCGGACATCGCGCAATCGCTTCGGAAAATTCCGACTGCAGATCAATCACGCTATCGATAACCGCGCGAGTCGCAGCGTCGAGCGAACCATTCGCCATGGCACGCGCCAGCGCCACGACGCGGCGCCGCAGATCGCGCGTAGCGACATGCCGTGACGGCAACAGTAGCGCTTCCGACGTCGCTATCGAATGAACGCCGCGCAACGCAATTTTCCATTGCGTGGGGCTTCCGACGAGCGCCACCCAAACGGCATTGCCGCGGCCGACGGCCTGAACGCGTGCTTCGGTTTCAGTGACACGAAGCTCGCCGGGTTGCAGCGTGCATTCGCCGTCGGCCGTCAGCAACTGCAAGCGACCGCGCAGTGGAATCCAAATTCCTGCGACCGGACCTTCGACGCGCAACGCACACCCTCGCCCGCCGCCGACAAATTTGTGAAAACTATTCTGTCCGTCACCGCGCGCCAGCGAAAGCGCCAGGTTGGAACCGTGAGCGAGTTGATGACATTGAATGGACAAGTGCGCGACTCCGGTCTAGTGGAGTTCCTTTTCTAAGCACTTGTTGCCGGCAAAACAGGAAGTTTCGCGGAAATGTGTATGAATTATTGCGGGGAAACGCCTAAGTTATCCTGAAATTCGCCGGAAACGTCGGTTACGCAACAACGGCAACCCCGCCTGCAAACTGTAACGCTACCCTCATTCAGAATAGGTGCCGATCATGTTTCGAATCATTTCACTCATCGCGTCCATGGCGATTGCCGTATCGGCCCACGCCGCATGCACCGCCCAGAGCGGCAAGGACTCGCCACATTTGGTGGAGCTTTACACGAGCGAAGGTTGCAGCTCTTGCCCGCCAGCGGAAAAGTGGATGTCGTCGCTGGTGCCAAAGCCCGATTTCGTGGGGCTCGAATTTCATGTCGATTACTGGGACTCGTCGGCGTGGCGTGATCCCTACGACAACAAGGCCTATACGAAGCGGCAACAGGCGTTAGTCAAAGGCGTGAAAGGCGCTCAACCGTACACGCCCCAAATTTGGCTGGACGGTGGGCTTTGGAATAATTGGCCGAACGGAACACCGCCGGCCGGCTACTCGGGTGTGCAACCTCATCTTCAGGTCGATGCGAACGTCTCCGACTCCGTCAACGCGCACATCACCACCGACATGGATCGCGGCAGGCAGCGTTTCTACGTCGCGCTCACCGAGAACGGACTCGGCACCACGATTCGCGGCGGTGAGAACAAAGGCAGGACGCTCGCTCACGATCAGGTAGTGCGCGCATTCGCCGGACCGTTCGACGACGCTCAAGCCGATGTCACTCTCAAGCTGCCTGACAAAGCCGACCTGAGCAAGACCAGCATCGTGGCATTCGTACAAAGCGAAAACGGGGGCGACGTTTCGCAAGTGGTGAGATTGCCGCTCAACCAGTGCGCTCGATGAACGCGAATGCTGCCGCTTTTCCGGCCAACCGCTCACGCTATCTAATAGCAATCCTGCTGGCGGGAATCATCGCCGGTTCGCTCGATCTCACATTCGCATTCACGTTTCATGGGTTGATGTCGGGCGCCACGCCGCTCCGAATTCTGCAGACGATCGCAACCGGGTGGCTAGGACTCGACGCGCTGCAAGGCGGCCTGCCCGCCGCCGCGCTGGGTTTCGTTTCGCATTATGGAATTCTGATCGGCGCATCGGCGCTGTATTTGATCGCGATGCTGCGCATGCGCTGGATGACCGCACACGCGTATCGCTATGGGATGGCGTACGGCGTAATGATTTACGCGTTCATGCATCTGGTCGTGCTGCCGTTATCCAACGCGCCGCACTTCAAACCGACCGTACTCGGTACAGCATGCGACTTCGCCATGCACGGTTTGGTCATCGGTCCGGCTATCGCATTGGCGTTGAAGCGTTTCGCGAAAGCGCACAGCGCGCTATAGATTTCTTTGATTGCTCAGATCGAATGCGCCGACATCGGTGTCGTCGCGCACGAGCGGCGCGACGATGATGCGATCCTGTTTCGGACTCACGGAGAAATTCACTTCCAGCAATTCGACTGGAAACAATCCGACGGAGCGATCGTTTTTCGTCGCAGGATCGAATTCGCGAATATCGGTGGGATTGATTTCCAGATCGCGCACATACCAAATTTTTCCACCGACGGCGCGCCAACCGTCCGTAAGAATCGACGTAATCAACGGCGTGACGAATTCTTCGTCACCACCGTCCAACTTGCGCCGGAATAATCCGCGCTGAGCCGTCTTCGTGTAATAGATCCAGCGCGCGGCAGAATCGATTTCCGCATGCGTGATCGCACCGACCAAGGTTTGCCGGCTCTCGTCGGCCGCGCCGGGATGTCGCACGTAGACGAGATGATCCATCGAACGCGAAGGCCCGACCGTCATCAAGAAACTGTCCGCATCGGGGCCATAAAATCCTGAAAGAACATTTTCGTTGGTGCGATTGATTACGCGTTGCCGCGCCGAATCGACGTCGATCTCGATCAGACTGGCAATCTCGTCTTGACGATGCGTGACGAGAATATGTTTGCCATCCGAACTCCAGTTCGGGTTGATCACGATGCCTTTGGCGAATTCCGTCAGCGGCGACGCGGCATCGATCGAAGGATCGTATAGCCAGAGTTGTTGCTTGCCGCTTCGATCCGACACGAAGACGACGCGATCGCCGCGCGGATCGATCGTCGGCGACGCGTCGCTACCGGTTGAAAGCGCCAGCCGTTGGATTTTTTTCGGATCGTCGACGGAAAGTTCCGTCAACGCGCTTTCGAAGCGGGGAATTTCGTACAACACCGTCGCGCTCGTGCGATTGCGCGAGGGATGTGTCGCCGGCGATATCCCCAGCGGATTCAATGCGCCGCCATCGAGGGCCACCGTGTACAACGACGATTCGCCACTGACGATCGACGACAACACCAAACCTTTGCTATCCGGTGTCCAGGTGTAGCCGGTGATCCGCGAATTGATATGCGTCACTTGTTTCACCGCGCCGCCGGTCGCGGACATCACGAACAAATCGCTGTACGGCGCCAGGCCGCGGCGAAATGCGATCGATTTTCCGTCCGGCGAATAATGCGCTTCGAGATCCTGATCGTTCGCCGCATGTTCGTAGTTCAGCGGCGTCTTTTTTCCCGTGGCGATGTCCCACGATTCCAATGTGAGATCACCGCCGTCGCCGCCGACGCGTTCGGCGGAAATCAGATGTTTTCCATCCGGCGTCCAGTCGAAATAGTTCACGGCGTAGTCCTGGCACGGCGCGACTTCGCGCTCGCTACCGCCGGTACTCGGCGCGATCATGACTTTGCAACTGTCGTAGCGCAGCCGCGCGAATGCGATTTCGCTACCGTCCGGGGACCACGTCGGCGATGCTTCGAAATCCTCGACGCGCGCGGTCAGGTTTTGCGTATTCGACGGCATGATGCCGCGGACGTGAATGCGCGATATCGACGAATCGATGTCGACTTTTTCATACACGAGACGCGTCCCGTCCGGCGACATTCTCGGCACGCGCTCCGGCCCTGGATCGGACGTGATCGAACGAACTTCCTCCGCTTTCCACTCGCCTTTTGCATGCCCGACGTACACATCGCGTATCGAAAAAAACAGCGCGGCGATGCCGACGATAACGACGACGAGAACGGCGGCGATGCCATAGCCGAGAAACGTGCGATCGTCGTCGCCGTTATCCGAGTCGGCGAGAAATTCTTCGGGCGGCAATTGCGTATTGGCGGCCACATCGGAAACCGACGGCAACATCGCCAAGCCCGCATCCTGCGTCGGCACCAACACGACGGGCGCGATCAGACGGTAGCCAACCTTGGGTATCGTCTCGATGTACCGCGCCGGTTTCGCATCGTCGACAAACGCGCGTCGCAAATCTTTGATCGCCTGCGTCAGCACGTCGGGCGTCGTCACACGATCTTTCCACACGCGTTCCAGCAACTGATCACGCGTGACCGTGTCGCCGGCGTGGCGGACCAGTTCGATCAGCACGGCCACCGCTTTGCTCGTAAGACGCGGTGCGTCCGGACGCGAAATGACGCGCAACGCACCGATGTCGATCACGTGCGCGCCAATGCGCAAGCGCAAATTCGATTGCGCCAACTGCGCGTCGGTCGGACTACGTTCGGGCAATTGAACGGTGGCATTCATGGAGCTCGTCACCATTGACGCGATCGATTTAGGATACAAGTTCTGATGCATCTACGAAAGCTTTCGTTTATCGATGATGAAACCCCTGCGCAGGAATGTCAAAACCGCGCAGCGAATCGGATGGTCTGGCATGAACGGACGCGCGGACCGGGAGATTGCGTCGCAGGTTTTTGACTATCATCATGACAACCCCGCCGAAGTCTGCGCATGCGCCTGCAAATTCTCGATCTGGACGGTTCACTGCAATCGCAGTCGTCGCTCCGCAATGCCGCGCCGTGGTCGTCCGTCGAAACGGTGAACCTTTGCGATCTCGGGCCCGCAGTGCGATTGTGGAGCCGTGATAAGACGATGCGCCGCGTCGGCGAACGGTTGCCAGTGCAGGAAGTACCAACGCTAAGCCTGCTCGGCTCCGGCGATTTCCATCATGTCGCCGTATTACTGATGCAGATATCGGCGACGCCGATGACGATCGTCCATATCGACAACCATCCGGACTGGATGCGCCTGGCACCACGGTGGCATTGCGGATCGTGGGTAAATCAGGCATTGCGATTGCCGAATGTCGCCCGCGTCGTCACGCTCGGGCCATGCAGCGAGGACTTGACCAAACCCGGCGTCAAAGGCGGTAACGTGCCTGCGCTGGCCTCGGGAAAGATCGCACTTTTCCCGTGGAAACATGCGCCGTCCCGTCTCTACCATCGCATACCGGATGGCGCGGGGCATCGCTACGAGAGTGGCTTTTTGATCTGGCGAAATCTTGCCGAGACGGATCTCGACGAAAGCCTCGCGCGTATACTCGCGCTGATTGAAACCGACGCCGTCTGGTTCAGCATCGACAAGGACGTGCTGCCCGAATCCGAAGCGCTGACGAACTGGGATCAGGGCCAGATGCCGCTAGCCGCCGTAACGAAAACCATCGAGACCATCGGTGCGCACAAGCGCATCGTCGGCGCGGATATTTGCGGCGAATTTTCGCCGCCGCATCATTCCAATTGGATCAAGCGCTGGGAAGCAACAATGGATCAGCCTCGCCGCGTCGACGATGCTGCATTGTTGGCGAGAAACGAAAGCATCAATCGTGATTTGCTCGTGGCGATCGAAAAGGCGTCGCGATGACGCTCACGCTCGCTTTGCTGTTCGCCACTGTCCTGTGCGACGTGGCCGGTCAACTCTGCTTCAAGCTTGGCGTCGGTCACGACGGCGAATCGAAATCGACGCTGGTCCGCATGATCTTTTCGCGCTGGATCATCATCGGCGTCCTGGTTTACGTACTCGAATTCACGGCGTGGTTTGCCGCACTGAGCATGGCCCCGCTGAGTGTGGCGTTTCCTTTCATGGCTCTGTCATATTGCGGCGTCGTTTTGGCCAGCCGGGTCGTCCTCGGCGAACGAGTTTCGCCCCAGCGCTGGTTCGCGACTTTCGCAATCGCACTGGGCGTAGCCCTCGTTTGCGCGCCTTAAGCGGGTCGTCTTAACGAGATTTTAGGTATTCATACGCGGTCTGGGGCAAAATAACGCCATTCCGAACATTCGACTGTCCTGATGATCAAATCGACTGACTATTACATGCCCGGGGGCAGATCCGGGGTATTGCTGATTCATGGACTCACCGGTACCCCCGCCGAAATGCGCTTTGTGGCGAAGGGACTCAATCGTGCCGGTTTCACCGTGTACGGCATGCAGCTCGCCGGTCATTGCGGCGATGAAAACGATTTGCTGAAAACCGGCTGGCACGACTGGTATCGCAGTGTGTGGGAAGCCGCCGATCGCCTGCGCAAAGACGTCGATCACATGTTCGTCGCCGGTTTATCGATGGGCGCCTTGCTCGCGCTGAAGCTTGCCGCCGATCGCCCAGCCGAAGTGGATGGTTTGGGACTGTACGGTACGACGTTCGTATACGACGGCTGGACCATTCCGTGGCTGGGCAAATTGTCGTTTCTGCTGCCACTCGTTGTCGGACTCGGATTCGGCCACAAGAAAAAATTCTACGAATGTTTTCCCTACGGCATCAAAGACGAACGTATTCGCAACCGCATCGCCGGCAGCATGCTGAGTGGCGATAGCGCGGCGGCAGGTTTACCCGGCAATCCCTGGCCATCGCTGGCAGAGTTCTATCGTCTGTCTTTCCGCGTGCGTCAACAGTTGCGCAGCATTCGCACGCCGAGCCTGGTCGTGCACGCCGTCGACGACGACGTGGCCAGTCTCAAAAATGTACGCACCATCATGCGCGGCATCGGCGGCCCGGTCGAAACCGTTCTGCTGGAAAACAGTTACCACATGATCACGGTGGATCAGGAACGCAATCAGGTGATCGAACGCTCCGCGCGTTTCTTCAACGAAGTCGCCGCGACTCGTTTCGTTCACATGCCGGAACAATCCCGAGTGGCCGTTGCTATCGATTAATGGAAATCGTGGTTGCAACATCGGTCGAGGAATTCAGTGGCGCCGAATGGAATCGGTTATTTCCCGGCGAACTTGAAGACTGGGCTTACTATCACGCGGTAGAGCGGTCGCGCCTGCCCGGTTTCAGCTGGCTTTACTTCGGCGTGCGCGAACGGGGTGTCCTCAAGGCGTGCGTGCCCGCGTTTCTGACGGATTATCGGCTCGACACGACGGTGACCGGTCCGTTGCGCACCGTCATCGCCATCGTCCGCCGCGTCTTTCCGCGGTTTCTGCGGCAGCGCATGCTCGCATTCGGCTCGCCGGTTTCGGAGGTCTGTCACTTAGGCTTCGATGCGTCGACGAACCATCTCGATCGTCAGCGACTCCTGAATTTCATTCTGGAGCACGCCGAGCAAGCGGCGAACGTCAAACGCGCCGGCATGCTCGCGGTGAAGGACGCCACCGCCGCGCAGAACAATCTGTGGACGGACACCGCGCACTCGCATCGCCTGCGCCGGCAGCCGGGATTACCGACCGCCGTCCTCAATGTGGACTTCGATTCCGTCGACGGTTACCTGAGATCGCTCAGTCGAACCACGCGTAAAGATTTGCGGCGCAAGCTGAAATCCAGCGCGCAGCTTCGCGTCGAATGGCGCGACAACATCGACGACATCATGGATGACGTGATGCGCCTTTACGCATCCACGCGCGAACGGGCGGAATATGAATTCGAAGAGTTGACCAGCGAATATTTCCACGATGTGCTCGCCGAAGCAAAACCGCGCGCGCGGTGTGCGACCTTCTGGATCGGTTCGAAACTCGTCGCGTTCAATCTTCTTTTGCTCGACGACAGACGCCTGATCGACAAGTTTCTCGGCATGGACTACAGCGTCGCCCGCGAACACAATTTATACTTTTATACTTGGATGGAAAACGTCCGCTACTGCATCGCGCACCGCATTCCGCTCTATCAAAGCGGCCAGGGCCTTCATCACGAAAAGATCCGCCTGGGCAGTCGCCTGTTGCCGAACTGGCTGTGGTACCGCCATCGCAATCGTGTCATCGACTGGGTGCTGGCGTTGCTTGAACCGTTGGCGCGCCTGGACCGACACGACCCCGACTTGACCCTGCTCGATGCGGAACCGCACTCGTGATCAACGCGCGCACTTGGCTTGCGTGGCTGCTGTTGCTGACCTGCGAAACGATTTGCCAGATTTCGCTCAAGATGGCCGGCATGGCGACCGGCCCTTTTGATTTTTCGCCGGCCGCCTTCGTGCGCGCCCTGTCGACGCCCTGGCTGTGGGCGGCGATCGCCTGTTACATCGGCGCGTTCTTGTCGTGGCTTACCATTTTGCGCCGATCGACACTGTCGGCCGCTTTTGCCACGAGCGCCATCGTCTTCGTGGCCGTGATGTGCTCGTCCTGGCTTGTTTT
>CAZZWP010000070.1:14244-15187 GCA_964657965.1 uncultured Rudaea sp. | reverse complement strand
GAACCAGGTGTTTCTTTGGTTACTTTCTTTGCACCAGCAAAGAAAGTGACTCGCTTGCTCAGCGAGTGAAAGCTCTTGCTTAAGATTAACTGATTCTGGACCCGCCAGAACGACGGGCTTAGAAGCAAACGTAGATTTTTAGAGTCCAGTTACGGCTGGAATCACAAGCTTTTCAGCCGACAAACAACAGGCGGCCACGAAATCCCCGCCCGGCGCTATCCACATCCACAGACAGCAGCACCGAACGCCCCGCATCACGCGCAACCTTCGTGGCGTCGCGCTCGTCGAGCGTGTGCATTTCGGCAGCCGCATCGACGTCATGAATCCGTCGACGCAACGGCGCCAGCAACCAGTTCGGAATCGCGCGGTACGCCAACCCGCGCAGATCATCGCTGTAGCCGCTTGCAAACTGAAAAATAGCGATGCCGTGCGGCGACAAAATCCGCATGAATTCTGCGATGTAATTTCGTTGCAGCGCAGCCGGCATGTGATGCAGTGTGATCACGGAATAAATGAAGTCAATGCTCGCGTCATCGACCAACCGCAAATCCGGCTGCGCATTCTCGATGAAACTCACGTTCGCCAAATCGGCATGCAACCGTTTCGCACGCGTAATCATGCTCGATGAAATATCGACGCCAATGACATTCGCGAATCGCGTGGACAGCGCACGGGTCAGACGTCCGACGCCGCACCCGAAATCCAACGCGGTGTTGCGCTGCTCGGGTCGCTTCAAACTCGCGCAATAATTTTCGATTCCCGCGATTTCCACTTCGCCGGATTTGAAAAACTCATCGATATCCCAGCGATTTCCGCGTTTATCGGGCCGCGACAAAATCGCCCATAACGGATCTTCGTCGCCGAGCACGCGCCACGTCGAACGCAGCCGTTCCAGATCGCGCGACATCGTGCAGCAATTCCTAAAACGAAGCGCCCGGCTCGC
>CAZZWP010000070.1:0-14234 GCA_964657965.1 uncultured Rudaea sp. | reverse complement strand
CTCGCTGGCCGGGCGCGGGATCAATGTGAAGCGCATGCGAATCAGCTTTCCACCAACTCCACACCATCCATACCTTGCGACAGCGTATGCGCATCGCCGCCTTGCGCGAGCTTGATCTTCAAGCGCACTTCGTTGGTCGAGTCGGCGTGACGCAGCGCATCTTCGTACGAAATCTCGCCGGCCTGATAAAGCTCGAACAAACTCTGATCGAACGTTTTCATGCCGAGGTTCGTCGATTCTTTCATGACGTCTTTCAGTTTGTGCACCTCACCCTTGCGGATGTAATCCTGCACGAGCGGCGTACCGAGCAATACTTCGACGCAAACACGGCGCGATTTTCCGTCCGGCGTGGGAATGAGCTGTTGCGCGACGACGCCTTTCAGATTCAGCGACAAATCCATGAACAACTGTTCGCGGCGATCTTCGGCGAAGAAGTGAATGATGCGGTCCATCGCCTGATTGGCGTTGTTCGCATGCAGCGTGCACAAGCACAAGTGACCGGTTTCCGAGAAGTTGATCGCGTGTTCCATCGTCTCGCGCGTGCGGACTTCGCCGATCATGATCACGTCCGGCGCCTGGCGAAGCGTGTTCTTCAGTGCGTTTTCCCACGAATCGGTGTCGATGCCCAATTCGCGCTGCGTGATGATGCAGCCTTCGTGCTTGTGCACGTATTCGATCGGGTCTTCGATCGTGATGATGTGACCCGTGGAATTCTGGTTGCGATACCCGAGCATCGCGGCGAGCGATGTCGATTTACCGGTACCCGTCGCGCCGACGAAAATGATGATGCCACGTTTCGTCATCGACAATGTCTTGATGATCGGCGGCAGATTCAATTCTTCCACAGTCGGAATGCGCGTTTCGATACGACGCAACACCATCCCGACGTTGTTGCGCTGATAGAAACAGCTGACGCGGAAACGGCCGACGCCGGACACGCCGATGGCGAACTGGCACTCGTGCGTCTTTTCGAATTCTTCGCGCTGCGACGGTGTCATCACGTTCAGCACCATATCGCGCGATTGCTGCGGCGTGAGCGGCGTCTGCGTAATCGGCGCGACGCGTCCGTGCACTTTGATGGACGGCGGAATACCGGCCGTGATGAACAAGTCCGACGCCTTTTTATGCGCCATCAACTTGAGGAAGGAGGTGAAATCAACAGCACTCATAACATCGCTCCAGCGATTCGGACAGCGAAATCCGAATCACATATTTACTTGAATATCTCTTTGTTTTTCGCGTAACCGATCGCAGATTGGCGCGTGATCACGCCGCGCTTGACCATATCCTGCAAACATTGATCCAGCGTCTGCATGCCGTACTGGCTGCCGGTTTGGATCGACGAATACATCTGCGCGACCTTGTCTTCGCGGATCAGGTTTCGAATCGCCGGAATGCCGACCATGATTTCGTGTGCCGCGATGCGTCCACCGCCGACCTTTTTCAGCAGCGACTGCGAAATCACCGCGCGCAAGGATTCGGACAACATCGAACGCACCATCGGTTTTTCGCCGGCGGGGAACACATCGATGATGCGGTCGATGGTTTTCGATGCCGAACTCGTGTGCAGCGTGGCGAACACGAGATGTCCGGTTTCCGCCGCTGTCAGCGCCAGACGAATCGTTTCGATGTCGCGCATTTCGCCGACGAGAATGAAGTCGGGATCTTCGCGCAACGCCGAGCGCAGCGCTTCGTTGAATCCGTGCGTGTCGCGATGGACTTCGCGCTGGTTGATCAGGCATTTCTGCGCGGTGTGTACGAATTCGATCGGATCTTCGATCGACAGAATGTGGCCGTATTCGTTTTTGTTGACGTGATCGAGCATCGCCGCCAGCGTCGTCGATTTGCCCGAGCCGGTCGGGCCGGTGACGAGAATCAAACCCTGCGGCTGATTGATCAGTTCCTTGAAGATTTTCGGGCACGCGAGATCTTCCAGCGTCAGAACTTCCGACGGAATCGTCCGGAACACAGCGCCGGCGCCACGGTTCTGGTTGAACGCGTTGACGCGGAAGCGCGCCAAGCCCGGAATCTCGAACGAGAAATCGACTTCCAGAAATTCTTCGTAGTCGCGGCGCTGTTTGTCCGACATGATGTCGTACACCAGCGAATGGACTTGCTTATGATCGAGCGACGGAATGTTGATGCGGCGCACGTCGCCGTCGACGCGAATCATCGGCGGCAGGCCGGCCGACAGATGCAGGTCCGACGCTTTGTTTTTCACCGAAAATGCCAGTAATTCGGCAATATCCATCGAAAATCCCCTTGGAAACTTTACGTCCGCGAAGTCCGGACGTGCTTGCAACGCAGTATAGCGCTATAAATTCAAGCCGGTGCAACCCTTTGGCGTGGTTTTCTTGACAATGGATTACCTCGAAATTCGCCGTCGCATCGACGCTTCCGCGGAACGAGTGGGCCGTTCCGCGACGTTGCTTGCGGTTTCCAAGACGAAGCCCGCCGACGCCGTCCGCGCCCTTGCCGCGCAAGGACAACACGCCTTCGGTGAAAACTACGTTCAGGAAGCGCTAGCCAAACAGCGCGAGCTGACCGATCTGGACCTCGAGTGGCACCTGATCGGACCGTTGCAATCGAACAAATGCCGTGAGGTCGCCGAAAACTTCGCGTGGTTGCAGACGCTCGATCGCGCCAAGCTCATCGATTTGCTCGATCGATTCCGACCGCCATCGCTGCCGCCGCTGAATGTGCTGATTCAAGTGAACATCGACGACGAAGCGAGCAAGTCGGGTTGCTCTCCCGACCATGCGTCGGCGCTGGCCGACCAAATAATTCGATCGCCGCGCTTAAAGCTTCGCGGTCTGATGGCTATTCCGCAGCCAAGCGACGATCTCGATGTCCGCCGTGAGGCATTTCGTCGAATGCGTGAACTTTACGATACGGTGAAATCGAACCATGCATCGGTGGACACGTTATCGATGGGCATGTCCGACGATTTCGAAGTGGCGATCGAAGAAGGCGCGACGATGGTGCGCATCGGGACTGCATTGTTCGGCAAGCGATGATCGACTTTTTATCGTTTATCGATATAGAATAAATAGTGACTATAAAATCGTTTCGCTGCAAAGATACGCAACGGCTGTTTGAGCGATCTTCCACGCGCCGCTTCAAGTTCATCGAGTCGTCTGCGCGACGTAAGCTCGAACTCATTCATGCGGCAGCCTCACTGAGTTTTCTGAAGGCGCCGCCGGGCAATCGACTCGAAGCCCTGAAGGGCGATCGGGCGGGTCAGCAAAGCGTTCGCATAAACGATCAATTTCGAATTTGTTTCCGTTGGAGTGGAAAAGACGCGGAGGACGTCGAGATAGTCGACTATCATTGAGGCAGACATGAGCAAAAAATTACCTCCCATTCATCCCGGCGAAATTCTGCGCGAAGAGTTCATGCGTCCTATGCATTTGTCCAGCAATGCATTGGCCAGAGCCCTTGGCGTTACGGCGGCTCGTATCAACGAGATCGTCCGCGAGCGGCGTGGCGTCAGCGCTGATACGGCGCTGCGCCTCGCGCGTTACTTCGGAACCGATGCTCAAAGCTGGATGAACCTGCAACAGCGTCACGATTTGGAGTGTGCCAAGGAGGCGCTCGGGTCTGCGCTGATGAAAATAGCCAGGCATGCCGCATGAACCATCGGTCCTCGGCGAAGGTCGCCTTCATCGGCGGCGGCAACATGGCGCGCAGTTTGATCGGCGGCCTGATCGCGACGGGATTTTCGAAACAGCAGATCACGGTTTCCGAACCGAACGGTGACCTGCGCACGCAGCTCGCCGATGATTTCGCAATTGCCACGCACGCATCGAACGTCGATGCGGCGCGCGATGCCGATGTGGTTGTACTGGCCGTCAAACCGCAGGTGATGAAAACGGTTTGCGCGAGTTTGCGCGATACCGTTCAATCGGCAACGCCGCTGGTCGTGTCGATCGCGGCCGGTATCCGCACCGATCAACTCGACCGATGGCTGGGCGGCAATGTCGCCATCGTCCGCTGCATGCCGAACACGCCCGCGCTGGTCGGCGCGGGTGCAACCGGTTTGTGCGCCAACGCGCGCGCGACGGAAGAACAGCGCCGGCTCGCGCAAGACATCCTCGATGCGACCGGCACATCGCGCTGGATCGCCGACGAAGCGTTGATGGACACGGTGACGGCATTGTCGGGCTCCGGTCCCGCCTATTTTTTCCTGCTCGTCGAAGCGCTCGAAAACGCCGCCGTCGCGCAGGGATTGGAACGCGATGCGGCGCGCGCACTGGCAACTCAGACCTGCTTCGGCGCGGGCAAGATGCTCAGCGAGTCGAAGGTCGATGCGGCGGAATTGAGGCGACGCGTCACCTCTCCCGGCGGCACGACGCAAGCCGCGCTCGACAGTTTCAGCGCGGACGATTTCAACGCCATCGTCGCGCGCGCGATTGCCGCCGCGACGAAACGTGGCGACCAGTTGTCGGCGCACATGGATTCGCCATGAGCTATTTACAGAACGCCGGCGTTTTTCTGATTCAGACGATTTTCGGATTCTTCATCGCGATGTTCGTCGTGCGCGCATTGCTCATTCTCATCGCCGCGCCGTTTACTGATCCGATCTGCCGTTTCGTCTATCAGTTCACGAACCCCGTCGTGATGCCCTTGCGCAACATCATTCCGCGCTGGCGGCGCATCGATTTTTCGTCGCTGCTCGTCGCGTGGCTGGTCGCGGCGATCGAACTGGCGCTGCTCGTCGCCATGCTTGGAGCACGCTTGAGCGTTGCCGGCGTGATCGTGCACGCGCTCGTCGACGTTTTCGATTGGATCATCCTGATCGAAATCGCCGCGATTCTCGTCGTATGCGTGATGAGTTTCATTCCATCGATGCGTTACGACTCGAACTACGCGCTGCTGTTACGATTCACCGATCCCGTCGTACGGCCGTTCCGCCGTCTGATCCCGTCGCTCGGCGGCATCGATTTTTCGTACTGGTTTGCGTCGATTGCATTGATTCTCGTGCGCATGCTCATCATCGCGCCGTTGACAGACTTGGCAGCACACATCGCATGAAATCCATCGCTCGCATTTGCTTTTTCGCACTACCGATCATCGCGCTGTGCACCGCGCCCGCGATCGCCGATACGGAATCCGAAAAGGATTTCGGCGACATCGTCGTTCGCTACAGCGCCATTTCCACGCACCAACTCATGCCAGCGATGGCCAAGCAGTACGGAATCGACCGTTCGGGAAAAAACGGACTGCTCAACATTTCCGTCGAGTCCAAAACAGGAGCGGCTCACACGATCAGCGCCGCCGTCACCGCCACCGTCGGCGATCTCACCGGGCACGAGCAGCCCATCCGCATGCGCGAAACGAACGAAGAAGGTGATATCGATTATCTCGGTGAATTTCCCATCGACGGCAGCGGCACGTTCGTGTTCATGGTGAAGGTGGCCCCGCCGGGCCAGTCGGTACCGTTCGTGGTGAAATTCACGCAAGACCTCGTGGTCGAATAAGCGCATGGCGGAATCGAAATCCGGACGCATCTGGCTGATCCGTCATGCGCAGGCTTCGTTCGGCAGCGATGATTACGACGTCCTTTCCAATATCGGCCACGAGCAATCGAAGCGGTTGGCGGCGTGGCTCGTCGCGCATCCCGATCTAGCGTTCGCGCACGTCACTCGCGGCTCGTTGCGGCGGCACAAGGAAACGCTGGCGGCGATCGAACTGGCTTTCTCGACGGCAAAACGAACGCTGCCTGCCGTCATCGAAGACGCGGACTGGAACGAATTCGATTACGAAGGCATCGTTCGCGCTTATGCGACGACGCGCCAGGACGATCTCGTCGACGCCGCCGTCCGTGATCCGTCCAACCGCCGCGCGGTGCACGCACTCCTCGCCGCCGCGCTGCGCGAATGGGCGTTGGGGACGTTGGATGGCGTGACGGAATCGTGGCCAGCGTTCGGCGCACGTATCGCCCGCGCGCGCGAACGATTGCCATCGGCGCGCGGCGGAAAAATTCTCGTCATCAGTTCAGCGGGGCCGATCGCACAATGCGCGCAAGCGGCGCTCGGTTGCGATGCGGAGCGCACCGTCGCGTTGAACATCGCACTGCGCAACACCGCCGTTAGCGAATTTCGCGCGCGAACCGGATGGGAAATGCAGATCTGGAACATGCTGCCGCACTTGTCCGCACCCTCGGACCACGAAGTCGTGACATATTATTGAGGTCCGCACTGCGAGATTTCCGATGACTGATTTATTCGCCCCTTCGGAACGTGCGCGCGAATTGCGCAATCGACTTATCCACTTTCAACGCGAGAACGTCGAACCGGCCGAGCCGGACTATTTCGCGCACATCGCGCAGCCGAATCAACGCTGGACGATTCCGCCGATCATCGAATCGCTGAAGAAAAAAGCACGCGCGGCCGGTTTGTGGAATTTGTTTCTTCCCGATGCCGAACTCGGCGCGGGTTTGAGCAATCTCGATTACGCACCGCTGGCGGAAATCACGGGCCGCTCGCTCATCGCGCCCGAAGTATACAATTGCAACGCGCCGGACACGGGCAATATGGAAGTGCTCGCGCATTTCGGTTCCGCTGCACAGAAATCACGCTGGCTGAAACCGTTGCTCGACGGCGAAATCCGTTCGGCATTCGCGATGACGGAGCCTGATGTCGCCAGTTCCGACGCGACGAATATCGCCACGCGCATCGAGCGCGACGGCCCGGATTACGTCATCAACGGACACAAATGGTGGACAACCGGCGCGATGGATCCGCGCTGCGCCGTGTTCATCGTTATGGGCGTGAGCAACGCCGACGCCGAGCCGCACCGACGTCACGCGATGATTCTCGTCGCGCGCGACACGCCCGGCGTTCGCATCGTGCGCCCACTCGAGGTTTTCGGTTTCGACGACGCGCCGCACGGTCACGCGGAAATCATTTTCGACAACGTCCGCGTGCCGGCTGAAAATCTGATCCTCGGCGAAGGCCGCGGTTTCGAGATTGCGCAAGGACGGCTCGGTCCCGGCCGCATTCATCACTGCATGCGCCTGATCGGCCTCGCCCAGCGCGCGCTGGAACGCATGATCGATCGGGCCAAATCGCGCATCGCATTCGGCAAGCCGCTCGCAACGCAAGGCATGGTGCAGGATGCGATCGCGCGCTCGCGGTGCGACATCGAGCAGGCGCGGTTACTTACGCTCGCTGCCGCATCGACGCTCGATCGCGACGGCATCAAAGGTGCGAAGGATGCCATCGGGATGATCAAGATCGTCGCGCCGCGCATGGCGTGCGACGTCATCGATCGCGCGATGCAAATTCACGGCGCGGCCGGATTGTCCGGCGACCATTTTCTCGCGCACGCCTACGCCGGGGCGCGCGCGTTGCGGCTCGCCGATGGTCCCGACGAAGTGCACATCGCGGCACTCGCCAAATCCATGTTGAAAGATGCGCGATCATGAGCGACGTACTCGCGCTTCCGGAATTCGAATTAGCCGCCTACCTCGAAAAACATATCGATGGATTTCGCGGGCCGCTGACCGCGAAAAAATTCAAAGGCGGACAATCCAATCCAACGTATTCGATCGAAGCTGCGTCCGGTCGTTACGTGCTTCGTCGCAAGCCGCCCGGCAAACTTCTCGCGTCCGCCCACGCTGTCGATCGCGAATTCCGCGTCATTCGCGCATTGCATGGAACGACCGTGCCGGTCGCCAAGCCGTTGCATTTGTGCAATGACGACTCCGTCATCGGCAGCATGTTTTATGTCATGGAATTCATGCCGGGACCGATTCATTGGGATCCGTCGCTGCCCGATCTCACGCCGCAGCAACGCAACGCGCACTACGACACGATCGTCACCACGCTGACTGCGCTGGCGAAGATCGACGTCGCCGCGATCGGCCTCGACGATTTCGGCAAGCCAGGAAATTATTTCGCGCGGCAAGTCGCCAGATGGACGGAACAATACCGCGCTGCCGAAACCGAGCCACTCGCCGCGATGGAAACGCTGATCGCGTGGTTGCCGACGCGCGTGCCGAACGACGACAGCCGCATCGCGCTCGTGCACGGCGATTTTCGGATCGACAATCTCATCTGGCACGAAAACGAGCCGCGCATCGCCGCCATCGTCGACTGGGAATTGTCGACGCTGGGCCATCCCTTCGCCGACATCGCCTATTTTTGTATGGCATTGCGCCTGCCGCGCAACGCGATTCTGCCCGGCTTGGCCGGTGTCGATCGCGCCGCACTGGGAATTCCATCCGAAGACGACATCGTCGACCGTTTCGCGACGAACGCCGGCGTCGATCCGCGACCGCATTGGAACTTTCTGCTCGCCTTTCAGTTTTTCCGGCTCGCCGCTATCGCACAAGGCGTTCTCAAACGCGCGATGCAAGGTAATGCCTCCAGCGAACGCGCGCTGCAGGCGGGCGCTATGGCCAAGACGATTGCGGATCTCGGCGCGTCGCTGGCGACGTGACCCCTGTTCGTTTTATCCATTCGCAAACGTTGAATACGCCGAGAGGATTCCCGTCATGAAAAAGTTCGCGTTCGCGATGTTGATGTTTGGCGTTTCAAATCTCGCACTGGCCGATGGCGATTTCACCAAAACCGGCACGATGAAAATCGATGCCGGCAACGAACGCGCGGCGACGTTGCACATCGGCTGCTCGTCCGACGCGAACGGCGCACTCGTTATAGAACTCACCATCCCCGACGCAAACACGAAAAAGGATTTCGACTACGACGATTTCGAGGGCCCGGACGCACACGCGGGCGCACTCAGTCACATCGCGTGGATAACGACCGCTGGAAGTACCGCGATCACGACGGACGTCGCCGGCTCCTACATTCCGAATCCGCCCGAGGCGTTTCAATTCGGCCTCGACGAAGATTCGCGCAAGCATAGCAAGGGCGCGACGCTGATCGCCGGTTTCAAAAGCGAACCTGGCAAATTGGTTTGGACGCAATCGAGTGACGACAAATCCAAACGCACACTCGTCGCGACATTCGATTTCGATGCGTCCGAAACGAAGCGCATACATGAGACAGCATCGGCCTGTTTACCGAAGTGATGCGTACAGCGATTCAAATTAACGCTCACTGAAATTTCGAGTCGATCGCGCGGTTTGTCCGTTTAGCGTCCGCTCGGCGTCCTCGAATCTTTCGATCGTTTCCGATAAACCGTCGGTACCGTTTCTATCGAGGCGTTCCGCATGCGTATCAGCAATGGAGTGCGATGGTTATCGTGGATTTGGGCATCGGTGTCGGTGCATTCGCTTTCCGCCGCGCCGCACTCGGGCATTCTCTCGATCGTATCCGGGCCGAACGCGGTGCAGACCTGCGCGTTGATGGTCGACAAGCGGCTCGCCTGCTGGGGAAACGGATCGCCCACCGCGCTGCCTGTCGACGTGGCGGGCCAAAATGTCATCGCCGCATCGCTGGGTTACGACTTCGGTTGCGCGATCGTCGCGAGCGGATATGTTTATTGTTGGGGCGGCGCGATGGATATACCGCCCGACACCAGTAACAGTTCCGGCCAGATGGGTGACGGCACGACAACGCCGCGCACGACCGCAGGACTTGTCACGACGTACCTTGGTGCTTTCGGACCTGCCGTCGCCATAGCGGCCGGCAACGAACATGTTTGCGCGATCGATATCGATTCTGGCGTCTGGTGCTGGGGCAGTAACGAGTTTGGCCAGATCGGAAATCTGACCGTCGGCGTCGGCAACAAGGCGGTGCATCCGATGCAAGTGCTCGTTCGCGACGACAGCACAACGCCGCCAAATCCGCCATTGCTGCACATCAAGCAAATCGTTACCGGGCTGGGAACCTCATGCGGCCTGTTCACAGATAATCACGCCGCGTGCTGGGGAAGCGGTTGGGACGGCGAATTGGGCAATGGCGAGTTCCATTTGTATTCGATCGACTCCCCGCAGACCGTCGTCGTGCCGAGCGACTCGGGCACCGTGAATCTCATTTTCGGGGGCGAACAACTCGTTGCGGGTCAATATTACCTATGCGGCTTAGTCGCCGATTCGCCGCTCGATTCGATCGCATGCTGGGGCGCGAACGGTCATGGTCAACTCGGAGACGGAACGACGGATGGTCGCGCCTTTGCGGTGGCTTCGAACGACGAGAGTGGCAAAATCAAGAATGCCTTCGACATGGCCGCGGGCTATGCGTTTTCTTGCGCGATCCTCGCCGATTCCACAGTACGCTGTTGGGGTTCCGACCAGGAGTTGGAACTCGGCGCAACCGCCGCGGGTAGTAATTCGTCCATCGGCATCAAGATCATCAATGATGATGGCTCAGCGCTGAGCGGCATGACGCAACTCGCAGCCGGCGCAGGTCATGCATGCGGATTGGCCATGGATCGCAGCGTGCATTGCTGGGGAGACAATTCTCTTGGTCAATTGGGCGTGACGACGCCGGCGAAGAGCGCATATCCCGTCAAAGTGCAGATCGATGCACCGCTGTTCTACGCGAACTTTGACGAATGAGTGTCTATTGAATTCGGGTATGCCGCGACGCCCATGACGTTACGACGCGATGCAATTCGTCCAGCCCGTCGAACAATGCGGCGGGTCCGGGCCGCAAGATGATCGGCGATTTCACTTCATGCAATTCACCGTCGCGAACCGCTGGAATATTTTTCCATCCCGACCGAGCAGCGACCTTCTCGGGCCGAAACTTTTTTCCGCACCACGAACCAAAAATGATATCAGGCATACGCTGCACGACTTCGTCCGCGTCGGCGATGATGCGATCGCGCGCCAGCGATTTTTCGGCGCGCTCGGGAAATATATCGTCGCCGCCTGCGATGCGAATCAGCTCGGCGACCCACCGGATGCCGGAGATCATCGGCTCGTCCCACTCTTCGAAATAGACTTTCGGTCGCCGTAAAAATTGCGATGCGGCATTTTCCACTTGTGCAATATGTCGCATGGCGTCGTCGGCGAGTCTGTTCGCTTTGTCGGACGCGCCGACCATCGCGCCGAGCCGTCGAATGTAATCCACGATGCCGTCGACCGAACGATGGTTGCTTATCCAGACTTCCACACCCGCTTTGATCAGATCGCGCGCGATGTCGGCCTGAATGTCGGAAAAGCCGACGACGAAATCCGGATTCAACTTGAGGATTTCCTCGATCTTCGCACTCGTGAACGCCGACACTTTCGGTTTTTCCTTGCGCGCTCTCGGCGGGCGCACGGTGAAACCAGAAATGCCGACGATGCGATCCTGTTCGCCGATCGAGTACAGAACTTCGGTCGGCTCTTCGGTAAGACAGACGATGCGTCGAGGACCGACGTTATTCACGCGACGCACTTATTCACGGATACAACATGCGTTTGGACCATTGCCCGTCCACCAATTCATAACGATAACGTTCGTGCAATCGGGCGCGCTGGCCGTACCACAGCTCGATCAGATCCGGGACAAGACGATATCCGCCCCAATGCGGCGGACGCGGCACGGATTGGCTGTCGAACTTCTTTTCGAACTCCGCAATGCGTTCGAAGAAAATCTCGCGACTCGGCAGTGTTTGCGATTGCTCCGATGCCCACGCGCCGATCTGGCTTTCGCGGGCTCGCGACGCAAAATACGCGTCGGATTCTTCGGCCGTGGTCGGTTGCAGCGTTCCTTCGACGCGCACCTGCACACCGCTGCCGCCGCGCAATGTCTTCCAGAGAAAACACAACGCCGCTTGTGAATGCGCGGCGATTTGTTCCGCCTTCGCGCTCTGATAGTTCGTGTAGAAAATAAAACCGCGCTCGTCAACCGCCTTCAACAACACCATGCGCGCAGCGACGCGGCCGTTTGCGCGAGCCGTCGCCAGTGTCATGGCCGTGGGTTCTGAATCGCCCGCGCGCTTGGCGTCGTCTAGCAACGCGCGAAACGTGCCGATCGCCTCCGTGTAAAGATTTTCCGATGTCGTCATCGCTACAATCTCACCTATGTCACGCGATGCTAACACGCACCAATACGCCGATGCCGTGGTCGCGGCCGTGCTCGATCTGGCCTTGCGCGCGTCGCGTCGACATGCCGCCGTGATCGGTCTGTCCGGTTTGCAGGGCAGCGGCAAAAGCACGCTCGCCGGACAAGTCGTCGCCGCCGCGAATGCAATCGGCATCGACGCGCTCACGATTTCGATCGACGATTTTTATCTCGGCCGCGCAGCACGCAAACGGCTGTCGCGTGACGTCCATCCGTTGCTGCGAACGCGCGGCGTACCGGGCACCCATGACATTGATCTCGCACTTCGCACCCTCGATGCCTTACGCGATGCGTCACCGCGACATCCCGCCCGCGTGCCGCGTTTCGATAAGGGACTCGATACGCGTCTGCCGCCGTCGCACTGGAAAAAGATTGTGCAGGCACCGCGCTTCGTGATTCTCGAAGGCTGGTGCGTCGGCGTCACGCCGCAGAGCGGCAGCGCATTGCGGCGTCCCATCAACGTGCTCGAACGCGACGAAGATCCCGATGCGACGTGGCGCACCTGGGTCAATCGCCAGATCGGCGAGCACTATGTGCGATTATGGAAACGGCTCGATCGCCTCGTCGTTCTGCAAGCGCCGAGTTTCCGCATCGTCGAAACATGGCGCAACGAACAGGAGCAGGCGCTGCGCGCACGCGGTGCCGTGCACGCGCAATCGCATGCGACGCTGCATCGATTCATCATGCACTACGAGCGCTTGAGTCGGCACGAGATAAAGACATTGCCCGCGCTGGCCAGTCTTCGTTTCGTGCTCGACCAAAAACGGCACGTAAAGCGGATCGTGCGCGGACGCTGATCAGCGCGACGAATCGCCTTCGACGAATACCGCCGTTCCGTAGGCCAGCACTTCCGTGATGCCGGACGTCACCTCGTTCGCGTCGTATCGCATGCCGATGATGGCGTTGGCGCCGAGCATGCCGCCGTGCTGCAACATCAAGTCGAACGCATCTTGGCGCGCCGTTTCGCATAAATCGGTGAATAGCGTGATGTTGCCGCCGACGAGACTTTGCAGCGCCGCGCCGACATTGCCGACGATGCTGCGCGACCGCACGATGATGCCGCGGACGACACCGAAATTACGCGTGATGCGATGGCCCGGCAGTTCGAATGCCGTCGTCACCATGGCCGAAGAAATAGTCGCCACGCGCGTTCACTCGACCAGGAAATTGATGCGCATGTTGACGCGCCATTCGTTGATGGTGCCGTCGTCGTCGGTGTGCACTTTGATTTCGTTGATCCACGCACTCTTGATTTTTTTTACACTGCGGCTGGCTTTCTTCAATCCGCCAGTGACGGCATCCTCGATACCTTTCTTCGACGATGCGCTGATCTCGATGACCTTGGTCACGGTATGCATGGCTGCCCTCCTGAGTGGACGGCGCTAGTCTAGCAGCGTCACGCAACGGCGGCGCGCGGCGCACGCGGTAGCCAGCGCAGCCAGATCAACCAGAACACGAGCGCGTCCAAAATGATGAGCGCTTGCCATAAGTAGAGATGGAACCAGTCGAACCACGCCATCGACCAACGCTGCAAATAATACAGCGTGATGATGCGCACCAGATTCAGCGTTTGGATGGCTAAAAATCCTAGCACCACGCCGACGAGTTTGTTTTTCCACGGCGCCGGAAAAGCGAGAATCGCCGACACGAGAATCAACACCGCTTCCACGCCGTTGCAACCGGCGACGATCTGGATGCCGCCACCCGTACGCGCGTCCAAAATATCGTTGCCGCGTGCGACGATGTTGGTATCGAACAATTGCATGACCCAAACGCTCACCTGCGCGAGCCCGGCCGTGAATGGCATGATCACGCTGTCTTGCACCGGCTGCCACAATTCCAGCGCGAACAGGACGAGCAAACACACCACGAAAACGGCGATGAAACGAACCATGCGACGGACGAAAAGCGAGAGTCGCGTCATTGTAGCGTTCCGCGCGCCGCGGCGCTGCGCCTCTGCTAGCATCGGCGGCATGAATCCCGCTCCGAATCTGTTCTTCGTCGGGCCCATGGGCGCCGGCAAAACCACCATCGGCCGACGTGCCGCCGAGCTGCTCGGCCTGCCATTCTTCGATCTCGATCATGTGATCGAAGAACATTGCGGCGCGGATATTCCGCTCATTTTCGAGGTGGAAGGCGAATCTGGATTTCGTCATCGCGAATCGGTGTTGCTTGCCGAGTTCGCCGCGCGCGATGGCGTGGCGCTCGCGACCGGCGGCGGCGCCGTGTTGGCCGAAGAAAACCGCCGCGTACTGAAACAGCGCGGTT
>CAZZWP010000069.1:11850-15536 GCA_964657965.1 uncultured Rudaea sp. | reverse complement strand
AAAAAACCTGCAAAGAAAGCTGCCAAGAAAACAGCGAAAGCGAAAGCCACCAAGAAGTCTGCAGTCAAGAAAGCGAAGAAGAAATAATTTAGCTTCGCCTAGACATACAACCGCTCGTTGATGGCTGACGGATTAGCCTGAGCAAACCGATCGGGTTTTCGACGATCGACTGCGTATCCGGAAAAGTGTTTTTCTCCGATACGGGTAACCAAACCAGCTTTACGAATAATATTTTGCTACCACGATAAGTTGCTCTCCCTGTGACTGCCCAGCGCAGGGAGAGCCTTTAATCCGATCCCTCTTTTTTTGCGGTGGTAAACGCCGCCCTTCTGCACTAGGATTCGCGCCACCGCATCACCGGGGAGTACGGCATGCGATTCTTGCGGAATCTTCTGATTTTTCTTGCGGTCGTCGTCGCGCTGGTCGTCGGCATCGGTTTCGTGCTGCCCGATACGGCGCACGTCGAACGTTCCATCACGATCGATCGTCCGCCGTCTCAAATATTCACCGTGCTCGATGGCTTTCGGCGTTTCAACGAATGGTCGCCCTGGTTCGACAAAGATCCGAACGCGAAATATACGTATTCGGGTCCCGCCACCGGCGTCGGCGCGATGGAGAGCTGGTCGGGTAACAAAGATATCGGCATCGGCAGCCAGACGATCACCGAAAGCAAACCTTATGAATCGATAAAAGCCGCGCTGGATTTCGGCGAAATGGGTAAAGCCGGCGCCACGTACGTACTCACGCCCGTGGGTCAGGGCACGAAAGTAACGTGGGGCCTCGACGTCAACGCCGGCGGCAAGCTCATCGGACGCTATTTCAACCTGATGATGGATTCGATGGTCGGCAAGGATTACGACAAAGGGTTGGCGAAGTTAAAAACATTCGTCGAAGGCATGCCGACGATGGACGTCAGCGGCATCAGCGGCAACGAAGTGACGGTCGCGGCGAAGAAAATCTACTTCGTTCCGGGAACTGCGACCGCCGACACCGCCAAAGACGTACTCACGGCAGCCTATACCAGCCTCGGCACCTTCATGGCCGCCAACGCGATCAAGATGCAAGGCGCACCGCTGACGATCACGACGAGCAATCCAGGCGAACCCTGGGCATTCAACGCGGGCATTCCTGTCGATCGAAATGATGTCGCGGCGACCGGCAGTATCCAGAGCGGTACGACTTACGCCGGAAAGGCGGTGCAGTTCATGCACAGTGGACCTTATGAACAGTTGCCCGACGCGATAAAGAAAGCATTCGGATGGCTGACGCTGCAAGCCTACAAACCGGCAGGCGGGCCGATAGAAGAGTATGTAAACGATCCGACGACCGTTCCCCCGGAACAGATCAAGACGCTGATCACGATTCTGGTTCAATGAGGAATTTGTGGGTCATGTCACACTGCGCTTGGTGACTTAGTCCCAGACGCCTGCCACGTAGGTGGTTACGCTGTGCACGTCGATCGGAGTCTTCTCATGCGTTGCGCGTCTGCTCTTTCGTTATTTCTGATTGCCGGCATCGCGCACGCTGCCACGTCGGGTAGCACGGTCAGCGTGACGGTCGATACGACGATGAACGTGCGCCCGGTAAGTCCGCTCATCTTCGGCGTCGCATACGGCGATGCCACGCGTAACGCGCAGATGGGCTACACAGTGCGCCGATGGGGTGGTAATTCGACCAGCCGCTATAACTGGCAAGGCCCGGCGCACAACGCCGGCAACGACTATTTTTATCTCGGATACGGTAACGATCAAACCGACAGCGCAGACGACTTTATCGCAAGCGCCCTGAATTCGAATATTCAGCCGTTGCTCGCCGTTCCGACCATCGGCTGGGTGGAAAAATTCGATTCCGCGCATCCGACCCAGGTAGTGTCTGGATTTTCACAGGCGAAATACGGACCGCAGACATCGGACGAATGCAGGTTCTACGCGCCCAATCCGCCAACGTGGTGTCACGCCGACGCCGGCAATGGCGAATGCAACGCGAGCACCAACACGACGGGATACTGCGTCGACGGGCTGATCACCGGCAACGATCCGACTGACACGTCCATCGCCGATACGTCGGCGGATACCGCTGCGTGGGTGAGCCATTTGAAAGCGACGTTCGGCTCGGCCACGAACGGCGGCGTCCAACTTTATTCGCTCGACAACGAAGTCATGTTGTGGAATTCCACGCATCGCGATGTTCATCCGAATCCGCCGACGTACGATGAAATCTGGGGCAAGGCAGCCGACTACGGCGCGGCGATCAAAGCGCAGGATCCGAATGCGCTGGTGACGGGCCCGGTGACCTGGGGCTATCCGGATTTGTTTTCTTCGGCGCAAGATTCCGCCGATTGCGATTGCATCGCCGGAAGTACCGACCGCGCCAATCACGGTGGTCTGGCTTTCGTCGCATGGTATCTGCAACAGGTGTGCGCCAATCCGCTCGCGGGCGGCAAACACGTTGTCGACTACCTCGATCTGCATTACTACCCGCAGGGCACCAACGTCGCCCTTAACGACGACGATTCCACAGCGACCGCCGACAGGCGTTTGAAATCGCTGAAGGAAATGTACGATCCGACGTGGGTGTCGGATTCGTGGATCGGAACGCTCGGCGACAACGACAGCAATCACTATGACAAGCCGAATTTGATCCCGCGTGTACGCGCGTGGATCGACCAATATTGCCCCGGCACGAAACTGGCGATCACCGAATACAACTGGGGTAACGACAACACGAATAGCGGCGCCGTCGCGCAAGCCGAATTGCTCGCGATATTCGCGCGCGAAGGCGTCGACATGGCGACGCGCTGGGTAGCGCCGACGGCAAACACGAAAGCCGAACGCGGCTATCAGATTTTGCTGAACTACGACGCGGCGGGCTCGAACGTGTTCGGAGACAGCGTGGCGGCCACGACATCGAACGTCGATCAAGTGGGTGCGTACGGGTTTCACGGCAGCGGAAACACGATGGTTTTACTGACGAATAAAGATACCGTTCCGCACGATGTCGCGGTGACGTTCAACTCGCCGCGCAACGCGACGTGGACACTTTACGGTTTCGACGGCAACAACGCCGTGCGCATGATCGGCACCGGTGCGATCAATGGGAAGTCGTTGACGGTCAGCGGACTTACTCCGATATCCGCCAACCTGCTCGTGATTCCGGATAACGACGAAATCTTCAAAGACGGATTTCAGTAGTCACTCGTCGGCATCGGCCTGTTGTAGAAAATTTTGCAGCATCGTCGGCGCGAATAGCCGTATAAGCGGCCACGCGATCGAGCCGAACGTGTAGACGAGCCCTATCCGCATTTTTCGGGGCAGCAAGATTGTCGCGAAACCGGCAGCGAAACTTCCTGCCAACAGTTTCGTCGGGCTCAGGCGCTGACGAAGTCGCTTCATATCCGCATCGAGCAAGGCATCCCACGCGGTCAACTGACTCTGAGCGGCAACGATCCGAGCGCGGGCGAGACGCCGACTCATCGGATACGTTCCAGCAGACGCGCAAGCGCGTCACGACTGCGCGGCAATGTAAGGTCGCGCTTCCAGCGAAGTGCGGCGACGACGAATGCAGCGACGAGCGCCGCATTGACGAGCACGATGGCGAGATATCCGTACAGCCAGTCGTGCAGCCAGCGCGCGACAAGGGCGCCGAGCAGCACATTGAGCGTCGCCCAGATGGTCAACGAAAAAACC
>CAZZWP010000069.1:0-11840 GCA_964657965.1 uncultured Rudaea sp. | reverse complement strand
GTATGAGAACAGCGGCAATGAGCAACCGCTTGAAACTGCCACGCGCGATTTCGATTTCGCCGAGCAGCAGCTGGGTGAGATTTCGAAGATACTCGATTGCTTCGTGCGCGATATTCCGCACCGACGCCTCGTCATCTGATTCACTCGTCTGTGCCGGAGGAACGGATGCGTCCGGCGGCAAATCGGTGGGCCGATCGTCGACCGGCCGGCTCTCAACCGGCCTGTTCTCAACCGGGGTGTTCACGGACGGTCGTTATCGCCGCAACAGGCGTGCGACGGCAATGCCGGCGACGAAAGCAACGCCGCACGCCGTGAGCGGGTGCAGCCGCGTCTGCTTGCTGATCACTTCACCGAATTCGCGCGCGCTGGCGAACAAGCGCTCACCATCCGCCTTGAGTCGTTCCTGAATTTCGCTGATCCGCTCGTTTAGATCGTCCGCTGCGGCGTAGATCTTCTCTGCTGCGGCATCCAGTTTATCCGCCGCCGCGTCGACCGTCTCATGTGCCCGTCCGGCCACCGAGTCGACGCCGTCGACCAACGCATCGTCCGAGGTTTTGCTCGCTTGCTTTCCGTCCATGATTTTCTCAGCTCCTTCTTAAGCTCGCTGCAGCCAGCCTGTACGAGAGTGTCAGAATGTTACGCCATGTTTGTCGGCACGGGTTGAACGTTGCTTAAGCATCTGTAAAAAGTTGCCACATGTTACAAAAAATGCGGTACCTTACTGATGCGCAGCAGCCAGCAGGGGGCTGATTGCCTGACTGTGCGGCTGGCCAGGAAGTTGCAAGGGAAGGGGAATCTCGAGCTATTCAAACTTTCTTAGCTAAGAAGCGTTGACCATGCCTGCCAAACCAGAATCGCCGCGTTCGTCCAGTTCGTCCGCCATGAAAATCGTGCCGATCGTCGTCATAGTGATCGCGGCAGCGGCAGCCGGATATTTTTTCTTTTCCTCGAGCAGTCCGACGCCACCCGCGCCGGTAGCCACGAAAGCCGCGCCCACCGCGCCCGGCACGGCAGCTTCGCCGACCGCCGAAACACCGACAACTCCCGCGGCACCCGCGCCTGCGCCGGAAATGTCGAAAGAGCAGCTGTTGAAAGAAGCCAGCACCGCGCTCCGCGAACAGCGTTACGTGGCACCGGCGGGGAATAATGCGCTCGAATACTATTTACGCGTACTCGACAAAGAACCGAATAACCCGAGTGCGCATGAAGCGCTTCGCGAGGAATTTCCGTACTTCACAGGTCCGGTCGAACAGTACATCAACGCGGGCAACGTCGAAGAGGCCAACCGCGTCATCGATTTGCTGACGAAGGTCGATCCGAACAACTTCACGTTGAATATTCTGCGCAGCAAACTCGACGCCAAGAAAAAACAGGTCGATCACGATCAACAGGTCGCCACCGCCGCCGCAACACGCGCGGCCGCCGCGACGGCACAAAGTGCACAGACTGCTGCGGCGCCCGTCGCGACTGCGCCGGACACGACGCCGACCGCTACCCAGACAGCCGCCGCAAAGCCGGCTGCCGCTCCCGCGGTGACGCCGGCTCCAGCACCGCCGCCTGTGCAGGCGCCTGCGCCGACACCGGCGCCGGCGTCGGGCGAGTCACACGTCGCCGAGCTCGTGCGCGCGGTGCAGCCGGACTATCCGCCGGACGCCTATCGCTCACGCGCGCAAGGTTGGGTGGAAGTTCAATTCACGGTGGGCCCCGACGGCACCGTCAGCAACGCGCAAGTCGTCAACGCCGAACCGTCGCGCATCTTCAACACGGCCGCGATCAACGCCGTGAAACGTTGGACGTTCAAACCGAAAATGGAAAATGGAAAGGCGGTCGAGGAACAGATGCGCCGCCGCATCGAATTTAAGCTCGGTGCCTAACGCAGCAGCGCGGAGCGGATGTTGGCCATGCCGCGCAGCTGTTGATCGCTGTGCGACGTTACGTTGTTGAGTACATGGACGCGCTGCTTCGCACGTTCGAGATCCGCCGCCCGCATTGATACGCTGAGCAGGCCGCTCACATCCGCAAGAAACAATAACGCCAACCCGCTCAAGTCATTGCCTTGCGCGGCCGTCGCCAACGCGTCGACGGCCTCGTTGCGCGCCTGCATCGAACGCACGGGATAGCGCACTTTTTTCCGCAGCATCCAATCGCGTTCGACAGTGCGATGCAGAATGTCGCGTCGGAATAGTCCGTCGAGCAATCGTTTCGCAAGCGGATCCATTCGATTTGCGATAACGCGAAGCACGTGCCCGGCGTCGAGCTTTTCGCTTCGTAAATCCTGAAGTGCCTCTTTGAGCAGTGGATGACCCGTCGGGATCAGCGTATCGGCATGGAACAATCCGCCGTGGAGCGGTAGATGTCCTTGCGTCACCAGCTCGGCGGCGATCGCGCCGGCGACGAGCAAATCAGGACTCGGTTGTTCGCGCGGCCACAACGCATCGCCGGTGGCCGGTTCGCGTGCGATGAGCAACAAACGCTCGGCGATCAGCATGGCCGCGCAACCGCAATTCCGCTACGAGTCATAATTTTCTTTGATGATGAAGTCCGCGCCGAGCGGACGAGGCGCCGGCGCGGCGCACAAGGATACGTCAGCTTTCGTATCGCGTACACATCCGGCTAATGACGCCGCCGCGCTTGACGAGTGACGGTGGCCGGCGCGTGGTCCGTCGACAAGGTATCGAGGCCTGCCCAATCGACTTTCTGCAGACCGAGGTAGCGATCGAGCAACATCGGCATCAAGCCGCCCGGCACGACGCACTCGCAATTCCACAGCATGACAGCGCCGAATTTCTGCTTCGGGAAGAACGCGATCATCGAACGATAACCCTGCACCGCGCCGGCGTGGAACACGAGTGTTTGTCCGCCGTACTCATAGATCCGCCAGCCCAGTGCGTAAGAGGCATCGCTCAATCGCGCGCGCCGCCACGGCGTGGCGTGAAGTTCGGTCGGCGTCGAGACGAGCGGCGTGTGCAGTGTCGTCAACAATGACGCCGACAACACATCGGGCCTTCCGCCCATTTGTGCTATCAGCCATTTCGTCATATCGGCGATGCTCGCATTCACGCCCGCCGCCGGCGGCACGTGGTAATACGATTCCTTGATCGCGATCGGCGTCCACCCCGGTCCGCGGCGCGCATGCGGCTTGGCCCAGTTCGGATCGGCCTCGATGGCATCGCGGCCGTACGTCGCGCTATTCATTCCGAGCGGATGGAAGATGCGTTTCTCGACTTGATGATAGAAAAAATCGCCGCTCACCGCGTACGTGATGTCGCCGATCAGCGCGAACGTGATGTTCTGATAGCCGTAGCAATCGCCGACGTTGCACGCGAGCGGCACCTCGCGCAATTTCTCTACCAATTCCTGATACGGCGCGTTTTGTTCGAGCAGGCTGTCGTACGTATTGTGCGGAAGGCCGACGCGCTGACTGAGAATGTCGCGCACCGTCAGCTGCTCGCTGGCCGCGACATCATGCAGCTCGAACGTGGGCAGGACGCCGGCGACTTTCGTCTGCCAGCTCAGCATGCCCTCATCGACGAGCATAGCGGTCAGCGCGCTGGCGAACGCTTTCGATAACGACGCGAGACGGAACACGCTGTCCGGCGTCACAGGCTTGCCTTGCGCCGCGTCGGCGTATCCGATGCCCCGTTGCAGAAGAATTTTGTCGCCGCTGACGATGCCCACGGCGAGACCCGACACTTGTCCGGATTGCGCGACGAGGTCGAGCCATCCATCGAAATCGCGCGCGACGGCTTTTGCGTCGTCCGCAACTTCTGCCTTTTCTTTGACTGGCGCATTGGTTGGCTGCGCTGCCTTGGCGCGCGGTGCGCGCGCGTCGAGATCGCCGCTGTTCAGAGCAAAAAAAATCACCAGCGAAACCGCCAGTGCATGCGTGAACCTCATTCCGCGCAGCCTCCCGTCGAACGTTCGAGCACGGTCGCCTCGCGTCCGTTCAACGCGGCTCCCATGATATGATTTGCACGGGGCGCGATTCTAGCGTCAAGCAGGGAACCTCGTGTTATGAGCTTGATAATTCTTATCGTCATCATCGTTGCCGTCGTCGTGTTTTTTGTCGGCGTTTACAATGGTCTGGTTACCGCGCGGAACAACTATAAAAATTCTTTCGCGCAGATCGACGTGCAATTGCAACGCCGCTACGACCTTATCCCCAATCTCGTAGAAACGGCTAAAGCGTATATGAAGCACGAGAGCGAAACGCTCGAAGCCGTTACCGCCGCGCGTGGCGCCGCCATGAATGGACTCGCCGCGGCGAAGGCAAATCCCGGCGACCCGCAAGCCATGCAGCAGTTGTCCAGCGCCGAAGGGCAATTGACTGCCGGCCTGGGTCGACTGATGGCGGTTGCCGAAAGTTATCCCGACCTGAAAGCCAACCAGACGATGATGCAGTTGTCGGAAGAGCTGACGTCGACGGAAAACAAAGTCGCCTTCGCGCGTCAGGCGTACAACGATGCCGTGATGTACTACAACAACAAGCGCGAAGTATTTCCGAACTCGTTCGTGGCCAACATGTACGCGTTTACGCCAGCCACGCCGCTGGAAATCGAAACACCGGAAGCGCGCAAAGCTGTAAAAGTTTCCTTCAGCTGATTATCGGGATCGAACCGTCGTGGCGATGAATTTTTTCGCCCAGCAAGAGCGTGCGCGTTCGCACACGAAGCGCATGCTCATTCTTTTTGTGCTGGCGGTGGTCTGCATCGTCGGCGCGATCGATCTCGTCATCCTTATTGCGTTCGGCGCGTCAGACGGTTACCACCGCGGCGCGCACGTGGCGCCTAGCGCTGCGCCGACGGTGATTTTCTGGACCACCGTCGGCGTACTCGCCGTCATCTCGCTCAGTTCGCTTTATAAGATTTCCAGCCTGCGCAGTGGCGGCGCGGCCGTCGCGCAACAGCTCGGCGCGGTGCAGGTCGAGCCGTCGAGTCCCGACTTCGCGCACAAACGCCTGCGCAACGTCGTCGAAGAAATGGCGATCGCGTCCGGCGTACCCGTTCCCGAGATTTACATCCTCGAAGACGAGCAGGCCATCAACGCATTTGCTGCCGGCTTTACGCCAGCGGACGCGGCCGTTACCGTCACGCGCGGTGCCATGGACAAACTCACGCGCGACGAACTGCAAGGCGTCATCGCACACGAGTTCTCGCATGTACTCAACGGCGACATGCGTCTGAATATCCGTTTGATGGGCGTGTTGTTCGGCATCCTCGTCATCGGCATCGTGGGGCGCAAGCTGGTCGAGAACACCGGGCGCAGCCGCGATTCGAACGGCATCGTCGCGTTCGGCATCGCGATTCTCGTCATCGGCTACATCGGCGTGTTTTTCGGACGGCTGATCAAAGCCGGCATTTCGCGGCAGCGCGAATATCTCGCCGACGCATCCGCCGTTCAGTTCACGCGTCAGTCGCTCGGCATCGGCGGCGCCTTGAAAAAAATCGGCGCGTTGGCGGAAGGCTCGAAACTCAATACTTCGGATAAAGAAGAAGTCGCACACATGCTATTCGGCGATGGCGTGGGTTATTCCGCGATGTTCGCCACGCACCCGCCGCTCGATAAACGCATCAAGGCCATCGATCCGCAATTCAATCCGAGCGAGTTCGCGCAAATCGCGGCCGCATGGTCGCAGCCGGTGTCGGTCGGCGACGAAGACAGCGCCGAAGCGTCGATTTCCGGATTTGCGCCGGCGATCCGCACGATGCCGCTGCGTGCGGCGATCTTAGGCGCCGCGTTGCCCGAGGCGACGACACAACTCAAGCTCAACTCCGCACAGATCACCCAACGTGGCACGGCGCCGACGCAGGACGATATCGCCAACGCCGGTGCTATTCGCACGTCGATCCCGGAGAACTTGCGCGTCGCCACGCACACGCCGACCGGCGCGATACAAATCGTCTATGCATTGACACTCGATTCCGAGCAACGGCGTCGCGATCAACAGCTCGCCATCATCGAAAAATATTTCGATGCGGCCACGCGCACGGCGACGGAACAGCTCAACGGTCAAATGTCCGACTTGCATCCCTTGCAGCGCTTGCCGCTGGCGCAGCTGGCGTTTCCTTCGTTGCGGAAATTGCCCCGTCCGCAACTGCAGACCTTTCTGATTGTGCTCAACCAGCTTCCGCGAACCGAAGGGCAGGGTGCGATCGAAGATTACTGTCTGTCGAAATTGATCAGCATGCAGGTGGTCGATGCGTTGAATCCGTCGAAGGCGCAGCCGAATGGAAGTGTGAAATTGCCGGCGTGCGTGGCCGAACTCGCCGACGTATTCACGGTCATCGCGGAATACGGCAGCGATAACGATGCCGATGCGCAGCGCGCTTATTTGCTCGGCATGAACGAAGTATTGCCGGACTCGATTCCGCCGTATGAAGAACGCAAGGAGTGGTCGGTGGCGCTCGATCGCGCGTTGCCGAAACTCGACCAGCTGTTGCCGGCGGGTAAAGAATTACTCGTGCGCGGATTGACCAAAGCGATTTCGGCCGATGGTGTCGTGACGGTCGTGGAAGCGGAATTGTTGCGAGCGATTTGCGCAGGGTTGCATTGTCCGCTGCCGCCGCAGTTGGACCAGGTCGCCGAAGCGTCTTCAGGATAGTGCATCACGCGTTCCGACGTCGTCCGCGTCGCATCGGTGAATTCATTTATCGACCCAGCGCTTCACCGTATCGATGAGAATGCGCGCATCAATCGGTTTGGTGACGTAGTCGTCCATGCCGGCGTCCAAACATTCCAATCGATGCGAATCCGATGCGTGCGCCGTCATTGCGATAATCGGAACATGACGTCGCGCTGCATGTCGGCGAATGAGCGCCGTCGCCGCGTAGCCATCCAATGTCGGCATCTGGATATCCATGAGGATGCAATCGAAATGTTCGTGCGTCGCCATGCGCACGGCTTCGTCGCCGCTTGATGCCAACACGACGATCGCGCCGGCGGCGCCGAGGATTTCTTTGGCGAGTTCTTGATTGATCGGATTGTCTTCGGCAAGCAGCACGCGCGCGCCGGCGATCGCGCGTTCCTGCGCGTCATCCCGCGTTGGGCCGCGGACTTCGCTAGGGACGGTGCCAACGCCGAATAACGCGTCGAATGCGAATACGCTGCCGCGGCCGGGGACGCTGCGCACGTCGATGCGTCCGCCCATCTGCTCGACGATGCGCTGCGAAATGGTCAGGCCAAGGCCGGTACCGCCGTAGATTCGAGTCGTAGAAGAATCGGCTTGCGAAAACGGTACGAACAATTGCGCACGTTGCGTGTCGTCCATGCCGATGCCCGAATCCTCGATCGCGACGTGCAATGTCACCGTGTCGCCCGCGCGTTGTCGCAGCGTTACGTTCACTCGCACGAAGCCTTCGCGCGTGAACTTCAGCGCATTGCCGACGAGGTTGATCATCACCTGGCTCAGGCGCAACGGATCGCCCACCAGTTGGCTGGGTACATCGGCTCCGCATGCGATGGAAAACTCGATCCGCTGTTCGGCCGCTTTCAGCGAAAACAGATCGCGCACCTGATCCAGCGTGTGCCGGATATCGAACGGCGTGCGTTCGAGCACGAGCTTGCCGGATTCGATTTTCGAGAAATCGAGGATATCGTTGAGAATGCCGAGCAGATTTTTTCCCGCGTTGGCTATCTTGTCGAGATACGTCAGCGTTTTTGGTGACAACGGTTGGCGCAGACCGAGTTGCGCGAATCCCAGCACCGCATTCATCGGCGTGCGGATTTCGTGACTCATGTTGGCAAGGAATGCACTCTTAGTTCGCGTCGCCTCCTCGGCGGATTGCCGGGCGTCTTCGAGTTGGGCATTGGCGCTTGCGAGGTCTGCGGTGCGCTCGGCCACGGTGTTTTCGAGGATGCGCGTTGCGCGCGCCGCGCGGCGCACGCGCCACGTGCCGGTGAGCCACAATATGGCGACGAAGAGTGCCACGTATAAGGCGAGCGCCCACGGCGTGCGATACCACGGCGGCAGCACGCGGATCGCAATCGCAATGTCGCGATCGCTCCATATACCGTCCCGATTGGAGCCGCGCAAACGCAGAGTGAAATCGCCCGGCGGCAACTGTGTGTAGTTGGCGGCATGAACCTGCGGATCGCTGTCGATCCAGTCGCGATCCACACCCTCGAGACGGTACGCGTAGCGATTGCGTTCCGGCGCGGAATAATCGAGCGCCGCAAACTCGACGGACAAACCGCCCGCATCCGGTGCGATGACCAGCGGCGATCGTCCACTGGCCGCTTCGGCATAGCCAAGCGCCGGAACGTGATCGCTTCCGATGCGCAAACTCGTCACCGCGATAGGCGGCCGGAAGTCCCATGTTTGCAGACGGTCAGGATTCACCACGGTAATGCCGTCGACACCACCGAACAGCAGTTCGCCCGCAGCGGTAGCACAGGAGGCGTTGACCGTGCGCAAGCGGTTGGTCACGCCTTCGGCGCGCTGCAGACTACGCGTGGCGAGCGTATCGGGATCGAGTCTCACCAGGCCGTCATCGGTGCCGATCCATAAGGCGCCGTCGTCGGCCTGCAGTATCGAAAGGATGTCCGCTGGTTGCGGATCCGCGAGCGGTATTGCTTCGAACGCCGGCGTGTCGGTTATTGTCGGCAATAGGCGATACAACCCCGACTTGGTGCCGACCCATAAACGATGACGGCGATCCAGAAAGAGCTTCGTGATGAATCCGCTGCGCAACGCGCGGTTGTCGCCTGCGTTCGGCATGATGCGAGTGACGATATCGCGGTCGGTGTCGATACGATTCAGACCATTCTTGGTGCCTAACCACAATCGTGTCGGCGTCTCCCACATCGCGCTCGTCTCGACCTGGTCGGAAAGACCGTCCGAGAACGACGCGCGCACGAGCGAGACATCGACGTCCGCATGCGGATCGAGCGACCAAAATCCGTCGAAGCCAAGCAGCCAAACCGAGCCGCGGTCGAAAAGTATGTCGTTGATCGGCGCGTCGGGGCGGCGCGGCCGCAGGCTAAATCGCTCGAGGTGCCTGCCATCGGTATCCGTGCGCGCCAGGCCTGCTTCGTCGACGATGAATATCTTTCCTGACGCTTCGGCCAGTCCATAGACTCCACTATTCAACTGCTTGGGCTCGAGGTGACGCGACGTGCCTGCGACAGGATCGATAACGTAGACACCGTCGGCGGCGGTGCCGGTCCACACAAGGCCGTCATGCGCGGCAAGCAACACATCGATCCAGGTGTCGGCCGGGCTGTTTGGATTGATCGCCTCGCTCGGCACGGTCAGGACGGCCGACTGCGGATCGTAGCTCACGAGGTCCGATGCCGAGCCGACCCAAATAAGACCTGAGCGGTCGCGGAAAAGCTTCGTGAGCGTATCGTCCGCAAGCGTTGTTGGCAGTGCACGGTGGTGTTGTATGTGCCGAACGCGTCCGCTTTTGACGTCGGCGACGAACAGCCCGTCTATCTCCGAAGCGATCCACAATTCGCCTGCTGCCGGTTCGACGAAATCCTGTACCGAACGCACCAAATCGCTGCGGAACGGTTGGGGATGCGACGCGTTGGACCTCATGAAAAAAGCGCCGCGGTTGGTGCCAATCCAAATCGTGCCGTCGCCCTGTTCATACAGCGCCGCGACGCGCGGTCGACCCGCGATGCCCACGTCGCGACACGGCATCTTTTTTTCACAGCGCAGCAATCCACTGAGTGTGCCGATCCACAACGTCCCTGCGCGATCCAACAGAAGCGCACGTGCACGCGCGTCCATGCCGCTGTCGGCGGGTAGGATCGTTTGAATGGCGCCGGTAGAAATCTCCAGCCGATCCACACGGCCGGGACCGTCGCCCGAGCCCGTGGCAACCCACAACGTGCCGTTGTTATCGCCCGTGATCGCGTAGACGGTGGCGTAGGAAAATCCGTCTTGACCGACGGGATAACTGGTGAAGCGATCGCTCGTCGGATCGTATCGCGCCAAGCCGCTCGCCCTGGTTCCGATCCACAGCGTGCCGTCCGAATTGGCATACAGCACGTTGACGAACGAATCATGGAGCGCGTCGGGATTGCCGACGTCGGCGCCGAACACGCGAGACTGATAGCCGTCCCATCGGATCAGACCGCGCTGCGTACCAATCCAAAGAAATCCGTGGTCGTCCTGCGCGAGCGCGTCAACTTCGGCGACTTTCGCCGCGCTGCCGACGCGACGAAAAACCGGTTCGGCCAGCGCAGACCAACGCGGTTCGAACATCCAACTGGTCGGCGCGGCGGCGAACGTCGGGCCGCAGAAAATCAGCAGCACCGCGATGGTTAACCCGCGGGCGACGGCGAAACGCAACAGGCTGGCGCTGCGCAACTTGCCGAACCTCCCCATGAACCACAAGCACGCGTTTCGAGTATGGTGCGAACGACGGCCCTACAGCAAGTGCAGCCGTTATTTTCCTTCAAGAAAATCGAAAGCGTGCTCCGCGATCATAATCGTCGGCGCGTTCGTGTTTCCGCCTGGTAGACAAGGCATCACGGATGCATCGGCAACTCGCAATCCTGATATGCCGCGAACGCGCAGTTCGGAATCGACGACGGCTTCGTCATCATTTCCCATTCGGCACGTGCCGACCGGGTGATAAATCGTTTCGGCTTTGGTGCGGATGAATGCCGCGAGATCCGCGTCGGTCTTCATTTGCGAGCCGGGAAAGAGTTCTTCGCCGCGGTAGGCATCGAACGGAGGTGCGGCGAATAGATCGCGCGAAAGTTTCGCGCCTTCGATGAGCATGCGTAAATCGTAGTCATCGTTGTCGCTGAGATAGTTCGGCTGGATCATCGCCTGCGCCGCCGGATCTGCTGAAGCGAGTTTGATCGATCCCCGGCTTTTCGGACGCAGCGCGCACGCATGTAATGTGTAGCCATAACCGTCCAGGCGATGGCGGCCGTGATCGTCGAGCAAGGCGGGAACGAAGTGGAACTGCATGTCGCAGCGATCGTCTTCGGCAAATCGCGAGCGAATAAATCCGCCGGATTCGGCGATGTTGGAAGTACCCGGTCCATCGCGAAGCATGAGATACCGCAGTGCGACGAGCGCATCGCTAAGCCGATCGTACGTGATCGGTTTTGTCGATCGCTGCAACACGCAGATGTCGAGATGATCCTGCAGGTTTTCCCCGACACCAGGTGAATCGTGCGCGACCCGGATGCCATGTTCGCGCAGGTGGTCGGCGGGGCCGACGCCGGATAGCATCATCAATTGCGGCGAATTGATCGTGCCGCCGCACAGGATGACCTCGCCCGCTTCAGCGCGCGAGAGCTGGCCGTGATGACGGTAATCGACGCCAACCGCACGACCGGATTCGATCAACACACGTTGAACGACCGCGCGCGTGAGCACGCACAGATTGCGCCGTCGGCGCGCCGCGCGAAGATAACCCGCGGCGGTCGAACAGCGCGCACCGTTCTTTTGCGTCACTTGATAAAAGCCGAAACCTTGTTGCGTCGGTCCATTGAAATCCGGATTGCGCGGATAACCACGTTCATCGGCGGCATCGATCAGCGCTTGCGAAAGCGCGTTGTGATAACGCAAATCCGATACGCCCAATAATCCGCGGCTGTCATGCAAATCATCGGCTGCGCGCGTGTTGCTTTCGCTGCGTTTGAAGAGTGGCAGCACGTTGCGCCAAGCCCAGCGTTCATCGCCAGCCAGTCGCGCCCACTCCTCGTAATCGCGCGCGTCGCCGCGGATGTAGCACATCGCGTTGATTGAACTGGATCCGCCCAGCACGCGGCCGCGCGGCCACCACAATCGCCGGCCGTTCAATTGCGCCTGCGGCTCGGTGTAATAATCCCAATTTATACTTTTATTGTTGACGAGCTTGGCGATGCCCGCCGGC
>CAZZWP010000068.1:0-15665 GCA_964657965.1 uncultured Rudaea sp. | reverse complement strand
CCGACATCGTCGAAGCCACGGCATTGGCCGCGCTGGAAGTCATCAATCGCATCGAACGCTTGAGTCAGAAACCCACGCCCGTCCCCGTTGCGGCCGCGCAGGCCTAAAGGAAACCGAATGAACGCCACCGCCCTGATCTGGCACAACGGACGACTCACCCCCTGGGCCGAAGCGACGGTCCACGTCGGCGCCCATGCGCTGCATTACGGTTCGTCCGTGTTCGAAGGCGAGCGTGTCTACGCCACGCCGAACGGCTCGCGCTTCTTTCGCTTGAAGGACCACACCGAACGTTTGCTGCTTTCTGCAAAAGTATACGATCTCGATCTGCCGTACTCCGCCGATGAAATCGATCGCGCCTGCGAAGACGTCGTCGCCGCGAACGGACTGAAAAGCGCTTACGTTCGCCCGATCGCGTATCGCGCGGGTTTCACCTTTAGCCTTGCGCCGCCGCGCAGCACGCCCGTCGAATTCTCCGTCATCGCCATCGAATGGGGATCGATGCACGGCGCCGACGCACTTGAAAACGGCGTCGATGTTTGTGTGAGTTCGTGGAATCGTGCCGCGCCCAACACTTATCCGACCGGCGTTAAAGCCGGCGGCAATTATTTGTCCAGCCAGTTGATCGCGCAGGAAGCCGTGCGCGGCGGTTTCGCCGAAGGCATAGCGCTGGCGCCGGGCGGATTGCTCAGTGAAGGCGCGGGCGAAAACCTCTTCATCGTGCGCGGCGGAAAAATCTACACGCCGCCGGTCGGATCGAGCATCCTCGCGGGTATCACGCGCGACACCGTGCTTACGCTCGCAGGCGATCTCGGCTTCGAGATCATCGAACAAATCCTGCCGCGCGAATTTTTATACTTCGCCGACGAAGTGTTCATGACCGGCACCGCCGCCGAAGTGACACCGGTGCGCTCCGTCGACCGCAAACCCGTCGGCGACGGGAAACCAGGCGTGGTGACACGTGCTTTGCAGAAAGCCTTCTTCGGATTGTTCGACGGCACTACCGCCGATACACGCGGTTGGCTCACGCCGATTCGCGACAGTGCGAAAAAACACACGATCACATCAACCGTCGCGATGGAAGCTGCGTAATGGGCAAAACACTCCTCGACAAAATCTGGGACACGCACGAAGTTCGCGCTGAAACCGAATCGACGCCGGCGATTCTTTACGTCGATCTGCACCTCGTGCACGAAGTCACCTCGCCGCAGGCATTCTCCGAATTGCGCGCACGCGGATTGAACGTGCGCCGTCCGGAACGCACGCTTGCGACATTCGATCATTCCACGCCGACCTTGCCCGCCGACGCCGCCGGCAATCGTCCGTACGCGACGCCGGAAGCCGCCTCACAAGTGGCGCAACTGGAAACGAACACGAAAGAATTCGGGGTCGAACTGCACGGCTGGGGCAGCGCGCATCGCGGCATTGTGCATGTGATCGGCCCCGAACTCGGCGCCACGCAACCCGGCATGACGATCGTATGCGGTGACAGCCACACGTCCACGCATGGTGCATTCGGCGCACTCGCGTTCGGCATCGGCACGACGGAAGTCGGACACGTGCTCGCGACGCAATGTCTGTTGCAGCGGAAACCGAAATCATTCGCGATCAATGTCAGCGGGCAATTGCAGCCGGGCGTGACGGCGAAAGATCTCGTGCTACACATCATCGGCACGATCGGCGTCAACGGTGGCACCGGTTACGTTCTCGAATATCGCGGACCGACCATCGAAGCGTTGTCGATGGAAGAACGCATGACGGTCTGCAACATGTCGATCGAAGCAGGCGCGCGCGCGGGATTGATTGCGCCGGACGCGACGACGTTCGAATATCTGAAAGGTCGTCAACGCACGCCGCAGGGCGCGGCGTGGGATCGTGCGCTCGACGCGTGGAGCAAACTCAAGTCTGATGCCGACGCGAAATTCGATCGCGAGGTAAACATCGACGCTGCGAAAATCCGACCGAGCATCACCTACGGCACGCATCCGGGCATGGTCACGACACTAGATGCCTTGATTCCCGCCGCGACGAACGCGCAAGAACGGCGCGCACTTGATTACATGCGTGTCGAAGCCGGCAAGTCGATGCTCGGCACGCCGGTCGACATCGTGTTTCTCGGCAGCTGCACCAATTCGCGCTTGTCCGACCTGCGTGCCGCCGCCGATGTGCTACGCGGTCGTCGCATTTCACCACGCGTGCGCATGCTCGTCGTGCCGGGTTCCGAACAGATCAAGCGCGATGCGGAGAGCGAAGGCCTGCACGAAACATTCAAGAACGCCGGCGCCGAATGGCGCGAAGCGGGTTGCTCGATGTGCCTGGGAATGAACGGCGATATCGGCAAGCCGGGACAACTCGTCGTCAGCACGAGCAATCGCAATTTTGAAGGCCGGCAAGGTCCGGGCGTGCGCACGGTGTTGGCGAGTCCGCTCGTCGCCGCCGCGTCCGCGATCGCAGGACATATCGCTGATCCGCGCGAACTGATGACGGAGGTCGCGGCATGAAACCGCTCACGCACATTCATTCGCGCACCGTCGTGCTGCCGCACGAGAACATCGATACGGATCGCATCATTCCCGCGCGTTTTCTCACGACGACCGAACGTACAGGGTTAGGCAAATACCTTTTCAACGACTGGCGCTATCGCGCAGACGGTTCGCCGGATCCCGATTTTGCGTTGAACAAACCCGAAGCGCGCGGCTGCGAGATTCTCGTCGCGGGACGCAACTTCGGCTGCGGCTCATCGCGCGAACACGCGCCTTGGGCGTTGCTCGACTTCGGCATTCACGCGGTGTTGTCGAGCGAGATCGCCGACATCTTCCGCGGCAATTCGCTGAAGAACGGATTGCTCGCCGTCGTGCTCAGCGAAGGCGAACATCGTTATCTGCTCGAACATCCCGGATTGGAATTGACGATCGATGTCGCGAACGGTTTCATCGAGTTACCGGATGGCGGACGTTTCACATTCGAACTCGAACCGTTCGCGCGGCATTGTTTGCTGAGTGGCGTCGACCAACTCGGCTTCATTCTGCAAAACGCGAATGCCATCGATGCCTTCGAAAAACAGCGGGAGGCTGCATGAGCGTCACGGCCAACATCGCTGTATTGCCCGGCGACGGCATCGGTCCCGAAGTGACGGCGGGCGCGGTCGCCGTCCTCAAAGCGGTCGCCGCGAAAGGCGGGCACACGTTCACATTCACCGAATATCCGATGGGTGGCATCGCCATCGATACGCATGGCGATCCACTTCCGCCCGCAACGCTCGCCGCGTGCAAGGCGGCCGATGCGGTGCTGCTCGGCGCGGTCGGCGGCCCGAAATGGTCCGATCCGAATGCGAAGGTTCGGCCGGAACAAGGTCTGCTCGGCTTGCGCGCGGCGCTCGGCGTTTACGCAAATCTGCGCCCGGTGCGCGTACATCCGAAGCTCGCGGATCTGTCGCCGCTGAAAAATGAAAAATTGCACAATGTGGATTTGTTGTTTTTGCGCGAACTGACCGGCGGCGCGTACTTCGGCGCCAAGACGCGCACCGACGACACGGCGACCGACGAGTGCAAATACACAGTCGTCGAAATAGAACGTGCCACGCGCCGGGCTTTTGAGCTGGCGCGCGGACGCCGCAAACACGTGACGCATGTCGACAAGGCCAACGTGCTCGAAACTTCGCGCTTGTGGCGTTCCGTCGTGACGCGAGTCGCTAAAGATTACTCGGACATCACGCTAGAACATCAACTCGTCGATTCCATGGCGATGCTGCTGCTTACGCGGCCGAGCGCGTACGACGTCATCGTCACCGAAAACCTGTTCGGCGATATTATCACCGACGAAGCCGCGGCACTGGCAGGTTCGCTCGGTCTGCTGCCGTCCGCATCGCTCGGTGATGGAAAGGCGGGTTTGTATGAACCAATCCACGGTTCCGCGCCGGACATCGCAGGCAAAGGGTTGGCCAATCCGCTCGGCGCGATTTTGAGCGCGGCGTTGCTATTACGCTACTCGCTCGATCTGGAAGACGAAGCGCGCGAGATCGAAGCCGCCGTCGACGCGGTCATCGAACGCGGCACGCTGACGAAAGACCTCGGCGGCTCTGCCAACACCGAGCAAGTGACGGCCGCCGTTCTCGAAGCGCTCAATGCTAGCGCAAGCAATCGCGCCGCAGCGTGAGCACGCCATGACGGAAAAGTATACAAACGGCCATATGCGCAGCGATGTGATGAAAACCGGTCCCGATCGCGCCGCCGCGCGCGCGATGCTGTACGCGACCGGATTGAGCGAATCGGACATCCGCAAGCCGCTCGTGGCGGTCGTGCACACGTGGTCGAACGTATCGCCGTGCAATCTGAATTTGCGCGATCTTGCGCAGAGTGTCGCCGAAGGCGTGCGCGCCGCGGGCGGCACGCCGATCGAATTCAACACCATCGCCGTCACCGACGGCATCGCGATGGGCACGCCCGGGATGCGCGCGTCACTGGTCAGTCGCGAAGTGATCACGGATTCGATCGAACTCGTCGTCGACGGCCATTCGCTCGATGCGATGGTCGTGCTGTGTGGTTGCGACAAGACGATTCCCGCCGCGGCGATGGCGATGGCGCGGCTCAATATTCCTGGTGTGGCGCTGTATGGCGGCAGCATCGCGCATGGCACGCTCGATGGAAAATCGATCACGATCCAGCAAGTCTTCGAAGCCGTCGGCGCGCACGGTGCGGGTAAGATCGACGACGCGCGCTTGTCGCAAGTCGAACACAAGGCGTGTCCCGGCGCAGGCGCATGCGGCGGTCAGTTCACGGCGAACACCATGTCGATGATGCTGATGGCGCTCGGATTGTCGCCACTGGGTTTCAACGATGTCGCCGCGACCGATCCGGCCAAGCACGATGTCGCACGCCGCTGCGGCGAAATCGCCGTGGAGAATCTCAAACGCAATCTGCGACCGCGCGATGTGTTGAGCCCGACCTCGTTCCGCAACGCCGCGCGCGTCGCGAACGCGACGGCAGGATCGACGAACGCCGTGCTACATCTGCTCGCCATCGCTAGCGAAGCGCAGGTGCCGTTGACACTGGAAGATTTCGAAGTCTCATCAAAGACGACGCCGGTGATCGCGGACTTGATGCCGGGCGGAAAATACACCGCCATCGAAATGACGGCGGCGGGCGGTCTCGCCCAAGTCGCGCGCGAACTGCGCGCGGCGGGATTACTGGAAGACTCGCCGACGGTGAGCGGCAAGACGCTGTTTGAAGAACTCGATGCCGCCGAGCTTGCGCCTGCGGATCAGCAAGTCGTCGTGCCGGTCAGTCGCGCGTTCAAACCACGGGGCGGTTATTCGATTTTATACGGCAATCTGGCGCCGGAAGGCTGTGTATTGAAACTTGCGGGCAAAGGCAGACTGCATTTCGAAGGCACCGCACGCGTTTTCGAAAGCGAAGAAGATACTTTCCGCGCCGTGCAGGAAGGCGCGATCAAGAAAGGCGATGTGGTCGTGATCCGCAACGAAGGTCCTGCCGGCGGTCCCGGCATGCGCGAGATGCTCGCGGTGACGGCGGCACTGGTTGGTCGCGGACTCGGCGACGATGTCGCACTCATTACCGATGGGCGTTTCAGCGGTGCGACGCACGGTTTCATGGTGGGTCATATCGCGCCGGAAGCGGCACGCGGTGGCGCGATCGCGCTGCTGCAAAACGGCGATCGGGTCATCATCGATGCGGAACGCCGCGTCATCGAAACCGATGCCGACCTGGAAACGCGTCGCAAATCCTGGAAGGCGCGCGCGCCGAAAGTCGAACGCGGCGTGCTGGCGAAATATGCGAAAACCGTCGGCTCCGCCGCGCGCGGTGCCGTCATCGAAATCTGATTTGTCTCATTATCCATTTGTGGAGAAAGCAACATGTCGAATGAAATGCAACCGTTGAAAAATGCCCGCATCGCGGTTCTCGGTTACGGCAGCCAGGGTCGCGCGCACGCGTTGAATCTTCGTGATTCCGGTCTTGATGTCGTCGTCGGTTTGCGCAAAGGCGGGCCGACGTCGATCAAGGCGCAGCAGGACGGATTGAAAGTCGTCGATCCGGCCGAAGCCGTCAAAGGCGCTGATCTCGTCGCCGTGCTGACGCCGGACATGGTGCAGCCGCAGCTTTACACCGATGTCATCGCGCCGAACATCAAAGCGGGCGCTGCATTGCTGTTCGCCCATGGTTTCAACGTGCATTTCAAGACGATCGCGCCGCGGGCGGACATCGACGTGATTCTGGTGGCGCCGAAAGGTCCCGGCGCGTTGGTGCGCAATGAATATCAGATCGGTCGTGGCGTGCCTTGTCTTTATGCCGTCCACCAAGATTCGACGGGCCACGCGAAGGAGAAAGCGATTGCCTACGCGGCCGGTATCGGCGGCGCGCGTGCGATGCTGATCGAAACCGATTTCAAAGAAGAAACCGAAACGGATTTATTCGGCGAGCAAGCGGTGTTGTGCGGCGGTGTGAGCGAACTCGTCCGGCATGGTTTCGACACACTCGTCGAAGCCGGATACAAACCGGAGATCGCCTACTACGAAGTGATGCACGAGCTGAAGTTGATCGTCGATTTGTTTTACGAAGGCGGACTGACCAAGATGCTCACGTTCGTTTCCGAAACGGCGCAATACGGCGATTACACGCGCGGACCTCGCGTCGTCGACGCCTCGACGAAGGACAAAATGCGCGCGGTGCTGAAAGAAATTCAGGACGGCACGTTCGCCAAGGAATGGACGGCCGAACACGCCGCCGGCTTGCCGAACTATAAAAAATTCAAGCAGAACGATCTCGATCATCCGATCGAAAAAGTCGGCGCGGCGTTGCGCGCGCGCATGCCGTGGCTGAATCAGTCAGCGGCGGAAACGAAGCCGGCGCCGACGTTGAAGAAAGTCGGATAAGTCGGAATAAAAGCGCGACGCGATCATGAACGCACAACTGCAATCGGACATCGAGACGTCTAAACATCCGTTGTCAGGGTCGCGCCTGAGCGGGGCGGACATCGTCGTGCAGGTGCTAGCCGACGAAGGCGTCGATGTCGTGTTCGGTTACTCCGGCGGCGCGATCCTGCCCGTGTACGACGCCGTGTTCCGCTACAACCACGAGCACGTCGCCGCCGACGGCACCGAGCCGATGCCGCTGATCGTTCCGGCGAACGAGCAGGGCGCGGGATTCATGGCGCAAGGGTACGCGCGGGCGTCGGGAAAAGTCGGCGTCGCCATTGTCACGTCGGGCCCGGGCGCGACGAATACGGTCACGCCGGTGCGCGATGCGATGGCCGATTCGATCCCGATCGTCGTCATCTGCGGTCAAGTGCCGACGGCGGCGATCGGCACCGACGCGTTTCAGGAAGCGCCGATCAGCAGCATCATGGCGTCGTGCGCGAAACACGTGTTCCTGATTACCGATGCGCAGAAGTTAGAAGCGACGTTGCGCACAGCGTTCGAAATCGCGCGCAGTGGACGGCCTGGTCCGGTCGTAGTCGATATCCCGAAAGACATCCAGAACGCCGAACTGACGTTCGATGGCACGAGCTCGCTCCCGGTGCCCGGATATCGCGCGCGGTTGGAAGCGATCGCGTCGGCGCACATCGATCGCTCGAGTTGCGCGAAGTTTTTCGAGTTGCTATGGCACGCGAAACGTCCGTTGATTTATGCCGGCGGCGGCGTCATAGCCGCGAATGCCTCGCGTGCGTTGCGCGATTTTGCGCATGCGTTCGGCATCCCGGTGACGACGACGTTGATGGGCATCGGCGCGGTCGACACCACCGATCCGTTGTCGCTGCACATGCTCGGCATGCATGGCACGGCGTACGCGAATTATGCGGTGGAGGATTGCGATTTCCTGATCGCGGTCGGCGCGCGCTTCGACGATCGCGTCGCGGGCGTGCCGAGTAAATTCGCGGAACGTGCGCGCCACGTCGCGCACCTCGATGTCGATGCGGCGGAAATCGGCAAGGTCAAGCATGCCGACTGGTTTCATCTCGGCAATTTGTCGCCGTCGCTCGATCGCCTGCGCACGTTTGGCGCGAAGCGCGGATATCACCCGCAGCAAAGAAACACGTTCGCGGCATGGCATGCGCACATCGCCGATCTGAAGAAAACCTACGCGATGAATTACGACCGCGACGCGGCGCTGATTCAGCCGTACGCGATCATCGAAGAAATCAATTCGCATACGAAAGGCCGCGCCATCATCAGCACGGGCGTCGGCCAGCATCAGATGTGGGCCGCGCAGTACTTCGGATTCCGCGATCCGCGCTTGTGGCTCACCTCGGGATCGATGGGCACGATGGGTTTCGGATTGCCGGCCGCGATCGGCGCGCAGTTCGCGCGGCGCGATGCGATGGTGATCGATATCGACGGCGACGCGAGCATTCGCATGAATCTCGGTGAGCTAGAAACGGTGACTACCTACAATTTGCCGGTGAAAGTCGTCGTCATGAACAACATGGGCGACGGCATGGTTCGGCAGTGGCAGAAATTATTTTTCGCCGGGCGTTTCTCGGCTAGCGACAAGAGTCTGCACAAAAAAGACTTCGTCAAAGCCGCCGAAGCCGATGGATTCCGCTGGGCGAAGCGATTGGAAAAACCAGCCGACGTCGCCGCGACGATCGCCGATTTCATCGCGTTCGACGGACCGGCGTTTCTCGAAGTGATGATCGATCCGGACGCGTGCGTGTATCCGATGGTCGGACCGGGCAAGAGTTACGCGCAGATGATCACCGGCGACCATATTCCTTCGCGGCAGGAGCCGACCGATCGTGTGTCCGATCCGTCGGAGATGTTCTGATGCGCCGCATAATTTCGATGCTGCTGGCAAACGAAGCCGGCTCGCTTGCACGCGTCGCCGGTATGTTCTCCGCGCGGGGTTACAACATCGATTCGCTCACGGTGGCGGCTACCCACGATCTGGCCGTCTCACGTCTGACGCTGGTCACGACCGGCGATGACGTGGTGATTGCGCAGATCATCAAGCAGTCGCGCAAGCTGGTCGACGTGATCGAGATCGCCGATCTCACGACGCGCGATCATCTCGAATATGAGCTGATGATCGTGAAAGTCGCAACTGACAGCGCCGTGCAACTCGCGACGTTTGTGCAAAAGCATGCACGCGCCATGGTCGTTGCGGAGGAGGCGACGACCCGCACGATCCAGTTCACAGGGACGGGCGCCGAACTCGACGCGATCTTGTCGGAGCTGGCGGGCATCGCGAACATTCTCGACGTCGCCCGCAGTGGTGCGGCGGCGCTCGACTGCAGTGCGCTGTCGCTGTCGGAAGTAGCCGCTTAGCGCACGTTGGTGCAACGGATACCCGGCGGCTGCGGATGGCATAATCGAAACGTCACGCCCGGTTGGGAAACGCATGGCGACGAAAGCAGAAATCGCAGCATTCTTAGCGAACGACTTTCCCCAAAACAAATGTTCCGTCGAAGCGGTGGGCGATGGCGCGGCGACAGTAAAGCACACGATCGGCGTCGATGAGTTGCGGCCGGGAAATACCGTATCGGGGCCCGTTCTCATGGCGGTTGCGGATGTCGCTATGTACGTTGCGATCTTGGGCGAAATTGGGATTGTGCCGCTGGCGGTGACGACAAGCCTTACCATCAATTTTTTGAGGAAGCCTTCACCTCATCGCGATATCATCGGTATTTGCAAACTTCTGAAAGTGGGCAAATCGCTGGCGATCGGCAACGTATCGTTGTATTCCGAAGGTAGCGATGAACTCGTCGCTCACGCGGTCGGAACGTATTCAATACCCAGGCGCGGGGATGCGGAGAGTTACGTTCGCGGGAAAAATTCGGTTTAAACGGGGAGCTGGCTGATGATTGCGAGAGTGTGGCATGGGGCGGTGCCTCTATCGAAATCAACGGAATATCTGCGGTTGATGCAGGAAATAGCGCTACCGGATTATCGAATGATCGAGGGCAATCGCGGCGCATGGTGTTTACGTAGATTCGACGATGAATTGGCGCATTTTGAAATGCTCACCTTCTGGGACGACTTAGAGGCCATCAAGCGGTTCGCGGGCGAGGATTACGAATCCGCGAAATACTATGAATTCGACACGAGGTTTCTTATCGAGATCGAACCGCGGGTTCGTCACTTTCAGGTTTTCTCGGACTTGACGCCGCCTCGCGCGGGACGTTGATAGGACGTTGAATGACACGGGTTCACGATACTTTAAATCGATGAACAATCCATAATTCGCTTAGCTTGAACTGTCTGTTAAGCTACGCGCTGTTTTTTAGTGAGGATGCGTCGTGCCCAATCTTGGTACGTTGTTAAAAGAAGAAATCGTTCGTTTGAGCCGTCGCGAGAATCGTAAACAGACCGCGGCGCTGCAAAAAACGTCGGCCGCCTATCGCCGTGAATTCGCCGCGATGAAGCGGCGGCTCGCGGTGCTGGAACGTTCATTCAAACTTGCCGAAAAGACGATCGCCCGCACGACGCCTGCGAAAGAAAGCGCACCGGAATCCGCGTCGATGCGTTTCGTCGCCAAAGGATTCAAGTCGATGCGCCAACGGCTTGGTTTGTCTGCGGCACAACTGGGCAAGCTGCTGAGTGTAAGTGAGCAGTCGGTCTACAACTGGGAATCCAAAAAAGCAGTTCCCCGTAGATCGCAATTGCCTGCCATAGCGGAACTGCGTGGATTGGGAAAAAGAGAGGCGATGCTTCGTCTCAGCGCGTCGTCGAACAAAAAGGGCAAACGTTAGCGCGTTGGTCGGCTAGTCGGAGAATAGTCGGCGTTTCAAACTTTTCGCAATTCAACAGAGTACGTAGAAAACGATTCGCATGTTTTAGCTATGCAACCTCAGCCTTATCCATTTCTTATCAAGAACGCCGTCGCGCCGGACGTGCTCGATCATGTCACGGCAGTCACGTTGCAGAACTGGGATCTTTTTAAGAGCAATAAGACGGGCGACGGCAGCGGACGCAAGTTTCTCGTCGTCGATTTCGTTGCGCCGGATCGCGATCGATTGCTTTTCGATGTCAAACAAGAATTGGCGGCGCGCTATGATCTCGGCGAATACGTCGTGCCGCCCGGTTTGAAAGATTTCATCAACGTGATAACCGAAGGCGGCTTCGTTCATCCGCATACCGATCCCGATCAGCCGGGACGACGTCACGTGCGCATCAATGTGATCGTCAAACAAACGGCCGGTTGTCTACCGCTTTTGGACGGCGTTCCGATTGTCGTGGAGCGTGGGGACGCGTGGTTGAATCTGGCGTCGATCTGCAAACACGCGACGACGCCCGCCGAAGGCGCAGGCTATCGCAGCGCCATTAGTTTCGGCTTCCAGATCGGCGAGGAACGCGGTCGCGAACTGGAAAGGATCCATCGACAGTGGCTGGCCGATGTAGCCCGTGATGCGACGACGAGCGAATCGCGACAATAATTGAATACACCAGATGATGAATCCGTGCGGCGTATACATAGTATCGATTAACGTCGGCGCTAAAGGTGCATGCGCGATAAACTTTGCTGCGTAGTAAACGAATACGCGAATAGCTCGGCTTGACGAGCAAACATTTGACGGAAACTTGTGGCAATCGATCGGCGCACCGGCAACCGAGTGCGATGGCGCGTTTTTATTCCCTGTTATTTGATTCTTGAAAAGGCGAACGGCTTACTTAGTTTGTGAACCTTGCCTTGCAATGTCGCCGCCAGCAGCTCGGCACCTAACGCGCTGTACGTGATGCCGTTGCCGCCATATCCCATCGCGAACATCACGCGCGCGCCCCATTCCGGATGTGCGCCGAAATAGGGAAGTCCGTCGGGTGTTTCGGCGAATGTGCCAGCCCACGCGAATGTCGGTTCGAGATCGAGTGTCGGAAAAAGTTTTCGCGCGCGTTTCAGTAGCACGCCCACCTTTTTTTCGACGCGCGCGTCGCGCCGGGCGGGAATATCGATTTGATCGTCTTCTCCGCCCACGAGCAACCGGCCGTCGGCGGTCGATCGCGAATAGATAGAGGGTCGCGCCGATTCCCAAAAGATCGTCTTTGACCACGGCCCCAGTTTTTTGGCACCGATCGGATCGGTCACGAACGCGTAACTGCTTCGGTTCGAGGCGACCTTCGCGCGCAGCCATTTCTGGCTGGCGTAACCGGTGGCGAACACCAAATACTTCGCGCGGATAACCACGCCGGTTTCCGTACGCGCGATCACGCCGCGCGTTCTGGACTGAGCCCAATCGATGCGCGTTCGATCGAAAATACGAACACCGTTGTTTTTCAGCCGATCCAATAATCGCGAGGTCAAACGATACGGATCGACTTGCGCGGCGACATCGGTCAGCAGGGCGCACGGCGCGTGGATGCCGAAACGTTCCGCCGTGTCGGCTTTCGACAGCCACGTCACCGGCAATCCGTGTTTGCGACGCATGTCGAACTCATCGCGCATGCCGGCCACATGAAACCGGCTGCTCGCAACGTATAAACTTTGTTTCGTCTCGAAATCGACGTCGCGCACTTCGCGCGCGATTTTGCCCAGAAGGGGAATCGCATCGGCGCACGAGCGGTACAACAAGGCTGCGGTGTCTTCGCCATACTTCTTGGCGAGATCGATCATCGGCGTATCGATTTCGTATTGCAGCAACGCTGTGCTCGCAGAGGTGCTGCCCCAGGCCACGTCACGTTCTTCCGCCACGACGACATCTAATCCTTTCTTCGATAGCGACCGCGCAATCAACGCGCCCGTGATGCCGGCGCCGACGACGAGCACGTCGCACGACGCGTTCGACTCCAGTTTCGGGAAAACCGACATCAACCCGTTCTTGACGGCCCAGAACGGATAACCACTTTTCAAATCCATTGGCGGATGCCCTGCGCGACTCGCCCGATTCTAACGGACTGGCCGGTCTAAGTATCGAATCGTTTGTATTTCCCGTGTGACGGCAGGATTGTCAGACGAAAAAAAACCGCGCAACGGGTAGTTGCGCGGTTTGAAAGAGCCGAACTTGTGCTGCTTAGAACTTCACAGTCAGGCTGGCGCGGTAGAACCGGCCGACCAGATCGTAGGTGCTCACGTCAGTATTGGCGTTGAGCACGTTGTTGAGATACAGCAGCGGTGGTTGCTTGTCGAAAATGTTGTCGACGCCGATCTGCACGAACGTGTTGATCGGTTCGATGTTGTAGCCGAGCGACGCGTTGTGATACGTGACGGCGCCGTAATGCAGTACCGGTCCGATCGGATTCGGGTTGTACGCATTGGTGCTCGACTCGACCCCGGATGGACCAAGCCCCGAATTGGCGTAGCCCAGCGTGATGCGACCGATGTAGCGCGTCGTCCAGTTCGCGTTCCATGCGCCGAGGTTCCAATCGAGCGTCGCCAATCCGCGCACGCGCGCGAAGTTGCCGAACGTCTTGTCGAAATGGCCGGCAAGGCCTTGCGTGAAGCCGCCTTGAGAAAGGTTGTATTTCTCAATGTATGTGCCGTCGACACCGACGCGGAAATTACCCCACGCCGTCGTCGGCAGGCGATAGTGAGCGCCGATGTCCAGACCCTGATCGACGAGATTGCCCGAGTTGAATGCGCTCTCCGTGACGAATTTGATCGAGCCGTCGCTGGCACGGACGATATCCGAGCAAATCGCGCCCTGGGTATTGAAGCACTGGGTAAGAATGGTCTGGGCGATGCCGGGTCCGGACACGATCAGGTTGTTGAGCAGGATCCGGTAATAGTCGGCGTTGACCGACAAGCCTGGAATCCATTCCGGATCGTAGACGAAACCATAGTCGAACGATTTGCCGAATTCAGGCTTCAAATCCACCGTGCTCAGACCGTGCGCGGCAGCGAACTCCGAACCCATTGTGTAACCGGTCAGCTGCGAGAAAATCTGCGGAGGAACGTTGTGGCCGCCGCACGCCTTGTTGCTCGCCAACTCCGGATGCCCGGCGCACGGATCGGTGGCGGTCGGTGCGTCGCCGGTGGGGCCGGCGAACAGGTTCGTCGGCGTCGGTGCGCGGAAAACTTTGGAGACCGTTCCGCGCAACAAAAGATCTTCGATCGGCCGATATTCGACAGCCACTTTCCAGTTGTTCGTGCTGCCGAAATCACTGTACTTCGAGTAACGATCGCCGATATCGACATTCAGCGAATGCACGAACGGCACGTCTTTCAAAACCGGTATGAGCAACTCGGCATACGCTTCTTTCACGTTATAGCCGCCTTGCGCCGCCGACGAGCAAATCGAATTCGGACCGGGACAAAGGAACGCCGGCGAGCCGTCGATCGTGGCGAACGTGGTGTTGATCAATGGATCGACCTGGCCATCGACGTACTCCTTGCGATAGCTTGCGCCAACCGCCAACTGCACATCGCCCGCCGGCAGACTGAACACCGTGCCGTTGACCGACGCTTCGGCTGACTTCATCTGATACAACACGCTCGTAAACGGACTGATGTGCGCAGCGTCGAGCGCGGCGATCGTGTTCGGATCGCTCTGATTGAAGATATCGATCGGCGTACAGTTTGCCCCTGGCGTGCCCGGTGCTGTCGTGCAGGTCAGTTGCGGAGCGAGCTGACTGAAATTCAGATAATTGAGAAGTTGCGTTTCAAGCGTGAGCTTGCCGTAGCTCATGTGAGCGTCCCAGTTCCAGCTCGTGTCGCCAAACGTTCCCTTCAAACCGATGTTGCCAAGCTCCGTGGTATTGGCGAGTTTTGATCCGCGATCGCCGATGGAACTCAAACGCATAGCGATGGTGCTGGAGGGTCCGTTATCGCCGAACGCAACGCCAAACGGGTTGTAGTATTGATCCGCAGGAATAATGATGTTGTTGGAGGACAGATCAAACGGGTAGGGCGCCAGCTGCGTGTGCGTCACCGTCTTGTGATACAGCAATTCCGTATAGGCTTCGATGTTGTCGCTGAGCTTGTAGTTGCCCAGCAGAAACACGCCAGTGCGCTCGTTCGGAACCAAATCGTAATTGCCGACGGCCTGGAAGTTGAAACCATCGGTACTTGAGTTATAACAGCGGAAATCGCTTACCTTCGGCGGCGTTGTCTGCGTCGGCAGTTGGCTGCCGGACAGCGTGACCTTGGTGCAACCCAACTGATTGGCCGCCGCCGAACCCGCCGGCAGGAAGAACGCGCCACCGGGGGTGCGCGATGAACCCGCATGGGAATTGATGCGCGTGTTGTAGATGTACTGCGCGACTTTCGATACGTTGCGATTGCCCGCCGAAATCGGATCCTGCTTGTCGTACTGCAGGCCGAATACGATGCTGCCTTTATCGGTGGTCTGGCCGAAGATCGCGTGGATCGCTTTGCGCTCGCCATCGTCTTTATCGGCCTGGCCGTAGTCGACACCGAATTCCGCACCCTGGTAATTGGTGCGGGTGATGATGTTGACCACACCCGCGATCGCGTCGGAACCATATACCGCCGAGGCGCCGTCATTCAGCACTTCGATACGCTCGACAATCGCCACCGGTAACAAATTCAAATCTTGGAGCTGAAACGGAATGCGGTGACCGTTGATCAGCAACAACGTGCGGTTCGAACCCAGTCCGCGCAGCGATACACCGGCCGTGCCGACACCGCCGTTATTGACCTGCGGCGTCATTGCATTGCCCGCGATGGATGGCAACTCTTGAATCAAGTCGCCCAGATTCACTTTGCCAGACGCTTGAATCTGCGCGCGGTCGATCGTGACGACGGGACTGGCCGTTTCGATAT
>CAZZWP010000067.1:0-15682 GCA_964657965.1 uncultured Rudaea sp. | reverse complement strand
AACGGGTGCCACCGGTGCCACGGGCGCCACGGGCGCCACCGGCTCGGAATTCTCAGGCACGTGGACGGTAGGTACGGGTTACACGAAAGGCAACATCGTTACTTACAACGGCTCGAGCTACATCTCGCTCGACACCAATACCGGTACGGCCGGCAAATCGCCGGACGTCGATCCGACGGATTGGGCTCCATTGGCATCGAAAGGTGCGACCGGAGCAACTGGTGCAACGGGCAGCAACGGAGCAACTGGCGGAACCGGTGCAACGGGTGCGACCGGCGGCACGGGTGCTGCTGGTGCTACCGGTCCGACCGGACTGACCGGTGCGACGGGTGCAACAGGAAACACCGGTTCGGTAGGTGCAACCGGTGCCACTGGCGCTACCGGTCTTACTGGATTGACCGGAGCCACCGGCGCCACCGGCGGCACGGGTTCAACCGGTGCTGTCGGCGCAACAGGCCCAATTGGTGCGTCGGGTCATGGTTCGACGACGACCGTAGGAACATTCACGGTCGCCGCGGTCAATTCGACGCAAGTCATCAACGTCACCGACTCGACCGCTTATCCGGTCAATAGCTACTGTCTCGTCAGTGACGGCACGCATACGCTCACAGGCATCGTCACACAGGTGAACAGCGGCACGCAGATCACCGTCAAAACGCTGTCGATCCCGGCAGGTACGTCAGGAGCCACGATGGCGACCAACGCCGTCGTGACATTCAGCGGTGCCACAGGTGTAACCGGTGCTACCGGTTCAACCGGCGTGACAGGTGCGACGGGAGCAACCGGCACAGCCGGCGCGACAGGCGCCACGGGATCCACTGGTACGGCTGGTGCCACCGGTGGAACCGGTGCGACGGGAGCGACGGGCCCAACCGGTACTGCAGGAGCTACCGGAGCTACTGGAGGCACGGGTCCTGCCGGTGCGACGGGTGCAACTGGTGCGGCCTCGACCGTCGCCGGTCCGGCCGGCGCAACTGGCCCAACTGGCCCCGCAGGTCCTACCGGCGCAACAGGAACCATTGCCGGGACGGGCGTGATCGCACAAAGCGCGACTAACGGAACGTGTGCCGGCAACGGTCAGTGTACGGTTACGGTTACGTGCTCGGGAACGCTTCGCGTCACCGGTGGCGGCTCGCACGTGGTGTCGGGAACGGTAGGCAATTTGCACATCACCCAATCGTACCCAAGCGCGAACAATGCATGGACTGTCTCGGCCGACAACATCGCAGGCGGCACGATCGTTATCCAGGCCACGGCGATTTGCGTCCAATAACGGTAACGGTTCAACATCAAGCGGTAACACCATTGATCCCGGCGCGCCATGCGCCGGGATTTTTTTTGCCCGCGACAACCCGAAACGATTCGGCGAAAATAGGCGCGTTGTTTTTTTCCGCACGCATTCACCGGGGAAATTGATGCCGAGCAAACCGATCGCCCGTCGCGAATTGGCGAACGCCATTCGTGCGTTGTCCATGGATGCGGTGCAAGCCGCGAATTCCGGGCATCCCGGCATGCCGATGGGGATGGCCGACATCGCCGAAGTATTGTGGAACGATTTTCTCAGCCACAATCCGGCCAATCCAAAATGGATCAACCGCGATCGATTCGTGCTGTCCAACGGCCACGGCTCGATGCTGCTTTATTCGCTGCTGCATCTGACCGGATACGATCTACCCATCGATCAACTCAAACGATTTCGCCAGCTACATTCGAAGACGGCCGGCCATCCCGAAGCGAGCGAATTCGCGGCGATCGAAACGACGACCGGCCCGCTGGGCCAAGGTCTCGCCAACGCCATCGGCATGGCGCTCGCCGAAAAAGTTCTCGCGGCAAGATTTAATCGTCCGGACTTCGAAATCGTCGACCACAAAACCTTCGTTCTTGTCGGCGACGGTTGTTTGATGGAAGGCATCTCGCACGAAGCCGCCTCGCTGGCCGGTACGCTGAAGCTCGGCAAACTCGTGGTCGTTTACGACGACAACGGCATCTCCATCGACGGCGAAACGCATGGCTGGTTCACCGACGATACGCCGAAGCGCTTCGAGTCGTACGGCTGGAATGTCATTCCGAACGTGGACGGGCACGACGCCGACGCGGTTAAGACAGCGCTTGCCGCTGCATCGGGGAAATCCGATCGACCGACATTGATTTGCTGCAAAACGATCATCGGTTACGGCGCGCCGAACAAGCAGGGCAAGGAGTCGTCGCACGGCGCTGCGCTGGGTAAGGACGAAGTCGCAGCCGCGCGCACGGCGCTTGGCTGGAGCCATCCGCCATTCGACATTCCCGATGCGATCTACGCCGCATGGAACGCGAAAGACAAAGGCGCTTTGCGCGAATCGGCGTGGAATGAAAAGTTCGCAAAGTATAAAAATGCGCACGCGGATCTCGCGTCGGAATTCGAACGCCGCATGTCCGGAGCGCTGCCGGACGATTGGAACGCGTACGCCAATGCGTATATACGCAAATTGCAGTCGGATGGTCCGACCGTCGCGTCGCGCAAGGCATCGCAAATGGCCCTCGACGCGTTCGGACCGAAATTGCCGGAACTCATTGGCGGCTCGGCCGATTTGGCCGGTTCCAATCTCACGATTTGGAAAGGTTCCAAAAATGTCGCGTCGTCCGACGCTGACGCGAATTACGTCTATTATGGCGTGCGCGAATTCGGCATGACGGCGATCAGCAACGGATTGGCTCTGCATGGCGGATTCATTCCGTACGACGCGACATTCCTCGTCTTTTCCGATTACGCGCGCAACGCCGTGCGCATGTCGGCGCTCATTCCCGCGCATGCGATCCACGTCTACACGCACGATTCCATTGGCCTCGGCGAAGACGGTCCGACACATCAGCCCATTGAACATTTGGCCAGCTTGCGGCTGATTCCGAAAAACCACGTATGGCGTCCATGCGATGCGGTCGAAAGCGCGATCGCATGGAAAGCGGCGCTCGAACGCAAGGAAGGTCCATCATGCCTGATCTTCTCGCGCCAGAATCTCGCGCACCAACCGCGCACGGACGATCAGCTCGCGCTCGTCGAACTCGGCGGCTATGTGCTGAGCGATCCGCATGCGTCGTTCGAGGTGTTGCTGATCGCGACCGGATCGGAAGTCGATCTGGCCGTTCAATCGGCGCATGCGTTGCAGAAGGATGGCATTTCCGCGCGCGTCGTATCGATGCCATGCGCTAACGTGTTCGATCGTCAACCGCAAACCTATCGCGATGCCGTCTTGCCGCCATCAAACCGAAAACGCATCGCGATCGAAGCCGGCGTCACCGACTATTGGCGAAAGTACGTAGGACTCGATGGCGCAGTCATCGGCATCGATACATTCGGCGCATCGGCGTCCGCCGACGAGTTGTTCAAGTATTTCGGTTTTACCGTCGACGCCGTCGTATCCGCCGCGAAGCGACTGCTCGCCGTTTGAAAAACTAGCGCGATGAGAAATCCGGGATTACCGAAGGTCGCGATTTTTGGTCTCACGTCGGCCGACGAATTACCGCCCAAGGAACAACTGCGCTCGCATGACGCGCAGGAGCATGAGACGGATGAATTCTCGTTTCACCTTTTCGCCGACGATTCGCAGCTGGAAAAAATTCTCGCCGAGCTGCAACCGCAGGCGATCGTCAGCGTCGGCAAGCTCGATGCGTTCCAAAACCTTTTAGCGGCGCCCTATTACATTCGTCGCAAATGGATTCATAAAGAGACTGCCGCCGAACTGCGCGGATCGGAAATTTTCTATTGCTTTTTGATCGCGGCGATTCCCGATGCGGCGTCCGCCGGCGCCACGCAAAAGATCAGCGTTTTCACTCCGGTCTACAATACGGGCAGGGACAAACTGCTGCGCGCCTATCGTTCGTTGCAATCGCAATCGTATGCGGACTGGGAATGGGTTATCGCCGATGATCATTCCACGGACCCCGGAACGCTGGACGCGCTGCGCGACGTGGCGTTGGACTATCGCGTATCGATCCACAATCTTTCGAAACCCAGCGGCAACATCGGGCAGTTGAAGGGTCATCTGTGTTCGGTCGCGACGGGTGACATCTTCGTCGAACTCGATCACGACGACGTCATCACGCCGCACGGTCTGGCGTGGATCGCCGCGGCCTTTCGCGCGCACCCCGAGTGCGGCGTCGCGTATACGAACTGGTCGGAGCGGTACGAGAATTCGCAGCAATGTCACCACTACGGCGACGTCTACGCATTCGGCTACGGAAAAGCGCACTGGGAAGTTCATCCCTTGCGCTACGAAAACTTTGTCGCCGAAGAGGCGAGCTACCTGGTGCAGGACGCGCTTCACATCAATCCGAAAACCATTCGCCACATTGTCGGCGTGCCTAACCACATCCGCGCGTGGACGCGTAAAGCCTACTTCGAGGCAGGCGGCTACAGCACCCTGCACGTCGCCGACGATTACGAACTTCTCGTGCGCCTTTTCCTGACGACCCGCTTCGTGCACATACCGAAACTTTGCTACATCCAGTTCTACAACACCGAGTCGATCGGCAATACACAGCAGGTTCGCAACAAGGAAATCCAGCGCGTCGTGCGATTCGTAGCGGAACAATATGATCGTCGCATCCATGATCGCCTGCTCGCGCTCGGTGTTGACGATTATGTTTGGAACGAAACCGAAGGGTATTCGGATTTGACCCGCACCAACCCGAATGCCGAGGCGCACTGCACAATCGTTTTCGAATAATCGAGATCTGCGTCGCTGCCGGGCTTTACGAAGTAACCGATCCCGATAAACGTCAGAGCGCTACGATCCGCCGCCCGACGTAGTTACAATGGCGGTCTTGATCCAATCGAGGAGTCGTCATGGCGATAAAAGTTGCCATCAACGGATACGGCCGCATTGGCCGCAACGTGTTGCGCGCGCTGTACGAGCATAAGCGCAATAACGAAATTCAGATCGTCGCGGTAAACGATCTCGGCGATGCGGAAACCAACGCGCATCTCACGCAATACGACACGGCGCACGGGAAATTTCCGGGCGATGTCGGTGTCGATGGTGGCGATCTCGTCGTCAATGGCGACAAGGTGAAAGTGTTCGCGGAGCGCGATCCGGCGAAGTTGCCGTGGGGATCGCTCGGCGTCGATGTCGTGCTCGAATGCACGGGCTTGTTCACGTCGAAAGCGAAAGCTGGCGCGCACGTCGCCGGCGGTGCCAAGAAGGTCATCATTTCCGCGCCGGGCGAAAAGGATGTCGACGGTACGTTCGTCTTCGGCGTCAACGACGACAAGCTCACGTCGAAGCACGAAGTCATTTCCAACGCGTCCTGTACAACGAATTGCCTCGCGCCACTGGCGAAAGTTCTGCACGAAAAGATCGGCATCGTGCACGGGCTGATGACGACGATTCACGCCTACACGAACGATCAAGTGCTGACCGACGTTTTCCACAAAGATCTGCGCCGCGCGCGCAGCGCCACGCATTCGCAGATTCCGACCAAGACCGGTGCGGCGGCCGCCGTCGGTCTCGTGTTGCCGGAATTGAACGGCAAGCTCGACGGCTTCGCCATGCGCGTGCCGACCATCAACGTGTCCGTCGTCGATTTATGTTTCGTCGCCAAGCGCCCAACGACGAAGGAAGAGATCGACGCGGCCGTCAAAGAAGCGAGCGAAGGCAAGCTCAAGAATATTCTCGGCATGAACAAGAAGCCGCTCGTCTCGATCGATTTCAATCACAATCCGTTGTCGTCGATTTACGATTCGACGCAGACGCGCGTCATGGAAGGCACGCTCGTCAAAGTGCTGAGCTGGTACGACAATGAATGGGGATTCAGCAATCGCATGCTCGACATGACGGTCGCGATGATGGCTGCGAAATAGCATTCATCGGGCACCTGCTCAATCGCTGCGGCGCGGTTCGTCGCAGCGTCGGCGGCGGCGAACGATTCGCGCGCGGTGCCGATCTTGTCAGTGCGGCTCTTTTTCCGAGCGCATGGTTTCCAGCAAGGCGATCTGAAGCCGCGAGTGCAACTTCACCAGCGTTCGCCATAACAGAACCAAAATCAGCGCGCCCATCCCCAGCACGGCAATGAGAAGTTCGGCGGGCGGCAGAATGCTGGAACTCAACGCGCTGACGAGCAACAACATCGCGGCGGTCGATGCGGCCGGAATCACTTCCGAGACGATGCGCCGGACGCTTTCCGTGTGACGACCCGCATGAACGCTCGCTTCGGCGAGCATCATCGCCAACGCTTTGAGCTTGCGATACGCCGCGATCAGAAACGGCAGCGACAAGATCAGCGCCAAGCCCCAAATCGCCGCGTGCGCGACCTGCTCGTTCGGAAACCAACGGCGCAGATCGACTGATCGCGTTTGAGCGAGATACGCGCCAGCGCCGAAAATCGCCGCGATCAGGCAGAAGTTGACGAACGCCTGCAGCAAAATGCGGCGCACCATGGCCGCGAGCACGGCGCGGTCTCCTTCGAAGCGCAGGCCTTGCAGCCAACTTGTATACATTTGCAAAACGCGGCGTACGCCGTGCGGCGCGGCCATTCGGATTCTGCGCGCGAGCGGATCGGCGGCGCGTATCAGATAGGGCGTCAACAAGGTCGTCAGCGCAGACACGGCGACGGCGATGGGATACAGAAACGCGCTCGTGACGTTCAACGTGCTGCCGAGCGTGACGATGATGAACGAGAACTCGCCGATCTGCGCAAGGCTCATGCCGATGCGCATCGATGTTCGCCAATCCTGGCCGGCCGCGAATGCGAACAGCGAGCGCGCGAACACTTTTCCGACGACGACGACGATCGTGATGACCATGATCGGCGTGGCGTAATCGACGATCGCGCGGGGATCGAGCATCAAACCGATGGCCACGAAGAAAATCGCGCTGAACATGTCGCGCACGGGATCGACGAGCCGTTCGATGCGGCGCAACGAATGCGCTTCGGCGATGATGACGCCGATGACAAAAGCGCCGAGTGCGATGTCGTAACCGAGTCGCGACACGAGCAGACAGAAACCAAACAGCAGTCCGAGCACTGCCACGAGCAGCATTTCGTTGCTGTTGAATCGCGCCACGAAATCCAGAAGTCGCGGCACGGTGAGTATTCCGATCACAAGCGATGCGACGAGAAAAATCATCAGCCCGCCGAGCGTGCGCATCAACTCGCCCGTATCAATGTCGCCGGTATGCGCCGCGCTCGACAACACCGCGAGCATGCCGATCGCGAGCACATCTTCAATGATGAGAATTCCGAAAACGACTTGCGCGAAGTGCTGTTTCTTCAAACCCAGCGCGTCGAGCGCCTTGATCGTGATCGTCGTCGACGAAATCGACAGCAGGGCACCGAGGAACAGCGCGTCCATCGTACGCCAACCGAACGCGAGGCCGGTTTCGTAGCCGAGCCACAGCATGGTCAGGATGCCGGCACTGGCCGCCACCAGGGCTGTGGCGCCCACTTGCCGCAGTTTGCGCAGGCTGAATTCGAGCCCGAGCGAGAACAGGAGAAAGACAACACCCAACTCCGCGAGGGTGCGGATGGTTTCTTCGTCCGTTACCAGCGAATAAGGCGGCGTGTGCGGCCCGATGATGACGCCGGCGACGATGTAGCCCAGCACGACCGGCTGGCGCAGCAGGCGAAACAGCACGGTCACCACGCCCGCGGCGAGCATGATGACGGCCAGATCATGGATGAAGGCGATGGTATGCATCGGTCTGCGCAAACGACGATCGGTTGCGATGTTCGCCTATCGAGGCCGTTCGCGCAAATGCGGCGGCTATCCATTTGACACGCCAGCTGCGTTGTGTTTTCATAAATAGACGTCTAAACGTCTAAACATCCAAATGGCAAACAGCAACGTGGTTTCTCTTCGCCAACATTCCCGCGCAAATTTGCGAATTGCCGTGATAGGTGCCACCGGGCGGGTTGGATCGCGCGTCGTCGAGCTGATTCGGTCGCGCACGCAGGAATGGTCTGCTGCCGGCATCGACGCGCGCCTGGTATTCGTCGCCAACTCGCGCGGATGCCAGTATGACGAGGCCGGATTGGCGTACATATCGCCTGAAGCTAGCGATGGACGTGCGAGCTGGGCCGCGATTACCGCCAGCGGCGAGGCGACAGTCGTTGTCGATTGCACGGCGAGCCAAGACATCGCGGCGCGTTATCCGGAGTGGCTGGCGCGTGGCATCCATGTCGTGACGCCAAATAAATTTGCATCGTCCGCCGATTCGGACTTGCGCTCGCGCATCGCGATCGCGCAGGCGCAATCCGGCGCGGAGCTGCGCGATTCGACGACCGTCGGCGCCCAATTACCCTTGTTGTCGGTACTGCGCGATCTACGCTGCTCGGGCGATCGTGTGGAACGCCTCGAAGCCGTGCTTTCAGGAACCTTATCGTATGTTTTAGGCAAGATGCAGGATGGCCAATCGCTGTCGCAGTCAATCAGTGAAGCCATAGCACTCGGTTATGCGGAACCTGATCCGAGCAGCGATCTATCCGGCGCCGACGCGACGCGCAAACTCGTCATTCTGCTGCGCGCGGCGGGTGTCGATATCGATGTCGCCGACGTCGAACGCGTGGCGTTGCTCGATGTCACCGATGGTGCCTGGACGGATGTAGCGCAGCGTGTCGACGACGTGTGGCGCGCCCGCGCGGCACTCGCCGAAGCGCGACACGAAAAGTGGATTTATCGCGCCAGCTATGAAAACGGTCGCGCGCGGATCGCGCCGGAGCGCGTGCCAATCGATCATGCGCTGGCCAAACTGGCGCCGTGCGAAAACGCGATCGTGCTGCATAGTGAGTTGTATCGCGCCGCCCCGCTGACGATCGCCGGGCCCGGTGCCGGCATTGCGCTGACAGCGGCTGGCGTATTTGCCGATGTGCTCGCCCTCGCACCGCGCCTGCGTGCGTCGCGTGTGCAAACTCAGGTCACGTCCGCGCCGCGTTCCGTCGTGCCGGCATCGCCCGCTGAGGCTTTGCTCGCCACGTAATATTTGAACCACGCCTGCGCGGCGAAATACAGCGCGCCGAATGCGATGACGATGTGTGGATGATCGATCCACGCCCCACTGCCGGAAAGATGCATGGACGCGACGAACTCGCGCGTCAAACCCAATGAAGGCAACGGCAGTAACAGCGTCGCGAAGACGCCGGCGATATAAAAAATGGCCGACGCTCCCCATTGGCTCGCCATCGCGGCGGCGGCTCGCTCAGACAACTGTGGATGAAGCCAGATGTTGGCGAAGCGGCTCACGAACAACCAGCCGAATGCAACGATCGGCCACGTACTGTTGAACGCGACCGAGAAGCCGATGATAAAAAGCATGTAGAACGCAGTCAGGCCGACCAAACGTAGCGAGCGCCCCGCACGCGCATCCGCAGATCCGCCGATGATCGACGCGTAGAAAACGCCCGAATGCATGACGATGAATTCGATCAGCATCGTCAGCATCAGGTCCTTCACCCATTGCGGGCCGAGCGCGGTCGGCGCAATCCACGCGATGAGAAAAATGAACGACGTTACCGCATCCAGTAGCGCTCCGAAAATCCGGGCGATCACTTTCCCCATGCCGATATTCTGGCACAGCCCACGCTGCGCTTCGCCCGACGACAAGCCGTACAATGCGTGTCCGCTCAACCTCTAAAGGAATAGGCATGCCCATCGTTCGCATGACGGAACTCGATCTCGCCGGCCAGCGCGTGCTAATCCGCGAAGACCTCAATGTGCCGTTGCAGGATGGAAAGATCACAGCGGCGCAACGTCTGGAAGCCGCTCTGCCGACCATCAAGCTCGCGCGCGACGCCGGCGCCAAAGTCATGGTGATGTCGCATTTGGGTCGACCGAAAGAAGGCGTCTTCGATAAATCCGAATCTCTGGCGCCGGTCGGCCACTGGCTGAGCAACGCGCTCGGTAGACCGGTACGGCTGATCCACGATTATCTGCACGGCAGTTTCGAGATCGACAACGGGGAAGTCGTACTTTTGGAAAATTGCCGCATGAACGTCGGCGAAGCAAAGGACGATTCGACATTGGCCCAACACTACGCGCTGTTGTGCGACATTTTCGTCATGGACGCGTTCGGTACCGCGCATCGCGCGCAGGCATCGACGCATGGAGTGATTCGCCGCGCAAAGATCGCATGCGGCGGACCGTTGCTGATGAAAGAAATCGACGCGCTAGGTAAAGCGTTGTCGCATCCAAAGCATCCGCTTCTGGCTATCGTCGCGGGCTCGAAAGTTTCGACGAAGCTCGAGTTGCTGCAGAATCTGATCGGCAAAGTCGATCAGCTCATCGTCGGCGGCGGAATCGCCAATACCTTCATCGCGGCGGCGGGATTCGGCGTCGGCCAATCGCTGATCGAATCCGATCTCATCGGCGTGGCCAAAAAGATCATCCAGGATGCAAAAGCCCGCGGTGCGGAGGTGCCAATTCCGGAAGATGTCGTCGTCGCCGCCGAATTCAAAGCCGAGTCGCCCGCGACGGTAAAAGACGTGAAGGATGTCGGCGACACTGACATGATCCTCGACATTGGCCCGAAGACGGCGAAACGCTACGCCGATCTCATCGCGAAGGCGGGCACGGTCGTGTGGAACGGACCGGTCGGCGTGTTCGAATTCGATGCGTTCGGCAAAGGTACGCAGGCGGTGGCGCAAGCCATCGCTGCATCGAACGCGTTTTCGATCGCGGGCGGCGGCGACACGCTCGCGGCGATCGAGAAATATGGCGTGGAAAAGAATATTTCCTACATCTCGACCGGAGGCGGCGCATTTCTGGAATTCCTTGAAGGCAAGGAATTGCCGGCGATCGCTGCGCTCGAAGCACGCTTTGGCTGAGTCGGCACGGAATCAGGAATCGATGGTCGGATCGAGCGCTTTTTTCAGCGAAGTCGGATCTTTCAGCGACAGCAGAATGGTCAGATCGTCGCTGTCGCTGCGCAGGTAGCAGACACGTCGCTGATCCGTGAGCAGACACACGGCCTTGTCGCCATTGCGCAGCCGAAACCAGCCGGTGCTCAGACCCGGCATGCTCGCGCCCCGCGTGCGCAAACGCGGTTTGAATTCCGGATGCAGCGTGAGATTGACGATCTGTAAACCATGACGCCGTAATCGCGTCAGCGCCACGCGTTTGACGCCGACACCGGTGTGCAGAACGAGTTCGTCGCGCTCGATCGTCGCACGCGCCCGACTGACGATGCGCAGCAACACCAGCGGCAGCAACACGATTGCGATCGCACAAAGCGTCGTGATCGGAACGAAGTCGTTCGACTGCGGCGAATGCAGGTACATGCCGAGGACGGCGCACGCTAACGCCGACGCCAGAATGGCGATAATCACACCGATAGCGACAAACGGTTTTCGGCCAGCGTCGATCAGCGGCAGTTCGGTGGCGCGGTCCATAAATGGACTCCCGATCGCAGGACTCGTTAAACGCCGCGGCATTTTAAGCTGTTGCGCGCGGGAACGCTTGACCGACGTAGCCGCGCGCAACCGAACGCTGCTGCCCATTCTCACGCACCGATGAGCGCACGCAATGGCTCCGGATTTTTCAGCGAAAGTAAGACGGTCAGATCGTCGGCATCGCTGCGCAACCGACATACGTGGCGCCGATCGGTCACGACTAAAATTGCACGCTCGCCGTTGCTCAAGGCGAACAGGCCGGTTTGCAATCCAGCCATCGTCGCGCTCCATCGCTTAGCGCCCGGTTCGTACTCGCGACATCGCTCGAGATCGATGATCTGCATGCCATGCGCGCGCAAACGCGCGATCGGTAAACGACGCGTGCCGACAGCGGTTCTTATGACGAGCTGTTCGCCGGCGATAAAAACGCGATATCGGCGAATGACGCGCAGTAAAAATAACGGCAGCGAAATACCGAACGCCAGCGATGCGGCAGCAATATAAAGCGGTAACGGATCGTTCGGCACAGAGGCGTAGATGCCGACTCCACACGCCGCGACGATCAACAACGATCCGATTTCGAACGCCATCCACCCGCGCAGCGGCAGCGCTGCCGGCTCGACAATCGGCAGTTCGATGATAGTGGATGCGCTAACGGACATACTTCATTTCAGGCTTCAATCGACGTGATCCTAAGCGTTCGATCCAGCGTTGAACCACCACTGTCCGCGACAAGTCCGATTGCTGTCCGATAACCGCCCCGCCGCCCGCGTGTGTTAGTTTAGAGGTTCGTCACGACGGGTCTTTTTGCCGATGGACGCTCAACTGCGCCGCACCAAAATAATCGCCACGCTGGGACCGGCCACCGATGCGCCCGGCATGTTGCAACGTATCCTTGCCGAGGGCGTCGATGTCGTGCGCCTCAACCTTTCGCACGGCGCACCAGAGGATCATAAAAGGCGCGCCGACGACGTGCGCGCCGTCGCGCAGGCGATGGGTCGCGAAGTGGCCGTGCTTGCCGATCTGCAAGGACCGAAAATCCGCATCGCGAAATTTTTGGCGGCGCCGGTGCTGCTCGAACCGGGTCAGCCGTTCGCGCTCGAGTGCGACGCGAATGCGCCGCCGGGCGACATCGATCGCATCGGCGTGAGTTATCTGAATTTGTATAAGGACGTCAAAGCGGGCGATACGTTATTGCTCGACGACGGACTCATCGCATTGAATGTCGATCGCATCGAGGGCACGACGATTCATACCTCCGTGCTTGTAGGCGGCGCGTTGTCGGATCGCAAGGGCATCAATCGTCTCGGCGGCGGATTGTCGCTGACGGCGCTCGCCGAGAAAGATAAGAATGATATCAAGCTCGCCGCCGCGCTGGACGCGGATTTCCTCGCCGTATCGTTCGCCAAGAGTGCGGCCGACATCGAGGAAAGCCGGCAACTGATGCGCGCGGCGGGTGGCAATGCCGCGCTGATCGCAAAGATCGAGCGCGCCGAAGCCATCGTGGCGCTCGGCGAAATCATCGATGCATCGGACGCGGTGATGGTGGCGCGTGGCGATCTCGGTGTAGAAATCGGCGACGCGGAATTGCCCGGCATCCAGAAAAAAATCATTCGCGAAACGTTGAGCCGCAATAAAGTCGTGATCACCGCGACGCAAATGATGCAGTCGATGGTCGAATCGCCGATTCCGACACGCGCCGAAGTGCTCGATGTCGCCAACGCCGTGCTCGACGGCACCGACGCGGTAATGCTGTCGCAGGAAACCGCGGCCGGGAAACATCCCGATAAAGCCGTCGCGGCGATGCGTCGCGTGTGTCTGGGCGCGGAGCGTCAGTTCGAACCGACCTGGGATTTGATCCAAAGCGCGACATCGCTGGATCGTCCCGATCAAGCCATCGCGCGCGCGGCAATGTTCATGGCCGCGCAAATCGGCGTGCGCGCGATCGTGGCGTTGACCGAATCCGGTGGCACCGCGCAATGGCTGTCGCGCTATCGTTCCAGCGTCCCGATTTACGCGATGTCGCGACGCAAACGCGCGCGGTTGCGCATGATGCTTTATCGCGATGTGACGCCCGTCGATTTCGATCCGCACGGCGTCGATCCGGCGCACGCGGCAAAAGCGGCAATTCAGCATTTGTATAATTTGCAGCGTTTGGCGGAAGGCGATCGCGTCATCCTCACACACGGCGATCACACCGGTCAGCATGGCGGAACGAACACGCTGAAATTGCTGCGCGTCGGACCGGGCGGCGTGGCGGAAGGTCTTGGTGATTTGTAGCAACTGCTTTCGTTGGAGATGAAGATGAAGCGTTCTTGGATCGCCGCACTGTTGATTGCAGCTTCCCGTGTTTATGCAGCTGAAAAGATCCAGACGATTCCGCCGGAGAGACTCGCCAACTATTGGCTGCTCCAGTCGAGTTCGGCCGCGCAGACCAATGCCCCGAATTCGGGCGTGAATTTAGATGCGCCGACGTGCGCCGCCGTGTCGTATGTCGTCGAGAAAGACGGCAGCACGAGTCATGTCAAACTTGAACGCATCGTGCCGCAAGGCGATCTCAGCAAAGTGGCTCTCGGCGCCGTGAGCGGCATGCACTTTGCGCCGGCGCCGGCGAATGCAGGCAAGGATGCGGTTTATACCTATGTCGTCATGTCGTTCAATGTGCCCGGCGCGCAATCGACGAATGTCGATGACAAAGCGCTGCGGGCCCGCGTCAGCGGTGCCTGCAAGCTCGACGACTTCCTTGCGCGCAAGCAACCTTAATGCCGCGACAACCGTTTCGCGCCAATTCGGCACACACGTTTTTCCCTCTCGCTTGATGGGCGCCGTCGCTCTATAATCCGCGCCCTCGCAGCCGCTTAGACAGTGCTGCGCCGCATCGTTCTGGAGCCGTAGTTATGAGCATCGATCAACTGGAAGACATCGCGCAGGCCATGGTTGCGCCGGGTAAAGGCATCATCGCCATCGACGAATCCAACAGCACCATCGGGAAACGGTTCGACCCCGTCAATATCGACAACAGCGAGGACAACCGTCGCGCCTATCGCGAGATGTTGCTCACCACGCCGTCGCTCAATCAACACATTTCCGGCGCGATTCTTTATGACGAAACCATTCGTCAATCGACAAAGGCCGGCGTGCCGTTCACCAAGGTGATGCTCGACGCGGGGATTCTTCCCGGTATAAAAGTGGACAAAGGTCCGCAGCCGCTGGCGGGATTTCCGGGCGAGGTCGTCACGGAAGGTCTCGATGGTTTGCGCGAACGTCTCACGGAATATGCGCGCCTCGGCGCGAAGTTTGCCAAGTGGCGCGCGGTGATCACGATCGGCGAGGACATGCCGAGCGGAACCTGCATCGAAGCCAATTGCCATGCGCTGGCGCGCTATGCGGCGCTGTGTCAGGAAGCGGGCATCGTGCCGATGGTCGAGCCGGAGGTATTGATGGACGGCGATCACGATATCGAAGTGTGCTACGACGTGACCGAAGCGACATTGCGCTCGCTGTTCGGATCGCTGTACGAACAGAACGTCATGCTCGAAGGCACGATTCTCAAGGCGAGCATGGTCGTTTCCGGCAAGAGTTGTAGCGAACAAGCCGGCACGGACGAAGTGGCCGAAGCGACGATCCGTTGTCTGAAAGCCTCCGTGCCTGCACTTTTACCGGGCATCGTGTTTCTGTCAGGCGGGCAATCCGATGAGCAAGCGACCGCGCATTTGAATGCGATGAATCAGATGGGCCCGCATCCGTGGCCGTTGTCGTTCTCGTACGGCCGCGCGATGCAGCAAGCTGCGCTGAAGATGTGGGCGAAAGACATGAAGACGAACTTCGCCGACGCGCAAAAAATCGTCGCGCAGCGCGCGCGCGCGAACGGACTGGCTGCGTTGGGCCAGTGGCAGAAAGCCGCGTAATTTCTGTCGATAAGAAAACAAACGATGCCGGCCGCGTGCCGGCATCGTCGTTTCAGGGCTTAGTCGACATCGAAACTCTGCAGCGTCACCGGCGTTGCTTGGACGCTGATCGTTCCGGCCATACCACTGCCCGGTCCGCCGTGGACGGTGCAGTGAAACCCATACGTTCCCGCGGTGAGTGGCGGTGTGACGTACGTCCACGGGCCGGCCGCTGCAGCTCCGTTACCGAAAGTCGTTCCGTCATCCGACACGACGTTGTGAGGAATCGATGCATTGCTCTGGAACGTGATCGTGTCGCCCGGTGCAATCGTTATAGTCGCCGGTGAAAACGTCAGCGTGCTGGCTGGGCCGACCGCGATCGTGTGCGTGGCCGCGAAAGCAGGCATCGTCGAGGATGCGAGAACAAACGTCGT
>CAZZWP010000066.1:0-15746 GCA_964657965.1 uncultured Rudaea sp. | reverse complement strand
GCTCAAACAGTCCGGTACCTTCAGCGAGCGCACCGTGCTCGCCGAACGCGTCATGGATTCGAACGATCAGGAAAAAGAGCGCGGCATCACGATTCTCGCCAAGAACACGGCGATCACGTGGCGCGACAACCGCATCAACATCGTCGATACGCCGGGACATGCGGATTTCGGCGGCGAAGTCGAGCGCGTGCTGTCGATGGTCGATTCGGTACTGCTGCTCGTCGACGCGATGGACGGCCCGATGCCGCAAACGCGCTTCGTGACGCAGAAAGCGTTTCAGATGGGATTTCGTCCGATCGTGGTCATCAATAAGGTCGACCGTCCCGGCGCGCGTCCGGGCTGGGTGCTCGATCAGACGTTCGATCTGTTCGATCGCCTCGGCGCGACGAACGAGCAGTTGGATTTCCCGGTCGTTTACGCGTCCGCGTTGCACGGCTACGCGAGCCTCAATCCCGATGCGCGCGAAGGCGACATGACGCCCCTCTACGAAGCGATCATGCAGCACGTGCCCGCGCCGAAAGTGGATCCGGATGGTCCGTTCCAAATGCGCTTGAGTCAGCTCGACTACAACTCGTACGTGGGCCTCATCGGCATCGGCCGCATCGAGCGCGGCAAAGTGCGCACGAACATGCCCGTATCCATCGTCGATCGCGACGGCAAGAAGCGCAACGGCCGCGTGCTGCAGGTGCTCGGCTTCATGGGTCTGGAGCGGCGCGAGGTTCCGGAAGCCGAAGCCGGCGACATCATCGCGATTTCCGGTATCGAATCGCTGAGCATTTCCGACACCGTCTGCGCCGTCGATATGCCGGAAGGTTTGCCGGTGATGACCGTGGATGAACCCACGATCAGTATGACATTCCAAGTCAACAACTCACCATTCTGCGGTCGCGAAGGAAAATTCCTGACCAGCCGCCAGATTCGCGAGCGGCTACTGCGTGAAGTGCTGCACAACGTCGCGCTGAAAGTCGAAGAAACGGAAGACCCGGATAAATTCAAAGTATCCGGGCGCGGTGAGTTGCATCTGTCCGTGTTGATTGAAACGATGCGCCGCGAAGGCTATGAACTGGCCGTGTCGCGTCCTGAAGTCATCCTGAAAGAAGTCGATGGCGTGACGCAGGAACCTTACGAGCAACTCGTCGTCGACATGGAAGAACAATTCCAGGGCGGCGTGATGGAGCGTCTCGGCCAGCGTCGCGGACAGCTCAAGAACATGGAACCGGATGGACGCGGCCGCGTGCGTCTGGAATACATGATTCCCGCGCGCGGGCTGATCGGATTCCAAACCGAATTCCGCACCGTCACCGCCGGTACGGGTTTGCTGTTCCATGTGTTCGATCATTACGGCCCGCGCTCGGAAGGCGCTATTGCCAAACGCCAGAACGGCGTGATGATTTCGAACGGTATGGGCATGGCGCCGGCGTATTCGCTGGTCAGCTTGCAGGAGCGCGGACGTTTGCTCATCGACGAAGGCGCGGAAATTTACGAAGGCCAGCTCGTCGGCATTCACGCCAAAGACAACGATCTCACCGTCAACGCCTTGCGCGCGAAACAGCTCACCAATATTCGCGCCGCCGGCAAAGACGAGAACGTGCAGCTCACGCCGCCGATCAAGATGTCGCTGGAACAGGCGCTGGAATTTATCGAAGACGACGAACTCGTCGAAGTGACGCCGAAAGCGATTCGTTTGCGCAAGAAACATCTGACCGAAAACGATCGCAAGAAAGCGTCGCGCCACGCGGCGTAATCCCGCGAGGCGCGTTGACAGCGCCTCGCGAATCTCGGACATTGCGCGGATGAGCGACATCCGCACGCTGCTCCGCTACAAAGCCTGGGCGAACGATCTGATCTTCGCCGACGTTGCGAAATTGCCCGCGACCGCGCTCACCGAACCGCAGCCGATTATCTTCGGCAACCTGTTGCGCACGCTCAATCATGTCCATGCAATGGACTACGTCTGGCAATCGCATCTGCAGGGATTGCCGCACGGACTGACGTCGCGCAATCCTGATGACTGCGGCACGTTCGATGAGGTGCGCGCCGCACAGCGCGCGATGGATCAGTGGTTTATCGATTACGCCGATAACATCGGTCCGGCCGCACTCGACGAAACAATCACGTTTACTTTTATAGGCGGAAACGAGCCGGCATCGATGTCGCGCGACGACATCCTCCTGCATGTCGTCAACCACGGCACCTATCATCGCGGTCACATCGCCGGCATGATGCACAAGCACGGCGTGATGGCGCCGACGACGGATTTCCCGGTGTTTCTTAAGACGCGTCGTGACCGGTGAAATGGTTTGTGCTATCGCGTCCGTTATTCGTCGCGATAGCGCTAATCCACCTTGCGGGCGCGACAGCGCAATCGACTGCGACGAATGAATTCTCGATCAAAGAACTCGCGGCACAGATGGATCGCGGCGAGACGACATCACACGCTGTTGTCCAGCGTTATCTGGACCGAATCGCGGCCATCGACAAGTCCGGCCCAACCATCAATGCCATCATCGAACTGAATCCAGACGCGCTGAACATCGCCGACCAGCTCGACGCGGAACGCAAGAACGGAAAAGTTCGTGGTCCGCTCCACGGTATTCCGGTGGTGATCAAGGACAACATCGACACCGCCGACAACATGCACACGAGCGCCGGATCGCTCGCGCTCGCCAATTCCATTGCTTCTAAAGATTCCGATGTCGCCGCCCAACTGCGCGCGGCCGGCGCTGTGATCATCGGCAAAACGAATCTGAGTGAGTGGGCCAACGCGCGCTCGACGCGATCGAGCAGCGGCTGGAGCGGGCGCGGCGGACAGACGAAAAATCCGTACGCGCTCGACCGCAATCCGTGCGGATCGAGTTCGGGAACGGGCGCGGGTGTCGCCGCGAATCTCGCGACCGTCGGCGTCGGCACGGAAACGGACGGCTCCATCGTCTGCCCCTCGGCGGCGAATGGACTCGTCGGCATCAAACCGACCGTAGGATTGATTGGTGGCGCCGGCATCGTGCCGATCGCGCATAGCCAGGATACTGCCGGACCGATGGCGCGCAGTGTGGAAGACGCCGCCATTCTTCTCACCGCGCTCGCGACGAATGCATCGCACCGCGCCGATTACGCAAGCGCGCTCGACGCGAATGGATTGAAAGGCGTCCGCATCGGTGTCGTGCGCAAACTGGCCGACACGAATCCGGACGTAAAAGCGCTGTTCGAAAAAAACATCGTCGCACTGCGCACGGCCGGTGCCGTGATCGTCGATCCGGCCGAGTTGCCGAATATCGGCAAATACGATGATGCCGAAAACATCGTGCTGCAATTCGAATTCAAGCACGACATCAACGCCTATCTCGCGGCACTGCCCTCGTCCGCGACAGCGCCGCGCTCGCTTGCCGATCTGATCGCTTTCAACGAGCGCGAACGCGCACGCGAGATGCCGTGGTTCGGACAGGAACAATTCGAGCAGGCGCAAACGCGCGGCGATCTCGGCGAAAAAATTTATGTCGATGCGTTGAAGAAATCCAAATTGCTCGCCGGCAAAAACGGTATCGACGCGGCGCTCGCCAGATATCGCGTCGACGCATTGATCGCACCCACCGGCGGGCCGGCGTGGACGACGGATTGGGTCAATGGTGACCACTTCGATTCGTCGAGCTCATCGCCGGCCGCGGTCGCCGGTTATCCCGATATCACCGTGCCGATGGGATTCGTTCACGGCTTGCCGGTCGGCATCAGCTTTTTCGGCGCGGCTTGGAGCGAAGCGAAGCTGATCAAGATCGCCTACGCGTTCGAGCAGGCGACGCACGCGCGCAAACCGCCGACGTTCATCGCACATGTAGAATGACGGTTCACTCATGCACGTTCATTGCAAACGATGGCGACAAAAAAAAATTAACCCGGCGGGCACATCCGCGATCCATCGGATCCTTTCGATCGATATCGGCGCGACAGGGATCAAGGCCGCGATCATCGGCCGCACCGGCAAGTTCTTGAGCGATCGCCATCGCGTGAAAACACCCGAAAATTGCTCGCCGGCACTGCTGATGCGGATGCTCGGTCGCTTGTTGCGCCCGTTGAAAGATTACGATCGTGTATCGATTGGATTTCCAGGCATCGTTCGTGATGGCGTTGTCATCACGGCCCCTAATCTCGGCACCGAGCAGTGGAAAGGTTTTGCGCTCGGGCCGGCGATAGAAGAAAAACTCGGCCGCCCAACGCAACTGCACAACGACGCCGACGTGCAAGGACTAGCCGCCATCGATGGTCGCGGACTCGAATTGGTCTGCACCCTCGGCACCGGCTTGGGCACCGCCTGGTTTCGTGACGGCGAACTCATGCCGCACATGGATCTGTCGCACATGGCCATCCATGCGAAAGACGATTTCGATCACTACATCGGCGACAAGACGCTCAAGCACATCGGCAAAAAAGCGTGGAACAAGCGCCTGAAAAAACTGATCGCGATGCTGGAGAATGTGTTTTTCTACGATCATCTTTTTCTGGGCGGCGGAAACTCGCGTTGCGTGACCATCGACTTGCCGAAAAACGTCTCGATCGTGTCCAATGAAGCCGGCGTCTCGGGCGGCGCGTTCGTGTGGCTGCCCAAGACGCCAAAGAAACGGGGCGCAGCAAAGAAGAAGTGATCGATGCGGCAGCGTGAAACATCGCTGTCATCGCGGCACCGCACGCTGTTGGATTTCGTCGCGAACGGGAGTGACACATGCGACTGATATGGTATGCGCTGGCGATTTTCGCCGCCGTGATCTCTCAACGCGCGCGCGCCGACGATGACGACACGCGCTATTTCATTCCGCAATTGCTCGATGCGCAATATACGTTCATCGATCAGCATCAGTACCCGTTGCGCTCGCCTTACGCGCAGCCGCTGAGCCTCGACCCCAACGGCGATACGGAACAGTCGCACACGTTCGGCGCCTATCTGGGCGTTCCGCTCGCGCGCAATTTCCAGTTTTATTTCGACATCGAAATGTTCAAAGGCGAAGGCGTCAGCGGCGCGACCGGATTGGGCGGCCTGCCCAACGGCGACGTCATCCGCTCCGGCACGCAGACGCTCGGTAAACGCGCGTATGTGGCGCGACGTTACTTGCGCTATCTGCTGCCCTTCGGCGACGGACAGCGCAGCGTCGAAGCGGGGCAGGATCAAATCGGCGGCAACGAACCCGATACGCGAATGGAATTCAAACTCGGCAAATTCACGCCGAGCGACGATTTCGACAAGAATCGCTACGCGAATTCCACCCGCACGCAATTCATGAACTGGGCGCTGTTCAACAATACGGCGTGGGATTTCGCCGCCGACACGCGCGGCTACACGAATGGCCTGCTCGTCGCCTATGAAGCGCCGACGTGGGCACTTCGCTACGGCGTCTACCAGATGCCGACGCTGGCCAACGGTCAAACCCTGGAATGGCCGATTTCTCGCGCGCGCGGCGAACAGACGGAGTTGACGGTGCAGCCCCACGCCGATGGTTGGGCCGTGCGATTGCTGGCTTTCCGCAATATTGCGCGCATGGGCATTTATCAGGAAGCGATCGCGATCGCGCAAGCGACCGGCACGATTCCGGATATCCGCGCCGACGATCGCGACGGCCGCCGCAAATACGGCTTTGGCGCAAACGCGGAACTGCCGCTGGCCGACGACGGCAATACCGGTCTGTTCGCGCGCGCCGGATGGAACGACGGGCGCACCGAATCGTTCGCGTTCACCGAAGTGGACAACACGGCGAGCACGGGCGCGCAATTGTCGGGCACGCATTGGGGACGCGCGCAGGACAAACTCGGCGTCGCGATTTCGGTCAACGGGCTGTCCGCCGACCATCGCGATTATCTCGCCGACGGCGGCAGTGGATTCCTCCTCGGCGACGGACGGCTGAATTACGCGCGCGAAAAAATCGGCGAGGTGTACTACAGCTGGAACCCGGTACCGCACGTGGACATCGGTCCGGATTTTCAATTTATCCGAGACCCGGGCTACAACGCCGATCGCGGGCCGGCGAAATTCATCGCTTTGCGCGTTCATCTGGAGATGTGATCGGCTCGGCCGTCGCAATTCCTTTCACGTCTAAAGAATTTGTTAACGGCGATTGCGTAACGTAGGCGCGGAATCTGTCCGCGGCGTCAACGATAGTGCGCCGCCCTACTGCGTCCACCCAACACGCTTCGCGACCGCGAGCGTCATGAGATTTGAGCATGGACTTCTCACGACGACTGCCGTATGCCGCCGCTTGCCTCGTTGCTGCGAGCAAGGTTTTCGCCGCCGACGTGTCAGCGGCGCCCGCGCTCGGATCGCTGACCTTGGCCCATGCGCTGGAACTCATGCGCGATCGCGATCCGACGATCGCCATGCAGCGCGCTGCGGTGAGTCAGGCGCAGGCCGATACGGTCGTCGCGGGGGAAGGTCCAAACGCGACACTGGCTTACAGCACGGCAAAAATCAATCCGGCCGGCCACAACGGGCCGGGTTCGTTGTGGGATAAGAGTTTCGACACGATCGTCAACCTCGGCCAGCCGTTCGAACGGGGCGGCAAGCGGCGGCATCGTCTCGCGCAGGCCAACGCAAATGCCGATGCCGCGCACGCCGATCTCGCCGACACCGTGCGGACGGAGCGTCTGGCCATCAGTCAGGCGTATTGGGAACTCAAGCGCGCCGAGGAAAAGTATACAAATCAACAAAATCTTTCGGCGATCGAACATCGCTCGCTGCAAGCCGCCGAAGATCGTTTGCGCGTCGGCGACGCGCCACGTCTTGACGTGGAACGCCTGCGCATTTCGATTGCCGAGACGGACAATTCCGTCGACGCCGCGGCGCAAGCGCTGCACGACGCACAGGTAGCGCTCGCCGCGTTTTTCGACGCGGCCGCGCAATCGGATTCGATCTCCACCGCCGATGCGTGGCCGCACACGAGCGACGCATTGACAGCGAGCGTCGACGCGGCCATCGCCATGCGTCCCGACGTCGAAGCCGCGCAGCGCCGAGTAAAAGCGGCAGAAGCGGCGCTGGATCTGGCGCATGCGCAACGCGCGCGCGACGTCACTTTGTCCGGCCAGTACGAGCACAATCCCGATCCGTACGGTCACACGTTGCTGGGCATCGGCGTCTCGATTCCGCTATTCACAGGCAACAACTACGGCGGCGAAATCCAGCGCGCCAACGCGGATATCGACGCGGCGCAGGCATCGCTCGCGCACACGCTCGCGCTCGCGCGCGCCGACGTGCAGCGCTCGATCGCAGATCTCCAGGCGACGATGCAGCGCGCGAAACGTTTCGACAGCGACATCGTGCAACGCGCGACGGACACGGAGAAAGCCGTCGAAACCGCTTACACGCGTGGCGGCATTGGTCTTGCGGATGTGCTCGACGCGCGCCGCGACCTCAAAGCCCTGCTCGACGACGCCACCGATGCCCACGCCGATTACGCCGAATCGCTGGCCGCTTTTTTTGCTGCGACACAGTCCGACGAGCACCCGACGTCACCATGAAGAAAATAATCGCCATCGCCTGCGCTGCCTTTCTTGCACTATCGGCTTGCCACAAAGATCAGTCCGCGACCGCGGCGAACAAGACGCCGCCCGACCCCGACACCTTGCATTACGCGCCCGGCGCCGATCAGTTGAACTATCTCGCCATCGCGCCCGCGCAAGAATTGATCGAGCCGACGTTGCAGACGTTGCCGGGACGTCTGGTGTACGACGAGGATTACACCGTCCGCGTTTTTTCGCCCGTGCTCGGACGCGTGACGAAACTCGTCGCGCAACCGGGCACGTCGGTCAAAGCGGGCGATGCGCTCGCGTGGCTGGATTCTTCGGAGTTCGCACTGGCCCGCGCCGATGCACGTAAAGCCGACGCCGATATCGCGGTGAAACGCAAAGCGCTGCAGCGCACCGAAGAGTTGACCAAACTCGGCGTCATCGCGCAAAAAGATCTGGAAGCGGCGCGCGCGGATCTCGCGCAGGCCGAAGCCGAGCGCGACCGCGCCAGCAGCGTGCTGAAAAATCTCGATCCAAGCGGCGCCAGCGATCGCTACGCGTTGCGTGCCGCGATCGGCGGCATCGTCGTGGACCGCTCCGTCAATCCCGGCATGGAAGTTCGCCCCGACGCGACGACGCCGTTATTTATCATCACGGATCCGGCGCATTTGTGGTGCAGCTTCGAATTGTCCGAACAGGACATGGGCAAAGTGCACAACGGGCAACATGTGCGTATCGATGTCGACGCGTTTCCTGACGCGCATTTTTCCGGTCACATCATCTATGTCGGCGCCGCGCTCGATCCGAGCACGCGACGCATCAGCGTGCGTGCGGCCGTGGACGATCCCGATGCGCGCCTGAAACCGGAGATGTTCGCGCGCGTGAGTCCGCTCGTCGACGACGATCGCAAGCAGGTCGCCGTGCCGAACAGTGCATTGGTCAGCGTCGGCTTGAAACATTATGTGTTCGTCGAGAAATCTCCCGGCGTGCTGCAGCGTCGCGCGGTCGAAACCGGCGTCGTGGGCGAGAAAGATGCGTTCATCGCGGCGGGATTGAAGGCGGGAGAGCGCGTCGTCACGCGCGGCGCGGTGTTGCTCAACGGCGAACTGGGTCAAGGCGACTGACATGCTGCAAGCGATTGTCGATTTCGCGCTGAAGCAGCGTGTGTTTGTCGTCGCGATCGCGGCATTGCTGGCGATCGCCGGCTTGTATGCGTTTTCCGAGTTGCCCGTGCAGGCATTTCCGGACGTGCAAGATGTGCAGGTCCAGATCATCACGCTGGTGCCTGGCCAAGCGCCGGAGGAAGTCGAGCGCACGGTGACGTTGCCGATCGAACGCACGGAGTACGGCGTTCCGCGGCTGACGCAATTGCGCTCGCTGTCGATGAGCGGACTTTCCGTCGTCACCATGACCTTCGCCGACGGCACCGACGATTATTTCGCGCGCGCGCAGGTGCTCGAAAAACTTTCGCAGATCACGCTTCCGACCGGCATTCAACCGACGCTCGCGCCATTGTCGACGGCCGTCGGCGAAATCTATCGCTACATCGTCGAAGCGCCGCCGACGATGCCGCTCGACGAAGTGCGCGCCATCGAAGATTGGACGATCGAACCCGCGCTGCGCCAGGTTCCCGGCGTCGCGGACATCAACGCGTTCGGCGGCGCGATCCGCGAATACCAGGTGCACGTGCATCCGGACTTGCTGCGCAAATTCAACGTGTCGCTGGAACAGGTCACGCAGGCGCTGCAAGCCAACAGCAGCAATACGGGCGGCGGTTTGCTGCAACGGGGTGACGAGGATCTGGTCGTGCGCGCCATAGGGCTCTTCAACAGCGTCGATGACATCGGTCGCGTACCGATTGCCGTGTTCAACGGGCAGCCAGTGCTGGTCAAAGATATCGGCGAGGCAGCGATCGGCCAACGCCAACGCTACGGCATCGTCGGCTACAACAAGCAGGACGATGTCGTCGAAGGTATCGTCGTGATGACGAAAGGCGAAGATCCGGCCAAAGTCATAGCCGCGCTGAAGGAACGCGTCGCCGCGGTGCAGAAGCAATTGCCGACCGGCGTGACGATGCATCCGATTTACGACCGGACGGAACTGGTCCGTCACACCGTCGACACGGTCAGCGAAAATCTCAGCGTCGGCGCGGTGCTCGTGATCGCCGTGCTGATCATTTTCCTGCGCAGCTGGCGCGCGGCGCTGATCGTCGCGAGTGTGATCCCGCTCGCGTTGCTGACCGCATTTCTGTTGATGCGCTTGCGCGGTGTCGACGCGAATCTGATCTCTCTCGGCTCGGTCGATTTCGGCATCATCATCGACAGCGCCGTCGTGTTGGTCGAAGCGTTGATGGTGCGTCTGGCGCTGGCGTCGGCGGACGAAAAAGCCAGCGTGCGTTCACGTAGCCGTTTGCTCAACGAAACAGCCACGCGATTGGGAACGCCGATTCTGTTCTCGAAGGCCATCATCATTCTGGCGTTTCTGCCGATCTTCACCTTCCAGCGCGTCGAAGGAAAAATTTTCGCACCGATGGCGCTTACGCTGACCTTCGCGTTACTCGGCGCCGTTGTGTTCACGTTGACGCTCGTCCCCGCGTTGCTTTCTTGGGCGATACAAAAAGGCGGCATGCAAGATCGGCATAGTCAATGGATGCAGTGGCTGCACGACCGCTATCGCACCGACCTCGCCCGATGGGCGCATCACCCGCGGCTCGTGATCGGATCTGCGATTGCGATTTTGCTGATCACGCTGGCGCTGGCGCCGTTGCTCGGCAACGAATTCCTTCCGAAACTCGACGAAGGCAACATCTGGCTCACCATCGACTTGCCGCCATCGACGGCACTGGAGAAAACGAAAGAAGTCGAACGCCACGTTCGCGAAACGTTGTTGTCGTACTCGGAAGTGATCCAGGTCATCACGCAGGCCGGCCGGCCCGATGACGGCACGGACGCGAAAGGACCGAACAACATCGAGATCATGGCCGACCTCGCGCCGCGCTCGACATGGCATTTCGCCGACAAAGAAGCACTGGTCAAGGACATGGAAACCAAAATCCACGCCATGCCGGGCGTGCCGACCAATTTTTCGCAATACATCGAAGACAACGTCGAAGAAGCGCTGTCCGGCGTGAAAGGCGAAATCGCGGTGAAGGTGTCCGGTCCGTCGCTCGATATTCTCGCGACCAAGGGACGCGAAATTGCCGACATCCTGCGCAGCGTTCAAGGCGCGGCCGATGTCGAAGCGATCGAAATCGGCGGACAGACCGAATTGGACATCACGCTCGATCGTCCGGCGATGGCGCGGTATGGGATCAACGTCAACGACGTCACCGCGACGGTGACGACCGCGCTCGGCAGTTCGGTCGCCGGCAGTTTTTATGAGAGCAATCGCATCTTCGACGTGACGCTGCGCCTCGGCGAGGCCTATCGCAATTCCGTGGAAAAAGTTTCCGAATTGCCGATCACGTTGCCCGCCAATGCGGGAATTATTCCGCTCGGACAAATCGCGCATATCGAAGTGCGACAGGGCGCGTCAAAAGTGCTCCGCGAATCCGGCAGCCGCATCGCGGCGGTGAAAGTCAACGTGCTCGGCCGCGACCAAGGCAGTTTCGTCACGGAAGCGATGCGGCGCGTGAACGACGAAGTGAAGCTGCCGCCCGGCTACCAGATCACGTGGGGCGGGCAGTTCGAAAATCAGAAGCGCGCCACCGCGCGGCTGGCCGTCATCGTGCCGTTGTCGCTGGTCGGAATTTTCATACTGCTGTTCTGGGCATTCCGGTCGATTCGCAAAGCATTGCTGATACTTGCGACGGTGCCGTTCACGCTCATCGGCGGCGTCGTCGGTCTGGCACTGGCGGGATTGCACCTGTCGATTTCCGCGGCCGTCGGCTTCATCGCCGTCGCCGGCATTTCCGTGCAGAACGGCGTGATCATGGTCGAGCAGATCATCAACATGCGCGAACGCGGCGCGCCGCTCGAAGAAGCGGTGCTGGAAGGCGCGTCCAGCCGATTGCGGCCCATATTGATGACGGCGCTGATGGCGGGTTTCGGATTGCTGCCCGCCGCGTTGTCGCATGGCATCGGTTCTGAAACGCAACGACCGTTCGCGGTGGTGATCGTTGGCGGCATCGTGTCGGCGACGATCATCGCGCTGAATTTGCTGCCGTTGCTTTACGAGGCCGTCATCGGCGAGGAAGACACGCACAACGAAACGACATCGACTTCGAATTAAAGCTGCCGGGAAGGAGCTGGCCGCTGGTTGGTAGAAGCGCGTCCGCATTCGATCTACTCAAAAGGACTATTAAATATTTCATCAACAAATAAACGGACGTCGTCAAAAAATACGACGGCTTCTCCGTGATGGTCTCCACGGCACTCAGCGGAAAGTAAAACACTCGCATATCGTGTGTCATCGGTCGAGGAACTACCGACAAAAGTAACTTGCCAGCCATCTGTATATGCGTAGCTAGTAAGCGATGTTCCCTCGACTAATTCATCGCAAGACGCATCCGAATATAGGTACAGGAGTAGCGTCCAATCGCTAACACCTGCACAAGGGTCGTTTTGGTCGTGGACGTCATATTTGACCGCAACGCTCGCGAACAAAGTATTGCCGCTCGGAACGGCAACACACTGGTTTGCCTCAACGACTCCGTCCGCATCGAGAGCAATCGAGCCGCCATGATCAGTGATCGAAAGAGGAAAATTGTCCGCAGAGTTCCACGACACACCCACGAAGCTGCTATTCCATGCGGATATGTCCCTATCGAAGCTTCCGTTCTTGAGAAGATTTTGCGCCAAACAGTTTCCGCATAGCCCCAGAAAAACGAGTGCCCAAAGAATCTTAGAATTCACGGCGCGTATGTTGTCAGCCAAAGAGGCACTCAGCCTAATGGCGATACGAAGATTGAATCACCTTGTATTCGGACAACTAGCGGACAAAAATCTATTTGGCGGCTAGATTTCCACGCTTGCGCACGATGAGCATTGCAAGCTCCAGCGACTGTTCGTAATTCAAGCGCGGATCGACGGTCGATTTGTACGCGCGAGTCAGATCGGCTTCGAGCAAATCGCGTGCGCCGCCGAGACATTCGGTGACGTTCTCGCCGGTGAGTTCCAAGTGCACGCCGCCGAGACGCGTGCCGCAGGCGGCGTGAATGTCGAATGCCTGGTCGAGTTCGCTGCGGATGTTGGCGAAACGTCGCGTCTTCACGCCGTTCGACAATGTTTCGCCGTTGCCATGCATCGGGTCGCTACACCACAACACGCGTCGGCCTTCGGCTTTCACTGCGTTGAGAATGGCCGGCAACGACGCTTCGATTTTTTCCGCGCCCATGCGATGGATGAGCGTGATGCGGCCGGGTTCGTTGTCCGGATTGAGGACATCGAGCAATTTCAGAATTTGCGTTGTCGTCGCGCTCGGGCTGACTTTGATGCCGATCGGATTTCGGATGCCGCGACAATATTCCACGTGCGCGCCATCGAGCGCCGCCGTGCGCATGCCGATCCACGGAAAATGCGTCGACAGATTGAACCAGCCCCACTGCCGCGGGACCTGACGCGTCAACGATTGTTCGTAGTGCAGCAGCAGCGCTTCGTGCGAAGTATAAAAATCCACACGTTGATAACTGCCGATCTGGTCGCCGACGAGCGTTTCCATGAAGCGCACGGAATCGCCGATCGCCTCCACCATTTTCTTGTATTCGGATTGCAGCGGCGAATGTTCGACCCACGCCAGATCCCAATATTCGGGATGATGCAGATCGGCGAACCCACCATCGATCAGCGAGCGCACGAAGTTCATCGTCAGTGCCGAGCGCGAGTGGGCTTCGATCAGACGCTGCGGATTCGGATGGCGCGCTTCGGCCGTGAATTCAGGTGCGTTGATGATGTCGCCGCGATAGCTCGGCAAGGTCTGACCATCGCGCGTTTCTGTATCGGCTGAGCGCGGCTTTGCGTACTGACCGGCGAAACGACCGACGCGCACCACCGGCAATTTCAGTCCGTGCACGAGCACGAGACTCATCTGCAAAAGCACTTTCAGACGATTCGCAATCAAGCCGCCGTTGCAATCACTGAAGCTCTCGGCGCAATCGCCACCTTGCAGCATGAAGCCGCGGCCTTCGGCGGCGTCGGCGAGTTTCCGCTTGAGCGCGAGCACTTCCCACGATGTGACCAACGGCGGAAGTTCGCGCAGTTCGACGAGGGCGCGGTCGAGCGCGGTCGCGTCCGCGTAGGTCGGCTGTTGCGTCGCCGGTTTAGCGAGCCACGATGCCGGACTCCAATCCGCGTGAGTGCGGACGGCGGCTAATGTAGGTTTTTCGACCATGACGCATGTTTATTGCAGTGCGGAAAGACATCATGCCACAGCGATCGCAGTGAGCAAGTGCAGAGACTACGCGCGGCGGCGAAATCCAGCCCACACGGCACCAGCGCCGAGCAACGCGAAACAGATAAGCGTCCACACGGGCATCGAAAGTCCGAACAATGTCCACGTGATCTGCGCGCAATCGGCCGAGCCGGTGAACGCCATCTTCAGCGCTTTGCTGATCGGAAAATTGCTGATCATGTAATTCCAACCCGGCGCGCAGCCCGCGAACGGATCGGGCGGCTGCTGTTGGACCCAGATGTGCCGCGCAGCGATACCGATGCCGATAAACGCAGCAAGCAGAAGCAGTAATCCGTACACGCGTCGACCCGTCTCGCGAGGATTTTGAATGGCGCCGCTCAAAAAAACGATGCCCATTGCGATGAAGACGATGCGCTGGAATATGCAGAGCGGACACGGTTCGATGCCGAGATCGAATTGCACATAGAGCGCATACGAATAAAGCGCGGCGCAAACGACGAAGCCCGCAAGGCTTTGCGCTCGGAACGACCATCGAAACGGATTCAACATGCGCCCCTCAGATGTTGCAATCGGAATTGTCGGTTATAAAGACAGCGAATCGCGTGTGACGTTCCACTGGCCAAAACTAAAACGGCTCCGGAGGTTTCCCGCCGGAGCCGTCGATTCAAACGTGAGGCATTGCCTAGTCCGCTGTGGATTCGGTATCCGTGCGTGGACGATCGACCAGTTCAACATAGGCCATCGGCGCCGCATCGCCATCGCGCGAGCCGCATTTCAGGATGCGCAGATAGCCGCCTTTGCGTTCGCGGTAACGCGGGCCGAGTTCGACGAAAAGCTTGCCGACGGCAACTTTGTCACGCAAACGCGCAAACGCGAGACGACGATTGGCAACGCCATCGGTCTTGGCGAGCGTGATCAGCGGTTCGGCGACGCGACGAAGTTCTTTTGCCTTCGGCAATGTCGTGCGGATCAATTCGCTCTTGAACAGCGACGACGCCATGTTGCGAAACATCGCGGTACGGTGGCTGCTGGTGCGGCTTAGAGCGCGGCCAGTTTTTTGGTGACGCATAAGTAATTCCTTCGTATAACTTTATAATTGTAGCCCCGTTCGGACTATTCCGCGCGGAGTGAACTCTTAGTTCGTGCCATCGTGGCAATAAATCATCCTAGTAGATCGTTAGTAACCACTTTTCTTTCGAAAAGTGCGGCCACGAATGGCCGCTTTTTTGATCTGCTCTTGCGATCAGGGACGATCGCAATAATCAATGCATCTGCATGCCATGCTGGAGGCCCGGCGGTGGCCAGTTTTCCAGCTTCATACCCAGCGACAAGCCGCGCGCGCCGAGAACGTCTTTGATTTCGGTGAGCGACTTCTTGCCGAGGTTCGGTGTCTTCAACAGTTCGACTTCCGTGCGCTGTACGAGATCGCCGATGTAATAGATGCTTTCAGCTTTCAGGCAGTTCGCGGAACGGACGGTGAGTTCGAGATCGTCGATCGGACGCAACAGCACCGGATCCACGCTGCTCTTTTCCGTCTTCGCATCGGAGCTTTCGCGGCGGGTAAAATCGCCGAAAACGGTAAGCTGATCCTGCAGGATTTCTGCGGACTTGCGTACCGCTTCTTCCGCGTCGATCGCGCCGTTCGTCTCGATATCCAGAACGAGCTTGTCCAAGTCGGTGCGCTGTTCGACGCGCGCATTGTCGACTTCATAGGCCACGCGGCGGACCGGGCAGAACGACGCATCGAGCTGCAGACGACCGATCGGACGCGATTCTTCGTCCGGACGGCGACGCGACGTTGCCGGCTGATAGCCGACGCCGCGCGCGATCTTGATGCGCATGTTCAGCGCGATGTCCTTCGTCAAATGGCAGATCACGTGGTCGGGATTGATGATCTCGACGTTGTGATCGACCTTGAT
>CAZZWP010000065.1:5916-15916 GCA_964657965.1 uncultured Rudaea sp. | reverse complement strand
CGCGTAGAACGGCAAACTCGCGCGACCGATCGTCGTCGCGGGGCGTCCGAAGCGCGCGCTGGCGATGAAGATGTTCATGCCGACCGGCGGCAGGAAAATTCCGATCTGCAAGTTCGCCAAGAAAATAATACCCAGATGAATCGGATCGATGCCGTAGTGCAGCGCCACCGGCAGGACAAGCGGTACGAGAATGATGATCGCGGGAAATCCTTCCAGCAACATGCCGAATACGAGCAAGAATGCGTTCAGCAAAAGAAGAAAAGTCCATTTGCTGGTGATGCCGTTTTGGAGCGCCGCAAATAATCGTTCCGGTACATCGGTATCGATCAGCCAATTCGTCAACGCCAGCGAAAATCCCAAGACGATGAGAATCGCGCCGACAAGCATCATCGCTTCGCGAATCACGCGCGGCAGTTCGACCAGTTTTATTTCGCGGCGAATCAGCACGGTGACGATCAGCACATACAGCGCCGTTGCCGCAGCGGCCTCCGAAGCCGCCAATCGGCCCGAGTAGATGCCGGCGAGCACGACGATCGGCAACGGCAGTTCCCAGGCGGCGCCTTTTATCGACGCCCAGATTTCAGCTGAACTCGTCGGTTCGGGTTTTGGAAGTCCACGCGACTGCCATGCGCTGTATACCGACAGCACGACGACCATGAGTAGACACGGCAATAGTCCCGCTTTGAATAACGCATCGATCGCAACCGGTGGCGTCGTATGAAATTGCTGCGCGACGACGCCGTACAAGATCAACGGCATCGAGGGCACCAACAATAATCCCAGACTGCCGGAGCACGTCAATAATCCCAGCGAAAATCGTTCGTCGTACTTCGCGTGGCGCAGCGCCGGAAAAAGTACCGCGCCCAGTGCAACCAGCGTGACGCCCGTCGCACCCGTAAATGCCGTGAACAAGGTGCATGCGCAAATGCACACGATGGCAAGCCCGCCGGGTAGCCATCCGAACAAGGCATTCGTCAGGCGGACCAATCGATGCGGCGCCTGGCTTTCCGCGAGCAGATAACCCGCCAGCGTGAACAACGGAATCGCCACGAGCGCCGGCATATCCGACAATCGATAAAACTCAATCGCAACGGCGGTTCCCGGTTCGCCGGCAACGTGGAATCCCCACAATGCGACGATAGCGATGATCGCGAACAAGGGCGCGCCGAGCGCCGCCAATAAAATCAGCGCGCCGACGATCAACCACATCATGCGCGCGACTCGCCCGGATCGCGCAGCAACACGGGCGCATGCGCCGGCGGCGCGAACGCGCGCAATGCGAAGCGCAACGCCATGAGCGCGAACGCGATCGGCAATATGCTCTCGGGCAGCCATGCTGGCACTGCTGAAACCGCGCCGCTTTGCGCGGATTCGGTGAGATCGATTTCAACGAGCGAATAGCTGTAGAACGCCATCGTCGCGCACAGAATGGCGGTGGCGCCGAGCGTGATGACGCGGGCTATACGTTGAGCCGTCGGAGACACATAACGTTGCAGAACATCCAGCGCGATGTGTTTGTCGTCGCGAACCGCCGCCAGTGCGCCGAGCATTCCGGTCCACAACACCAGACTTCGCATGAGCGGATCGCCCCACGAAATGCCGGTATCGAAAAAATCCCGCAAGATAATTTGCGCGCCCGCTACGATAACGAGAACGATCACCAGCAACGCGAGCAGATACGTTTCGAGCCGTTGCAGCCAGACCAATCCGCGCCGCGCCAACGACTCCGTCATTTTGCCGATCCGCGCGCAGCGGCGAGCGATTTGTCCAATGCGGCGGCCATCGCCGGGGAAATTTCACCGTCGGCCATGAGCTGCTTGCGCGCGCTCACGCCGACGGAATCCCACGAGGCCGATTCGTCTGCATTCGGTTTGAAGATGCCGATGCCCTGTTTTTGCAGCGCATCGCGCGCTTGCGTGTTGTCGTCGCGATTGATTTTGTCGAGGCGCTGAAACGCCGCATCGATTTCGGTGCCCACGGCTTTCTGATCGTCGGCCGATAGCGCGTCGAATACTTTCTTGTCGACCACCAGAATTCCCACGACATAAGTCAGTGGCAAATCGACCATATGTTTGACCTTGGTATGCCACTGAAACGCGATCGCCCCGGCCGGCGTGTTCGCGGCGGTATCGATCAGACCCGTTTGTAAACTTGTATACACATCGGCGAGCGGCAGCGAAATCGGCGTCACACCGCCTGCCTTGAAACCGGCCTCGGCGATACGGTCGCCTTGCGGCACCCACACTTTCGCGGCTTTCAGATCGTCCTTGCTCTTGATGTCTTTTACACTCATCAGGTACGCGAAGCCGCCGCCGGTGATGCCGAGCGCTTGAAAACCGGCTTGCTCGAAGCTTTTCTTCAACGGCGGATCGAGGTCGGCACGGACTTTGTCCACTTCGTCGAGCGACTTGAATAAGAACGGCAGGCTGTAAATCTGCGCATCTTTATCGATCTGCGACAACTCGCCGCCGGTGAACGCCCCGCCCTGCAATTGACCGATCTTGATTTTGCGCATAACCGCCGGCTCGTCCCCCATCACGCCGCCCGGGTAATATTTGATTTCGATCCGGCCGTCCGTCTTCGCTTTTACGGCATCGGCGCCGGCGCGCATTTCGCGCATCCACGCGGTTCCGTCGGGCGCGACCGTTGCGATCTTGATGATGGTCGCTGCCGACGCTCCGTCCGTCACACAAAATAACGCCAGCGCCCACAAAATATACTTTTTCATTTCGATACCTTTTTCACAAATCAAAAATAGTCTTTGCCGGATGCGAGCAAAGCCTTCGCCCTCGTTTTCGCGAGCATGTTGATGAGCGTCAGTTTCGGCACGACCGGATCGGCCGCCAATACGTCGTTGAGCAATTTATCGTGCAATTCCTGATCGAACACCAACCGCGCATAAAACTGCGCGTACAGCACACGTACCATCTGATTCTTGCCTTGGGAAAACTCCAGCGCTTTTTCGAAATTGGCCTTGCCCTCTTCCGGTTTGCCACCGAGCGATGCCGGACGTATCGAATTGATCACCCCGAGATAAAGATACGCGCCGCCGTTGTCGTAGCGTGGATCGATGCTCACAAGACGCATCAGCACCGCCTGCAACTTCGGCAAATCGGCAATTGCATTCCAATCGCCAGTGTTGACTTGTATCCGTCCCGCCCAGGCGGACGCGAATGCGTAGATCGTTTCGATGTCCGCGCGATTGGATTTGTCCAACGCGATCTGGAATGTATCGAACGGGCCATCGAGCGAAAGGCACAACTCTTTCTCGCGCAAACAAAGTGCACGTCGCGCGTAAGAGTAGGCGCGTTCGGCCATGTGTTGCGCGCGCGGTGCGTCTTCGACAAAGCCGCCCGCATAGGCATCGTAAAGTTTCGATCCAGCCAGCAGAGCGTCGGCGTTGTTTGGATCGCCATCGATGATGCCGTCGATGAGCAGTAAATAGGAAGGAACGCCATCGCGCACCGTGGCCGGATCGTCTTGGTTGAGAATCGCCGTTGTCAGATTGTCGGCAAATTGTCGTGTGGCGCGATGTACGACGCTGCCGCACGCCGTCAGCAACGCGGCGAACGACAATAAAAGAAAGCGGAACTTCGGAATCGGCATGGCTGTTATTAGATGAAGTCGAGTTCTGCTGCTTCAACCGTGTTTTGCATCAGCGTGGCGACCGTCATCGGACCCACGCCGCCTGGAACGGGCGTTATCCACGATGCGCGGCGATGCGCTGTCTCGAAATCGACGTCGCCCGTCAACGAGCCATCGGGCAACCGGTTGATGCCCACATCGATCACCACCGCGCCGGGCTTTATCCACTCGCCTTTCACCAAACCCGGAACGCCGACCGCGACGGCGACGATATCGCCGGTCGCGACCGCCTCGTGAAGATTGCGCGTGAATTTGTGGCAGCAGATCGTCGTGCAGCCGGCCAGAAGCAACTCCAACGCCAGCGGCCGGCCGACATGATTCGAAACGCCGACGATTACCGCCGTGCTTCCGCGAACGGGGCGGTCGGTGTGGGCCAGCAAGGTCATCACGCCCTTCGAGGTGCAGGGGCGAAGTCCACGCTGGCGCAATGCGAGGCGTCCGATATTTTCCGGGTGAAATCCGTCGACGTCCTTGCGCGGATCGATGCGATTGATCAACGATGTCGCGTCGATGTGCGCGGGTAGCGGTAACTGAACGAGGATGCCGTGAATGTCGGGATCGGCATTCAACCGATCGATGAGTTCGCTCAATTCTTCCTGCGTCGTCGTCGCCGGCAGGTCATAGTCGCGCGAGCGGAACCCGACGTGCGCGCAGGCACGGCGTTTGTTGCGAACATAAACGGCCGACGCCGGTTCGTCGCCGACGAGGACGACAGCCAAGCCCGGCGGCGGTTTGCCGGCCGCCATGCGATGCTGCACGCGTGCGCGGAGAACGTCCAGCAAATTGTCGGCAATGCGTTTGCCGTCGAGAATCCGCGCGGTCATGCCATCAACGAGGAACTGAGGAAACATATTATCGCTGTTGCAGGCGCCACTCTCAAACCGCGCCGATTGTCGCGATAAGATGTGACACATGGTGTGGAGAGTGAAATGACCGACCAATCCGTAGAAATCGAGGCGGCCGCATTTCGGCGGCTGCTCGACCATCTCAACGTGAAACGCACGGATGTGCAGAATATCGATCTGATGATACTGGCCGGTTTCTGCCGGAACTGTCTCGCCGACTGGTATCGCGACGCGGGTGCGGAGCGTGGATTGACGCTAAGCAAGGACGAAGCACGCGAACGGATTTATGGCGAGCCGTTTGGCTCGTGGAAAGCCAAACATCAGAACGAGGCAACGCCGGAGCAAATCGCGGCGTTCGAGTCCGCACAGAAAAAGCATCGCTGACATAAGCATCGTTCACATTTTTCCTGCCCGCTTTCTGCCCTGACCATCGTATTGGTACTGGCAAGAGGGCGTCCGCCCCGATTGGGAGTAGGAAAATGCGTGTGCAATGTCGTTCGATGAGCGTCGCCCGTGCCGGCGGCGTTGTGTTGGCACTGGCGATCGCAATACACGGCAGTCTGGCGTTCGCCGACACGCCTTCGATTTGTGTGACCACTAACAGCGAGCTCGTATCCGCCTTGAAACTGGCGCGAACCAGCGCGGTCGCCATCCAGCTTCTTCAAGGTACGTACGATCTAAAAGGCACGCCTTGGGACGGCAATTCCACCGCCAGTGGCAACGACACCTTCTTCGGCGGATCGAGCTTGAGCGGCGGTTATCTCAACGCCACGTGTTCGTCGCAAAACATCGAACGCGACAATACGATCATTATGGATTCCTCGACCACGCCGGACGACCAGTTCCAGATGCTCGGCGACGCGACGATCCAGGGCATCACGTTCCATCTGAAAGACGGCCTTCAAATCACGGCCGACGGAACGTCACCTCAGGGGCTGACGGCCGGCGCGCAACTCACGTTGCGTCGGAACGTTTTCACCCAAACGGTCGGGAATGGATTTTCGCCCTTATTTCTGTTCTGGGATGCGACCAATGCGACTGGCGGCACGGTCCGCCTCGTCGACAATTTAGTGTATGAAAACTCCAGCACCTCCGCTGACGGTGCTGTGCAAATGTTCGTGTTGAGCGGCAAGCCGACGTTCGAAGCGATCAACAACACCATCAACAACAACGGCGGCGCGATGGAAGGATTGCTTTTGCAGGTGCAAGCTGCCGTACCCGTTTACGCGTACAACAATATTTTGTACGGCAATGGTGGATTGGACTTGGATATCACGGCGAGCACGAATATCACGTTGGCCAGCAACACCGTCGGCACGCACAGTTATTCGAATTCCGCCGTGGTCACGGGCGCCAAGACCGGCGATCCAAAGCTCGACGCCAACTACGAACCGATCACCGCGCCGCTGTCACCGTCGATCAACACTGGCGTATCGAGCGTGATCGGCGGATTGCCTAATACGGACCTTCCCGGCAATCCGCGCCAGATCGGTAGCGAACCGGATCGTGGTGCGTACGAGTCGAACGTCAATGACATCACCACGCATAGCGTGACCAACACGAACGACAGCGGCACAGGTTCGTTGCGCGATGCGATTACCCAATCCAACACGAATAATGTAGCGACGACGATCAAATTCGCGTTGGGCAACGCTTGCCCGTACACCATCAGCCCGGTTACCGCGCTGCCGCCGATGACGGCACCGATTACGATCGATGGTTACTCGCAGGCCGGCGCAACGCCGAACGATCTATCGACGGGCAACGACGCGTCGCTGTGCGTCATTCTCGACGGCACCGCGCATAATCTTCTCGACGGCCTGGTCGTCTCTTCCGCCGCGGCGGACTCCGTGGCCGTCACGATCGATGGCATCGCATTCAGCGGTTTCAGTCATGGAGCCATGACCTTGAGTGGCGGCAGCGGGCATACGATTTGGGGTTCGCGTGTCGGTGGCGACGTGCGCATCAACGGCACCAGCGTAACGCTCGACCCGGTCGCCAATGGGATCATCGTGGGGCCCGGGGTCAGCGGCGTCACGATTGGCGGTGACCAGAGCAATCCGGCGCTGATGAATATCTTGGGGAAAGCTACCGGCAGTGGAATCGTGATGGACGGCGCGAACGGAACCGACATCGCATCACACGACAACCAAGTCATCGGCAATTACATCGGTGTCGGTTGGAGCACCATCTCCTCGGTGTTTACCAATCTCGGCAACGACGGCCCCGGTGTGGTGATCGGCGGCCCCAACGACAGCCTGACCAATAACCTGATCGAGTTCAACGGTAGTTACGGTGTCGAATTGACGGGCGCAGATTCGAACAATGCGCAGATCATCAACAACTTGATCGGATATCTGTTTTCGCCGACGGATACGGGTTCGGGCAATCATGGCGGTATCGTCATCGAGAATGGCGCCAATAACGCGAACGTTGCCGGAAACCTGATCTGGTTCAATCTTGGTACCGGCGTGCGCATCCTCAGCGGTGATGGCAACCAGATCTATTACAACGGAATCTGGAGCAACAACGGGTTGGCCATCGACTTGGGCAATGCCGGCATCGATCCCAACGATAATGATTCGATGACGCCCGCAGGCTATCCGAACGCCGGGCGGAATTTCCCCGTGCTAACCGGTGCGGTCGGTGGCCACACGATCGGCCAGTTCTCAGGCACGCTTACGTCCATCCCAGGCGATTACTATGTCGAACTGCATGCCTCGCCGACGTGCGACGCATCGGGCAATGGCGAGGGGAAGATTCCTTTTGCATCCATGAAAATCACAGTGCCCGCTGCCGTTGTTGACGGTCAAGCAACCGCGAGTTTCACATTAACCAATCCGTACGCTATCGACTTTGATTCCAATCCCGTAATCACCGCGATCGCGCTCGATACGAACAACAACACGTCGGAATTCTCGCAGTGTTTCAATTACACCGACGACACGATCTTCGCAAATAATTTCGAACTTCAGTAAGCGTCGCACCGGCTAAGTCGCCGGAACGACGATGCAGGAGGCCGGCACCCACGGCGATGGGTGTCGGTCGAATTTCTTCCCGCTCTGAAAAATCAGCGCGTGGCGCAAAGCTTGGCGATATCTTCGTAACCGCGAAACGTCACTTGAGCGCCGCAACCCGGGCAATCGGGATCGCGCGGCAGTCTCAACTCGCGAAACGTTGTCGCTAGCGCGTCGTAGCAAAGCAATCGACCGACCAGTGGCGCACCGATTCCGAGAATCAACTTCATCGCTTCCGTTGCCTGGAGCAAACCGATCGTTCCCGGCACAACGCCGAGTACGCCCGCCTCCGCGCAGTTCGGCGCATCATCGGCATTGGGCGGTTGCGGAAACAGACAGCGGTAGCACGGTGAATCGTCGCGTCGAGAGTCGAACACACTCACCTGCCCCGTAAACCGATGCACGGCGCCGTAGACAAGTGGAATGTGCATTCGTCGCGTCGCGGCATCGAGTAAATAGCGCGTAGGAAAATTGTCGGCGCCATCGATCACGACATCGTGATCGGTCAATAGCCGCTCGACGTTTTGCGCGAGAATTCGATGCGTTTCCTCGCGAATGGTCACACGTGGATTTAGCGCGTTGAGCGCGATGCGTGCCGAGGTCGTCTTCGCCATGCCGATGCGATCGTCAGTGTGGACGATCTGACGCTGCAAATTGGATTTATCCACATTGTCGTCATCGATCAGCGTCAACGTGCCGACCCCGGCCGCGACGAGATAAAGCGCCGCCGGCGAACCCAGACCGCCCGCACCGATCAGCGCGACACGCGCTCGCTCAAGACGTTGCTGACCTTGCGTACCCACTTCCGGCAACAAGAGATGCCGTGAATACCGTTCGGCGGCATCGGCATCGAACTTACCCGACGCAATCGGCAAACCTTCCGATTGCCAGCGACGGAATCCACCTGCGATCGAAGCGACGTTAGTGAAGTCGAGCTGCAGCAACGATTCGGCCGCTCGCATCGAACGTTGTCCGCTCGCACACAACGTCAGAATTTCTCGTTGGCGGTCCTCAGCTACCGACGCGATTTCCGATTCCAGCGATGCGAGTGGAATTGCGTACGCGCCTTCGACCTCGCCGACAACATGCTCGGACGCGTCGCGAACATCGACGAGTAACGCGCCGCGCCGAAAACGACGCAATGCTTCCGCAGGCGCAATTTCGACGGGCCGATCAAACGATGGCGTGACACGCGCAACCATGACGCAATTATACGCGGCTAGCCTAGCCAACCCGGCATCGGAATCACGCGAACGACATCGCCGCTGCCGAATTCGCGGGCACCTTCCGGAAGGACGACGAGCGCATCCGCGTCCGCGGCGCCGCGCAACATGCCGGATCCTTGCTTGACCAGTACGGTTGCGATCAATCGGCCGTCCGGGTTGCAGATGATGCGCGCACGCTGAAATTCGGCGCGACCGTGACGCTTGGAAATCGGCGCCGATAGCGCCGCGAATAATTCCGATGGCGCCTCATTCGCGCCGAGCATCGCGCGAAGACCAGGTGCGACGAGCGTGAGAAACGTCGCGATACCCGACACGGGATTGCCCGGCAGCGCGAACATCAACGCCTTGCCGACCTGTCCGAATAGGAACGGCATGCCCGGTTTTAATCGTACTTTCCAGAAATATACTTTTCCGATTTGCGCGAGAATCCGCGGTAGATAATCCGCCTCACCGGCCGATACGCCGCCGCTTGTTACGATGATGTCGGCTTCGTCGCCGGCGCGTTTGAGTGCGTCGATCAGTATGTTCGGATCGTCGCGTAACCGCTCGTGGCGAACAAGATGGGCGCCATGCTGTTCGATCAGTCCACCGATACTGAAGCGGTTGCTGTCGTAAATGCGTCCATAACTGAGTGGTTCTCCAAGCGCCGTGAGTTCATCGCCCGTTGTGAACAGGATCGCGCGCGGTCTGGCAGCGACGACGGCGTGCGTGAATCCAAATGACGCAAGCACGGCGACTCGGGATGACGTGAGCGCATCCCCGCGTTTTAGAGCTGCGTCGCCTTTCGCGTAGTCTTCGCCCGCCGGTCTGACGTTGGCGCCTCTCGCGGCGCCGGGCGAGATGACGACATCGGCGCCGACAACACGTGTGTTTTCTTTCATGATGACCGTATCCGCGTCGACGGGTACTGGCGCCCCCGTCGTGATTAGTACACATGTACCTTTTTCCACATTGGGAATCTTTTCGCCACCGGCGAAACTTTCGCCGTTCAATCGCAGCGTCGTTTCGCCACTCGCGTTCAATTCGTCGCCACGAACTGCGAACCCATCCATCGCCGAATTGATGTAACCGGGCACGTCGAATGGCGCTACGACGTCTTCGGCAAGAATGCGTCCGAAGGATTCGTCGAGCGCAATCCTTTCGGATTTCACTTGTTGCGCGCTCGCGAGCGTTCGGATGCGCTCGACGGCAGCCTCGACGCTCAGCATCGTATCGAATGAATCACTCACGATGCTCGTTCTCCCACCGCTGGAAATCATCGAGTGTA
>CAZZWP010000065.1:0-5906 GCA_964657965.1 uncultured Rudaea sp. | reverse complement strand
ATTGAGGTTTTTGAACGACTCTATTACGTCGGAAAAATCGACAACGACGGCACCGATCTCGTCTTGCCAGCGCCAGACAGCCAAGTCGTGCTCAAGCGCATTTTGCGCAGAGGCTGCCAGCGTGCTTTCGTATATCGCAAACAACGGTTGACGTCGCGTGCCGTCATCCGCCACCACCGCTTTCTCAGCATTGATCCCACCCAACAAGCGGTTGACTAACTCGGTGGAAGGCTTCGGCGTATCGACAGGCGCGGTGAGCAACCAACGTGTCTCGCATTGAGCCAGCGCGGTCGCTATTCCGGCCAGCGGTCCACGAAAGCCTTGGAGATTGTCCGGCAGCACAGTTCCGAATCGTTCGTAGACGTCATGATGACGATTAGCGCAAATGACGATCGCCTCGCAATATGGACGCAACGCGTCGACGACATAGGAGACAACCGGGCGTCCGAAAATCGGCTGAACGCCTTTATCCAACCCGCCAAGCCGACTTCCCTGCCCGCCCGCGAGAATGGCCGCCGTGACCGACGCATTTTTCGAGCGCGGTGAATTCATTGCGTCGCCCTCATCGAATCAGCGCTTCGCTTTCCTGATCATGCGACGGCGTTTTCGTACCTGACGCTCCGTCAATTCGTTCTTGCGGCCCGCGAAAGGATTTTCGTTTTCACGAAATTCGATGCGGATCGGAGTGCCTTCGAGTTTGAATCGTTTGCGAAAGAAATTCTCCAGATAGCGCCGGTAGCCGTCGCCGACGCTTTTGGTGCGGCTGCCATGGATTACGACGGTCGGCGGATTCGTGCCGCCCGGATGGGCGAAGCGCAGTTTTGGCGCATGGCCGCGCACTAGGGGTGGCTGATAACTTTCGTAGGCTTTTTCGAGCGCGCGCGTCAGCTCCGCGGATCCGAATTCGCGCGTCGTCGATGAATAGGCGCGATCGATCGCGCGCATCAATTCGGCGATGCCCGATCCGTGCAACGCGGAAATCGTCACGACACGCGCATAGCCTACAAAATCCAATTTGCGCGAAAGTGAACTTTTACACTGTTGACGTTCGTAAGCGGACAAGCCATCCCATTTGTTCACCGCGATGACGAGCGCGCGTTTTTCGTCGAGCACGTGGCCGATCACCGTGGCATCTTGTTCGGAAACGCCTTCGTGTGCGTCCAATATGACGACGACGATATTCGACGCGGCGATGGACTGCAGCGTCTTAATCACGCTGAACTTTTCGACCGCTTCTTCGACACGCGCGCGACGTCGCACGCCCGCGGTGTCGACCAGCGTGTAGGGCTTGCCGTCGCGTTCGAGGGTGACGCTGATGGAATCGCGCGTGGTGCCGGCGACGTCGGAAACGACGAGTCGATCTTCGCCGAGCAGTCGATTGATGAGCGTCGATTTGCCCACGTTGGGCCGACCGACGATCGCAACCCGCGGACCGCGTTGTGTGTTCGCGGCAGGTTCATCGGGATCGACCGCCGGCAAGCGCTGCAATAAAGCTGCGACCAATCCAGGAACGCCACGTCCGTTCGCCGCCGATGTCGGGAGTTGGACGGTGATGCCTAACCGCGAGAATTCCGCAGCGGCAGTATTCTCGTCGACGCCATCGACTTTGTTGACGACCAGCAAAATCGTTTTCGCGCTGCGACGCAAACTGTCGACGATGTTGCGATCCTGGGGCAGCAATCCGTCGCGCGCGTCGACCACGAGCACGACAATGTCGGCTTCCTCGATCGCGAAATCGGCTTGGCGCGCCGTGAGGGCGCCGATGCCTTCTTTTTCGCCCGTCAGCCCGCCGGTGTCGACGACGACGAACTCGCGTTCGCCCAATCGGCAAACACCGTAATGACGATCGCGCGTAAGTCCCGGCAAGTCGGCGACGAGCGCATCACGCGTGTGCGTGAGCGCGTTGAACAACGTGGATTTTCCGACGTTCGGGCGACCGACGAGAGCGACGACAGGCAACATATCAAATGCCGTCGCGGCACCTGATGTGCCGCATTTGTCGTCCCGCAGCGAACATGTCCGGCCGCGGCGCGAGTGCCACGGCCGTGGCGATCATTTGGTGATCCGCCAAGCGCCGACGGCGCCGTCGATATCTTCGATATAAACGGTGTCGTTCACGACGACAGGCTTTGCCTGAATCGCATGCTTCGACAAACGCGCACGGCCGACGATCTTGCCATCGCTGCCGTCGAGCACGTGCACGAAACCTTCGAGATCGCCGACGACGGCATAATCGCCGATCGCCATGGCGGGACTGAGCCAGCGGTACTTCAACGCTTCCTGTTTCCAATTCGATGCGCCGGTGCGCAAGTCGAGCGACCAAACGGTTGAATCCGTGTCGACGACGAAAATCTGCGTAGGCGCGACGCCGACGCCGGTGTAACTCGACAACACGTGCGTCCACAGCGGGCGACCCGACTGCGCAACAAGGGCTGCAACTTGTCCATGGTAGCCGGATGCGTACACGACACCATCGACGACCGACAACGGCCCGTCCACGTCCTGGATGCGTTCGATTTCCGTGCGGCCTTCACCGGTCGACAAGGTTTGTTCCCATGCCATCTTGCCGTCGGCCAACGTTATCGCGACGACCTTCCCGTTATCGGCGCCCGAGTAAACGAGGCCATCGGCGACCTGCGGCGATGCGTTACCGCGCAAGGTCAGTAGCGGAACCGTGGAACGATCGTACGTCCATTTACGCGTGCCGTCGTTGGCGTCGAGACCGTACACGCGACCATCGTTGGTGCGGACCACGACGATATTGTCGACGATAGCCGGTGCCGCGGTTACTTCGGATGAGAGCTGCGAATTCCAGCGTTCGTCACCCGTCGTTGCGTCGAACGCTTGCACGGCGCCTTCCAGCGATCCGACGACGAGAAGCTTGCCATCGGTGGCGGGGCCGCCGGCCCATTGCGTGGAATTGTTGCCGTGATGCCAGATGAAGCCGTGCCGCTTGCCGAGATGCTTGCTCCATAGCGTCTTGCCGGTCGCCGCGTCGAGAGCAGACACGGTTCCGTCCGTGCCGGCTGCATACAACTTGCCGTCCACAATAGCGGGCGAAACGCGAATGCCGGATTTCGCCGCGCCGCTGCCGATGCGCTCTTGCCAAAGCTTCTGCATTTGAACCGCCGGCGCGATTTCAACCAGTGGCGTGGGCGGTTCGATATTTTCTTTCTTGACGTCGTTGAAAATATTCTTGATCGTCTGGCAGCCCGTGGCGGTCAACGCCAGGAGGAGTAAAACTAAAACGCGCTTCATGAGCCTTTCTTCTCCTCGCCGCCGAGATCGTTACGTTTCATTTCGATAAATGACCGATTCGGCGCATTGGGATCGAGATTCGTCAACGCATCCGTATAAGCCGTGCGCGCTTCGTCCTTGCGACCGAGCGCGGTCAACGCGTCGCCACGCAGTTCGGCGCGCAGCGACGAGTAACCGAGCGCCGATAACCCGTCGAGCAATTTCAACGCGTCGTCGGGTTTCTTCTGTGCGATCTCGATGCGGGCCAGGTATAAACCGGCGAGCGTCTTGAACGCATCATTGCCAGCATGCTGGTAGGCGTTGTCGAGCAGCGTCTGCGCGCCGGCGGCATCGCCTTTCGCTTCGTCGACGTCGGCCATGCGCAACGCCGCGAGGACGGCGTAAGGCGTATCGGAATAATCGGATTGAAGCGTTTGCGCAATTTGACGAGCCGCTTCGTTATCTTTCTTGTCGAGAGCGTTGCCGAACACATCGTATTGAGTCGCCGCATCCAGACGATGCGCATTGCGATGCGAATTCCATTGCTGCCATCCGAAGATCAACAGCAGGCCGAGCGCGACGCCGATGATGATTGAAACTACATTTTCGCGAAGCCACTTTTGTACAAGCTCGCCTTGTTCGTGTTCGTCCAGTACATCAAAAGCCATCGCTTCTCACCCGGTGGAAATATCAGCTTCGAGATTTGGGAACCGCCGGCAACGCCGTACGGAATGCGCCGAAGGCCGGCGCGCAGGGATGCGTAGGTTAGCAGGAACGGCCCCGGCTGTGGACGGCGAACGTCGTATCGTTCAGCCGCCGCTATGCGAGAGAGTTGTATCGCCGCCGGAAAGTTTGAAGTGGGCGACATTGGCGTGACGGAACGGCATAAGGTCCTGCGCCTTGCCATCGACTTCCACCGCGGCGCCCGTCACGTTGCCGAGCCGGGCGTCGATCGACTGCGCGCTGTGATAGGTGCGGGATGTACCCGCTGGCAGCAATCCGTACTCGAGTTTTTGACCGTCGGATGTCGTTACTTCCACCCAACTTGCTTCACCCAACACAATCTTGAGGGAATGTTGTCCGGCGGGTATCGCTGTTTCGCCAGCCGGTTTTGGTGCATCGACGACTGGCGCGGCTGCGAACGGCGTCATCGACGCGGCAAGCGGACGTTCTTCGACGGCACTGGATTGCTGGCTCGCGGTCTGCGACATGTCGGTAACCGGAGCGGTTGGATCGGGCAGTTTCAAGTCGGTGTCGTTACGAGCGACGGATGAAGTCTCCGCAGAATCGAGCGGTGCAATACGAACGAGATTCGAATCGAATCCGGCGCGCATGGCGAGGAGCACGGCGGGCACGATGATCACGCCGGTCAACACCAAATAGAGCGCCGAACCGGAATAGCGCTGAAACAGATAACGCGGCCGCGAAATCGTCCCACTCGTGGTGAGTGGTGGCAGGTTGGAATGATCCTGCAGAACACGATCGGCGAGGATGAGAGGCAGTTCGAGCAACGAAAGATATTTGTGCAGATAGCCGCGCAAATAAACGCCGTGGCCGATGTGTTCGAAATAATCGCATTCGAGCGAGTCGATCACACTGAGCTGAAGCTTGGTGCGCGACGCCGCTTCTTCGCGCGTCATTCCGCGCGCTTCTCTCGCGGCACGCAGGCGCTGTCCGAGGCTTTCGATTTCGACAGCCTCGTCGGATGTGGTGTCCGCGAGATTTTCGGGAACGTCGGATGCGACTTCCATCGTTTCTATCGGCGGCATGTCGTGTTCTTCGACACGCGGCTGATTGTCGAAACGCTCGTCGTCCGCGTGCGGCGGATGGTTATCTGAGGTCGAGCCGTTATTTTGAGTATTCATCGCGGGCACTACGGCATCAAAAAAGGATAATTGGATGTTTTCAGCGTCCCGCTGCGTACCGTCCTTTTGACCATCCGTGGCCGTGTATACCTCATTTCGGTCGTGATTTTCCGTGCCCACGATCTCAATGAGCCTCGGAAGTTGATGAAGTCGTCGAATCCAAGGCGCGGACCTGTTCGGAATCCGGGAACGACTCGCGCAACCGCTGCGCATAATCGCGGGCCGAGTCGGCATGGCCGAGCTTTACTTCGATATTCCTGGCCAGTAACAGCGCCGCCGGATCTGGATTGCCCAATGCTTCAAAGCGCTGCACGAAAGCGCGCGCCCGGAAGAAATCGTTTTTCTGATAAAGCACGTTCGCCATGCCGAACAACGCGACGCCGTTCTTGGGATTGGCCTCGAGCGCTTTTCGGAAATCCAGCGCGGCGTCGTCCAAATGGGCCGTGCCCTCTTTCATCAGGCAACTGCCGGCATTCGTGTAAAGAACGTCGGGCGTTTTGTAGAACGGATCGGCCATCGCGGCCGTAAACGACTGCTGCGCCAACGCGTATTTGCCGGCCGTGCAGAGAAATTGACCGTAGTTGTTATTTGCATCGCCGGATTTAGGAGCGAGCTGCGCGGCGCGGGCGTAGTGCTCTTCAGCGGCTTTCTGATTGCCGATGTGTTCGTACAGCACGGCGATCACGGTGTGCGCATCGACGTAATTCGGATCGTACTCGAGCGCCTTCTGCAAATTTTCCATCGCGTACTCGAGCTTGCCTTGTTGCAGGTATTGCTGGCCGAGCTGAACGCGGACGCGTGCAG
>CAZZWP010000064.1:0-15980 GCA_964657965.1 uncultured Rudaea sp. | reverse complement strand
TCCGACGTCATCCGCAGTCTGCAGGACGACGTGAAAAATATTGAAGGCATCAATTTTTACATGTTGCCCGTGCAAGACATCACCGTCGAAGACATCGTTTCGCGCACGCAATACCAATACAGCTTGCAGGATCCGAACGGCGACGAGCTGGCGAGCTACGTCGGCAAATTTCTCGATAAATTGAAGCAGCGACCCGAACTGATCGACGTCGCCACCGATCAGCAGAATCAAGGTCGTCGCGCGCAACTGGAATTCGACCGTCAGACTGCCGCGCGGCTCGGCGTGACCACGCAGAACATCGACGATCTTCTATACGACAGTTTCGGCCAGCGCCAGATCTCGACGCTGTTCACACAGCTTAACCAATATCATGTGATTCTCGAAGTCGATCCGAAATTCAAGCGCGGTCCGGACAATCTCAAGGATGTTTACCTGCGCTCGAGCGGTGGCCCGCCGGTGCCGCTCGACACGATCACGCACGTCAACCAAGAAGCCGCGCCCTTGCTGATCAGTCATCTCGGCCAGTTTCCGGCGACGACGATCTCGTTCAATCTCGCGCCCGGCGCCTCACTCGGCGAAGCCGTCGAAGCGATCCTGCAGACGCAAAAAGAATTGCCCGTGCCGCCCGCGATGCAAGTGTCGTTTCAGGGAACGGCGCAGGCGTTCGTCGGCTCGCTGAGCAACGAATTCGTCCTGATTCTGAGCGCGCTTGTCACGGTCTACATCGTGCTCGGCGTGCTGTACGAAAGTTATATTCATCCGGTCACGATTCTTTCCACGCTGCCGTCCGCCGCCGTCGGCGCGCTGCTCGCGCTGTTGCTGTTCGGCATGGAACTGACCGTCGTTGCCATCATCGGCATCGTGCTGCTGATCGGCATCGTGCAGAAAAACGCGATCATGATGATCGACTTCGCACTCGACGCCGAACGCCGCGAAAAGAAAGCGCCGCTCGACGCGATCCGCGAAGCGTGTCTGCTACGTTTCCGTCCGATCCTGATGACGACGATGGCCGCCATGCTCGGCGCACTGCCGCTCGCGCTCGGCAGCGGATTCGGCGCGGAACTGCGGCGGCCGCTCGGTATCGTCATCATCGGCGGACTCATCTTTAGTCAACTTCTCACGTTGTATACGACGCCGGTGATTTATCTCTTCTTCGACGGCATCGCCGAAAAAATCGCCGACTGGCGCGGTAAACCGCGCAACAAGACATCGCTAGACGACGAAGACGAAGACGAGAAGGAAGACGACACCGCGCATCCCGACGCGTCGCCGCACCCGAGCACATGAGTTTCTCCGCGCCCTTCATCAAGCGACCGATCGCGACGACGTTGCTCACCGCGGGCGTAGCGCTGGCGGGCATCATCGCGTATCGCGGGCTGCCGGTGTCGCCGCTGCCGCAAGTCGATTTTCCGACCATTTCGGTTTCGGCATCGCTGCCCGGCGCGAGTCCGGAGATCATGGCCTCGTCGGTCTCGACACCGCTTGAACGCGAGTTCGGACGCATCGCCGCCGTCAGCGAAATGACGGCGCAGAGCACGCTCGGCCAGACCAGCATCACGCTGCAATTCGATCTCAGTCGCAACATCGATGCGGCCGCGCGCGATGTGGAATCGGCGATCAACGCCGCGCGCAGTTATTTACCAGCGAACCTGCCGAACAATCCGACGTATCGCAAAGTGAATCCGGCCGACGCGCCGATCATGATCATCGCGCTTACGTCGGACAAACTCGCGCCGGCCGCGCTGTACGATGCGGCATCTACGATATTGCAGCAGCGGTTGTCGCAAATCGGCGGCGTCGGCCAGGTCATCGTCGGTGGCAGTTCGGCGCCGGCGGTGCGCATCGACGTCAACCCGACGCAGCTCAACGGCTACGGACTCAAACTCGACGACGTGCGCACATCGATCGCAGCGCAAACCGCGAATGAAGCTAAAGGCAGCCTGAGCAACGAGAATGGCCGCGTCGACATCGGCGCCAACGATCAACTGATGAAGGCGGCCGATTACGCGCCGATCATCGTCAGTTATCGCAACGGCGCGCCGGTGCATTTGTCGGATGTCGCAAGCGTCGCCGATTCGGTGCAAACGGTGCGTTCGGTCGGTTTCTCGAACGCGAAGCGTTCCGCGCTCATCATCATTTTCCGCCAGCCCGGCGCGAACATCATCTCGACCGTCGACGCCATCCAGGCATCGCTGCCGCAATTGCACGCGAGCATCGATCCGGCGATCGATCTCACCGTTGCGATGGATCAGACGCAGACAATCCGCGCATCGGTCAGCGACATCGAACGTACGCTATTGATTTCCGTATTGCTCGTCATCCTCGTCGTGTTTCTGTTTTTGCGCGATCCGCGCACGACGGCGATTCCTGCGGTCGCTGTGCCGGTGTCGATTCTCGGTTCGCTCGCCGTGATGTACCTGTGCGGCTACAGCATCGACAACCTGTCGCTGATTGCTCTTACGATTTCGACGGGTTTCGTCGTCGACGACGCCATCGTCGTGCTCGAAAACATCACGCGGCATCACGAAGCCGGCGACAACCGGCGTCGCGCTGCCTTCAAGGGCGCGGCGGAAATCGGTTCGACGGTGATGTCGATGAGTATTTCGCTCGTCGCCGTATTCATCCCGATTCTGCTGATGGGCGGCATCATCGGCCGACTGTTCCGCGAATTCGCCGTTGTGTTGTCGGTGACCATTCTCGTGTCGCTCGCCGTTTCGCTCACCACCACGCCGATGATGTGCTCGCTGCTGCTCAGCGAAGAAAAGAAGCAGCACGGCCGCCTGTACAACTGGAGTGAGCGCGTGTTCGATCGCATCCTGCACGGCTACGAAACAAGTTTGACATGGGTACTCGACCGTGCGCTGCTCACGCTGTTCGTGGCGCTCGGCACGATCGCACTGAGTATATTTCTATACATCGAAGTGCCGAAAGGATTTTTCCCGCAGCAGGATACCGGCCGGCTCAACGGCAGCATCATCGCCGATCAGGACATTTCGTTTCAGGCGATGCAAAGCAAAATGCGCACACTCGCGCAGATCGTGATGAAAGATCCCGCCGTGGCCAACGTGCTTGCCTTTACCGGTGGTGGCGGCGGCACGACGACGAATACCGGACGCGTTTTTATCGCGCTCAAGCCGCTCAACGAACGCGATGCCAATGCGACGGAAATCATCCAGCGCCTGCGGCCGAAACTCGGACAGGTGTCCGGTGCCACGTTGTTCTTGCAAGCCGTGCAAGATGTGCGTGTCGGCGGCCGGCAGTCGGCGGCGCAGTATCAGTACACGATCACCAGCGACAATCTCGACGACCTCAACAACTTCGGGCCAAAGTTGCTCACCGCGATGAAAAAAATTCATCAACTCACCGACGTCAACAGCGATGCGCAGAACCACGGCATGGCCGTGAATCTCGTCATCGACAGGCCGACGGCGATGCGGCTCGGCGTTTCGCCGCAAGCGATCGACGACACACTGTACGACGCATTCGGCGAACGCCAGATCGCACGCACGTACACGGCACTCAATCAATATTTCGTCGTGCTCGAAGTCGAGCCGCAGTTCTGGCAAAACCCCGACGCCCTGAAGAACATTTACGTCGGCTCGACGACGGGAGAATTGATTCCGCTCGCCGCGTTCACAAAATACGCGCCATCGACGGCGCCGCTCACCGTGAATCACTCCGGCGTGTTTCCGTCGATCACGTATTCGTTCAATCTCGCGCCCGGCATCGCGCTTGGCGACGCAGTGAACCTCATCAATCAGGCGCGCGAGCAGGCCGGTTTCCCGGGCACGATCACCGGCGCGTTCAGCGGCACGGCGCAGGCATTCCAGTCATCGCTGGCCAACGAACCGATGCTGATCGGCGCGGCGGTGGCGGCTGTGTTCATTGTGCTCGGCATGCTCTACGAAAGTTATATCCATCCGATCACGATTCTGTCGACGCTCCCGTCCGCCGGCGTCGGCGCGCTGCTGGCGTTGCTCATCACCGGCACCGAACTCAGCGTCATCGCGTTGATCGGTATCATCCTGCTCATCGGCATCGTGAAGAAAAACGCGATCATGATGATCGACTTCGCGATCACTGTGGAACGCGGCGAAGACAAATCACCGCGCGACGCCATCTTTCAGGCCGCGCTGCTGCGTTTTCGTCCGATCATGATGACGACGATGGCCGCGCTACTCGGCGGCTTGCCGCTCGCGATCGGCACGGGATTCGGATCGGAATTGCGACGGCCGCTCGGCATCGCCATCGTCGGCGGATTGATCGTCAGTCAGGCGCTCACGCTGTACACGACACCGGTTATTTATCTCTACATGGATCGACTCAACACATGGATCGGCAAATTCGGCATCGGCGGCAAACGCGAACGCAACGCGGTGAAACGCGCGGAGGTAGCCTCGTGATCCGCCGCATCGCGCTCGTCGCCGCTATCACTTCGCTCGTCGGCTGCAATTTCGCGCCGCCGTATCAACGGCCGGAAACGCCTAAGCCTGACCACTTCAAGGAAGCGCAAGCATCCGATTCGAACGGCGACTGGAAAACCGCCGAGCCGCGCGACGATCAACTCGGCGGCAACTGGTGGGAGGTGTTTAACGACAAAACGCTCAACGAACTCGAATCGAAAGTCGCCGACGCGAACCAGAACGTGATCGCGGCCGAAGCGAATTTCCGCGCATCGCGCGCGCTCGTCGATCAGGCCGAAGCGGGATTGTTCCCGACGCTCACCGTCAATCCGTCGGCGACGCGTTCGCGATCGAGCGCGGCAGTGTCGGCGATCGGCGGCGGTTCTGCTATCGGTACGACGACGGGTGGAACCGGGACGGGAATCGGAAGCGGCGCCGGTACTGGCTCGACGTCCTCCCCCGGCGGCACATCGATGTCAATCGGCGGCGGATCGACCAAGCCGCACACGATTTATACGGTTCCACTCGAAGCGTCGTATCAGGTCGATCTGTGGGGCAGTGTGCGCAACGACATCGCGCAGAATCGTTTCAATGCCGAAGCGAGCGCGGCGCAAGTGGGCACGGCGATCTTGAGCAATCAGAGTCAGCTCGCGCAGAATTATTTCGAGCTGCGCGTCACCGACGAGTTGCGGCGCGTGCTCGCCGCGTCGCTCGAAGATTATCGGACGAGCCTGCATCTCGTCGAAACGCTGGTGAAAAACGGTATCCAGTCCGAAGAGGATCTCGCGCAGGCGCAGGCGCAACTGCATTCCACCGAAGCGCAGGCTACCGATCTGGGCATCGTGCGCGCGCAGTACGAACACGCGATCGCCGTGCTGATCGGCAAACCGCCGGCGCAGTTTTCGATCCCGTACGAACGCGTGCCGCTGAATTTGCCGGACGTGCCGATCGGCGTGCCGTCCGATCTGCTCGAACGGCGTCCGGATATCGCGACGTCCGAGCGTCAGGTCGCCGCGTCGAACGCGCAGATCGGTATTGCGCGCGCCGCATTTTTTCCGAGCCTCACGCTCGGCGCGAACGCGGGCTACGAGTCGACGTCGCTCGGCAAACTGTTCGACTGGCCGAACCGTTTCTGGTCTCTAGGCCCGGCAGTCGCGGCGACGATTTTCGATGGTGGTTCGCGCAGCGCGCAGGTGCGACGCGCCTGGGCGTTGAACGATCAGGCCGTGGCGAACTACCGGCAGACGGTGTTGAGTGCATTCCAATCGGTCGAAGATAATCTCGCCAGCTTGCGCATCCTCACGCAGGAAGTGGGCGAGCAACATGCGGCGGCTGAAGCGTCAAAACGCGCGGTGCAGTTGTCGGTGGTGCGCTATCGCAACGGCGTAGATAGCTACGTCAACGTGATCACGGCGCAGAATGCGTTTCTGAGCAGTCGGCAAGCAGAGCTGCAGTTGGAACTGCGGCAACTCGTGGCGAGCGTTACGCTGATCAATAATCTGGGTGGAGGATGGTCGGCATCGGCGTTGTCGAAGGTTGCGAGCGGTGCGACACCGCTTTCCGATCCGCAAGTTTTGCCGCGCAAAACGGAAACTCCAGTGCAGACGAATGATGGATCGGTGACGCCTGCGAATCCACCCCCTGTCGTGCACGATTTTGAGCCGGACGAGATTTTGAAGCTCGACGACGATTCCCTTAAATCCTCTCCTCCGCGTCATCAGTGACGTCGCAAGACACTTAACGTCAATTTCGGCTGAGCTGCGTGGTAGCACGTGCCGTCGCGGCAGACTTTGTGTGTCTGTTCCGGCGGTGCGTCCGGAGCGGCTTGGATGATTCGCAACGTTTATTCGCGACGCGAATCGGCCCATCACGACCATCAATCTGCACGCGAAGTGGACGCGGCGAACGTGTTCAAATCAGCCCTGTAAAAAAATTGCAATGGCGTAAACATTTTGTTACGTTCGAGTTACCAGCTGCGTTGCACAAATATCAGCTGAGTAGATTGATCGATCGGGCAAGCATTGCACGTCACGCGGGCCAACATGGGAGTTTTGCCCGGTGATTCATGTGGTTACACGAATTTCGGGGGTAAACCGCCATGAAAAGAAAGCTACTCGCTTCATCCATCCTTTTGGGCCTCGCTTCAGTAGCGACGACCACTGCACTGTTCGCGCAAGACCAGGATCAGACGACACAACATGACAAGCAACTCGGCGTCATCGTCGTCACCGGATCGTTGATTCCCCAGGCACAAGTCGAAACCGCCTCGCCGGTTATTACCATTACTACGCAGCAGCTCGAAAGGCAGGGTTTCGGTTCCGTCTATGACGCGCTGCGCGCGACACCGGTCGCCACAGGCGCGGTGCAGGACAATCAAAATACCGGCGGATTTACGCCGGGTGCGACCACAATCAGTTTGTTGGGCTTGGATCCCGGCTTCACTCTTTATCTGATAAACGGTCATCCGCTGGCCGATTATCCGTTGCTCTATAACGGCCAAAGCAACTTTGTCGATTTGACGGACATTCCCGTCGGAATGGTCGATCACATCGATATTTTGCCGGGTAACCAATCGTCCATTTACGGATCGAGCGCGATTGCCGGCGTCATAAACATCATCTTGAAAGACAAGATCGATGGTTATGAGCTCAATCTTCGAGGCGGTGGCTACACGGGTGGCGGTGGCAGCAACGAGCGAATCGAATTTCTCGGCGGTCAAAGCTGGGGTGATTTGCAGACGACGTTCGGCGTGCAGTTCGGAAATCAGAAACCCATCTGGGGTTACAACCGATCGTTGACGAGTTCGACGCTTGCCAACCCGGATGCGGGAGCGCGTTACGGTTCGCGAAATTTCCTCTATCTTTTCTACGATCCGAATAATAACTACACGTCCAGCTACATCGATCCGGGAACGGATACCTGTTCGTCGCTTTCCAATCTCTACGGCGGCACGACGGATCACGAGTTGCGCCCAGGCAAGGGGTATTACTGCGGAAGCAAATACGACAGCGGCTACTCCACAAGTTTGAATGGAAACCGCAGCGGTACCGGCTATCTCAATTTCAAATACAAGCTCAACGATAACGCCGAGTTGTACGGAAACATTCTTTACAACCTGAGCACGGTGAAATACAGCGGCGGCCCGTATTTCTGGGAAACCAACATCAACGGCGGCGGGACGTTCTACGATTCCAATACGCAACAATATGAAACCTTCCAGCACATCTACGCGCCCGAAGAAATCGGAAATGTCGCCGGTTATTCCAACACGGAGCTCAACCGCAGCTATAACGCCTGGGGCGGAGTGCGCGGAACTGTAGGAACCAATTGGGATTATGACGTCTACTACGCCCGCTCCCAAACCAATGTCACCGACAAGAATCGGTGGCCGTTGAAAGATGCGGTCGAGCAGTTTTTCCAGAATCAGTTTCTTGGACCAGAACTCGGCACGACCGGGTATGGCTCCCCGATTTATGCCCCGAATGTCGCGAACTTTTACAAGGCGATAACGCCGGCTCAATATGCGTCGTTCTCCAGCATCATAGAAACGAAGTCTGCGACGTTCACGCAGAACGCGAACGTTCAAATCAGCAATACCGACCTGTTCACGTTGCCGGCGGGCTCGGTCGGTTTCGCGGGACTATTCCAGGCCGGAAATCAATCGTGGAATAACCCCACCGACCCGCGCGTTATCGCCGGTGACTTCTATGGCCTCACCGGCACGTCAGGCGGCGGAATGAGAAATAACTGGGCGAGCGCGGCGGAAATACGCGTTCCGATTACCAGCATGCTCACCGCGGACGGATCGGTTCGCTACGATCAGTATGGAAATCAGAACGTGAGCGGCGGCGACAACAAAGCCACTTACAAAATCGGGCTGGAATTCCGACCCATCGACACGCTGTTATTCCGCGGTAACTACGCGACAGCGTTTCGCGCGCCGGACATGGCATACACCTTCGGTGGGCAAAGTGGTTTCTATCAGCCCAACACCACCGACTATTACCGGTGCGCCAAACTTCAACCGACGGCTGCTCTGACCGACTGCACCTATTACGCGAGTCAGGATCCCTTTGGAATCCACGAAGGCAATCCGCAACTGCAGTCGATCACGGCGAAGTCGTTCGGTTTCGGTGGCGTCTGGTCGCCGAACTCGGATCTGGACCTCAAGGCCGATTACTACAACATCCACATCAGTAACGAAGTGGAGATCCAGAGTATCGACACGTTGCTGAAAGACGAATCGGCATGTCGACTCGGTCAGCTCGATATCAATTCTCCGACGTGCGTGGCGGCACTGTCGCAGGTGATCCGTTCACCGGCCACCACGGGACCGAATGCGTACGAGCTGGAACAGCTGACCGTCCTGCCGATCAATGTGGCGAACGAGCGCGTGTCCGGAATTTTATCGTCGCTGCATTATCGTTACGATCTGGGACGTTGGGGCGCCCTGGCATTTGCGAGCCAATACAACGTCACGCTCAAACACACGCTCCAGCAATATCCAACGGATCCTGTTATCGACCTGTTACGCAATCCGTTTTACTCGAGCGAATTTAAGACGATCGCCAATGCATCGCTGGAATGGGATATCGATCGATTCTCCGCAACGGTGTTCGGCACTCGCTACGGCAAGACCCCTAATTACTCGGCGCAACTGGGCAGCGATGGTTACGATTCGGCTTGTCAGACCGCTACCGATGGTTACAAAACGTGCCCCGGCCGCGTGGCGCCCTGGATGGTTTACAACGCGAGCTTAGGGTTCAACGTGACCGATGACCTCAAGGTGACCGGCATTGTGAACAACGTAAAAAATTCGAAACCACCGGCCGATTCGACGTACACGGCGGCGCCGTACTACAACTACCTGAACTACAACTCGTATGGCAGATCCTACTGGCTTGAGATCGACTGGCGTTTCGGACGAACCGGCAGTTGACGAAAGCATTACGCTGAAGAAAAGCCGGATCGAAAGATCCGGCTTTTTTATTGGGCGTTTCGATCCTCGATCATTTGCTCAAGAGGCGCCAAAAAATTCGCATAACGTTGCCATTCGCCCAACGACCGCGCATGGATGGGGTCTCGAACTTGAGCGCTACTCAACGTATCGACCGACGTTTTATTGCTCCGGTGTTCCAGGCAATCCGCCTCGTAAGGAAGTTTGCAATGCGCCAACACCTGCTGCGTAACGCCGGTCAGGTCAGAGACCAGTTTCCGATACGACACGTGTAACACGCGGCCCGGCAAAATGGTGTCCCAATGCTGCATTAGCCGCCGGTAATTCTTATAGCGCGAAGCCAATGCCGACAGGTCGTAACTATAAGCATGCGTGTCGCCGAACATCGCCTTGTAGTTTGAAAAGCAGACATCCATCGCGTCGCGCTGGATGTGCAAAATCGGCGCATGCGGAAATGCGCGATGAATGAGCCCCACCAGCAAATAATTCGGCGGCAGTTTATCGATGAAGTAGGGCAATCCGTTCGCTCGCCACTGCGTTTGTCCCAAATAACGGCGAGCCAATTGTTGATAGTCGAGATGTTCCACGCGCGCAAGAAGCGTCTCATCGATAATCTCGTGACCGTGACAATCGGCGACCCAGCGAAGTTGTCTTGGAAAATCGTTTCGCTCACCCGTCGATATGACCATCGAATGGCGGTCGAGAATCCGATCCAATAACGTCGTCCCGCTACGCGGCAGCCCGACAATAAAAATCGGATTAGGGCCTTCACAACGTTCCGCGCCCGACGCGACGAACGCCGGCGTCATTCGAGCGATGAGCTCATCGAACAAAGCGTCATCGCGAGCGATGTCGTGCGATTGCCGCGCATACATTATCGAGTTGGCGCGCTGCAGTGCGCCGAACGCCTGATCGTAACGCTGTAGATCTTCAGCGATTTCGAATTGCGCAAACTCTAGAGCGGCGTGGTCTTCGCTGCCCGGTGCGACTTTTTTCAACTGCCGCTCGACATAGGCCAGCTTATTCGACTGCGGCGTTTGCTCACTCATCCGGGTCAGCGTCAAAACCGCGCGTCCGTAGGTGGGACCCAGCGCAAGACATTGCTCCAACTCCTGTCTCGCTTCATCGACTCGTCCGCTGAATTGCAATTGCAAACCGCGGAAGTAACGAAAATCGGCGTCGCTGGCGCCCAACGATTCTGCGCGATCGAGCAACGCCAGCGCGGCAGGGTGATCACCCAGTTTTTGGTGAACGTGAGCCAATACGATGAGAAGCCGGCAATCACGAAGCGAGCGCGCGTCGAATCGTTGCAAACAGTCGCGCGCAGCGACGACTTCGCCCAGGCGCAGCAGACAGTGCGCGATCGCACTGACGGATTCCGCATCGGCCATCGCGTTATCGGATGCAAGAAGTGCATGGTGCGCTGCTTCCCGCATCCGGCCGCTATTGAGAATTACGCTTGAAAGTAGCATGCGTGCGTCCGTCCGTTCCGGCGATTGCCGAACCAGCGACTCAAGCGTCATTTTTGCCGCATCTATTTGATTATCCGCAATGTACCGCTGAGCGCGCGCCCAGCGACGATCGGTCGTCGCGTTCATCGTAAAAAATCAGTCGGCAGTATTCGCACCAGTTCTGCCATCGATGGCCTCCCGACGACGTGTTTCTCACGGCTAGTTTAATGGATCATCGATTCGGCTTGCTCTTGGCAGAGCGGCGCGTCGATTGAAAGCGCCTACTGTTTCGTTAGGGAGTCGCGTGTGTCGTTATGCGCCAAACGGAGTTGCCGACATCGTCGGCGATTAGCAACGCACCTTCACTATCTTGTGCCAGTCCCACGGGAGCGCCGAAAAGTTTCGACTCGTCGTCCGAAAAAAATCCCGAAACCACGGTCTGTGGTGGACCGGCCGGCTTGCCATCCAGGAAGGGAACGAAAACCACGCAGTAACCACTCAGTGGACTGCGGTCCCAACTGCCATGCTCGGCGACAAACGCACCGCTGCGATAACGTTCCGGCAAACCCTCTCCCTGCGAAAACCATAATCCCAGCGCCGCTACGTGAGAACCCAACGCGTAGTCGGGTTTGATGGCTCGCTGCACGAGGTCCGGACGCTGGGCCGATTCGGGGACGCGCGCATCGACGTTTTGGCCGTAGTAACTGTAAGGCCATCCGTAGAACGCACCGTCGCGAACCGACGTCAGGTAGTCGGGCACGAGATCCGGACCGAGTTCATCGCGTTCATTGGCCACCGCCCATAACGTGTGGGTCTGCGGTTCCCACTGGAGGCCGGTCGGATTACGAATGCCTGACGCAAACACGCGGCTGCCATGGCTTGCGACATCAATCTCCAGAACAACGGCGCGTCGGTATTCCACCTCCATACCGTTTTCTCCCACATTGCTGTTCGAGCCGACACCGACGTACAACTTCGTTCCATCGGAGCTGGCGAGCAGCGATTTTGTCCAATGATGATTGACCGTGTTCGGAAGATCGGCGAACTCTTCACTCGGCGAACTGATTTCGGTTTGCCCGCTTTGATAGGGGTACCGCAGCACGGCATCGGTATCAGCCACGTACAACGAATCGCCGATAAGCTGCATGCCGAACGGCGAGTGAAGCTTGTCGAGAAACACATGTTTCTCCCAAAGCCCGCCATTGACACCCTTGCTGCGTAGAAGCGTTATGCGATTGCCGCCTTTCGCGCTCTTGCCGGACTTGTCTGTAAACAGGCCTTCCAGCAGCTGCTTTGGCGCCGTCAACGCTTCCGTGCCTGGACTGTTGGCTTCGGCCACGAGCACATCGCCGTTCGGCAACACCAGCAGTTGTCGCGGATGCGCCAGATCGCTTGCGATGCGTTCGATTTGGAGATCCGCAGCGACCTTCGGCGTTTGTCCTTGCGGCCATTCCGCATGGGTCGGCAATTGCATCGGCGGCAATAAAAAACGCTGCGGCGCTGGCAGCTTCGGATCACTGCCAGATTGCTGAGCCGAATCCAGTGACGATTTTTGCGCGCAAGCGGCCAATCCGGCGAGAACCACAACGAGCGCGATTCTTATCGTGACGTTATTCATAGCGCACCCCTGCTCGCGCGAAGCGAACGGCGCGCCGGGCGTGCGTAAATAAGAGCAGAACCACCGTTACCAACGACAACCAGAAGCCTTCGGGCATCGAAGCAAACGCATCGCGGCTGTGGATCAGCGCGTTGAAAATCGCAACGACAATGGCGATGAAATTGAGCCAGAAATCCAAGTAATCCGAGCGCGTCGTCCAAGCTCTCGCGGTAATCCAGACTTGGACCACATTGATTGAACGCGGAATGACGGCAACGAATAGCGCCAGCGTGATCAGCCACGCCGCGGCGTGATTCCACAGGATGACGCCGGTGCGGAGATACAGCGCATCGAAAATCAATGTGCCGGCAAATAAGCCGTAGGCGATCGGATCCAACATCCCGAATACCGCGGCGGCGACCGTCGAACGGCGCCGTAGATCGATTGCGCTCATGGCAAACCTTCCTTGTCGAGTAACCGTCCTTAGAAAGCATCGCACCGTTGGGTGGGACGCTTTACTTGCTTCCATCGTAACCCGCGGTCGCCTCGGCTGCCACCTTACGCAACGCATGACATCGGTGCGATCCGCGCGATGGCGTGCATTTCGCGCTGTTTCGAAGCCGGTGTCCGTTGATATCGAATGGTCATCGGTGCGGCAGACCTTGTTATTCGGCGTTTTTCATTCGGCACGTCTCATGCTCACGCTGAAATATTCGGCAAATCACTTAAGGCAACGGCAGCACGAACAGGAGCTTTTATGCGGAAAGTAAAATCCAAGCAGCCAAAATCTGCGTCTGCGGTTGAAATGCAGCGGCGCTTGCAACGAGAGGTCGCGGCCGCAGACCGCCGCAACGCGTCGAAGAAAGAAAAAACGCGAGCCGTGCAAGCCGGAGCGCGCAGCCAGCCGGGCAACCCGTTGCCCAAGCAACATCAGACAAAGCCTGGCAGTGAAAAAACGCTTGTACCCGCGCCGCAATTTCTCGCTCCCGGTTATCTAGGAAGCAATAAACTTTTAGGAAAGGTCGCGATCATCACCGGTGGCGACTCGGGAATCGGGCGCGCGGTAGCGGTGCTGTTCGCGCGCGAAGGTGCACGCGTCGCGATCGTTTATCTCGATGAAACCGAAGACGCGCAAGACACCCAACGTTTCGTGGAAGAAGAAGGTAGCGAGTGTTTGCTGATTCGCGGCGACGTCCGGAGCCAAACGTTTTGTACTCATGCGATAAACAAGACGGTCAAGAAATTCGGCGGACTCGATATCCTCGTCAATAACGCCGCATTCCAGTTGCATACCAAGAATATCGAGGATTTGTCCGAGGAACACTTCGACCTGACGTTGAAGACGAACGTCTACGGCTATTTTCATATGGCAAAAGCGGCCGTGCCCTTCTTGAAAGAGGGTAGCGCTATCATCAACACAGGATCCGAAACAGGACTGTTCGGCTCGGCCGAGCTTTTAGATTATTCGACGACCAAGGGCGCTATTCATGCGTTCACGCGCGCACTGGCCAGCAATCTGCAATCGAAAGGCATTCGCGTGAACGCGGTTGCGCCTGGGCCGGTCTGGACACCATTAAACCCGTCCGATCGTGACGCAAACGACGTCCAGTCGTTCGGCTCCAAAAGCGGAATGAAGCGACCGGCGCAACCCGAGGAAATTTCACCGGCATACGTGTTCCTGGCATCGCCGGTTTGTTCAAGCTATATCACTGGCGCGATTCTTCCCATCATCGGCGGGACAACGCCAGGCGGGTGAGGTTTTCACACCACGTGGCGTTCGCGAATCGGCGTCTTTCGGCAGTATGTTCGGTGTCGCACCGACCGTCGTCGTGTTCAATGGTATTTAACGCGGACTAAGCAGGTTCAAATCTCACACGTTGCATAGATGCAATCGCACCGGGGACGATTCCCCTCGCTGGAAACACCATGTGCAACGTTCCGACGATGTCTGATTTCAATGCCAACGCACGGAAGGGACACAATCTCGACGATGTGCGCGCCATTGCTTCGTATCGAGGTTTAACAGCGCAGCAGATCCAAGACGCGATCGATGCGGTTGGCCCCGACGCTACTTTGGTAGCCGAGCATCTCCACATCCCATTGGACGAGAGTTCTGATGGCGCGATCCGACCGCTCACGTCGACAGCGGCGGCACCACAGCAAGTCGGGTGGAACACCCTTGAAGAACTTCGCGAAGTCGCTCTAGCGGAAGGCTGCAGTGCCGACCAAATCGCCGAGGCGATTCAGGCTGCCAAGCACGACCCCTGCAAGGTCGCGCACATCCTCCACACGCAGCTTGTGAATTCCTACTTGAAGGACAAGCGTGAGGCAGTCGCATCACGATAGGTCTGAGCATGAACCTTGGCGTGAGACGGCGGCAACCCGACGTGAAAGTTGTATCAGATTAGTTTTTGTAGCGACCAACTGCGGCCTGTAATCGATCCTGTATCTCGGCGCGAACGTCGATTGGGTCCACTACGTCGAGTTCCGCGCTCCATGCGAGCAGTTCATGCACCGCAAGGTCGCGCCGATGGACACGTCGTGCACTATCGAATCGGCAAGGTTGGCGTATCTCTCGTGCAGTTCGTCAGCGAAGATGCGGATCACGGACCGCACTTCCGCCTGACATACACCCGCACCGATAATCGAACGATGGCTGTGAAATTCGAAATGGCTGCGCCAGACCGTCCGAGCGAATTCCGCACGATTGCCGACGCAATAGAAACTCGAGCCGCTGAATGAGGCGATGAATATGGCAACGATCAACGACGCAATCGAAACGATGAGAAAGAACATCGCCGCCACGACCGGCAAGACGGTCGCCGAGTGGGTCGCAGCCACCCGCAAGACGACGTTCGTCAAGCACGGCGAAATCGTAAAATGGCTGAAGGAGCAGCACGGCATTGGTCACGGCTACGCGAACTTCATCGCCAAAGAAGCCTTGAAGGCCGGTGACGGTGGCGAAGACGATCTGCTCGCTGCGCAGTTCGCCGGTGCGAAAATCGCGCTACTGCCGCTGTATCGCGACATGGTGGCGATGCTCAAGCGCCTCGGTTCCGACGTCGAGATCGTTCCGAAAAAGAACAACGTGAGCGTACGGCGCAGCAAACAGTTTGCGCTGCTGCAGCCGTCGACAGCGACGCGGCTGGACGTCGGCTTCATTCTCAAAGGCGTGAAACCGACGGATCGTTTAGAAGCGTCTGGCAGTTTCAACGCGATGTTCACCCACCGCGTGCGCGTAGAGTCAGTCAAGGACATCGACGGCGAGTTGGAACGCTGGTTGAAGAACGCCTACGACCTAGCGTGAATGCAACGACACGAACGCGACTCACCATCACCATGGTGTATACTTTGCGCTGTCGGCATCTTGGCGTTCTCCATGCCATACAAGCGGGCAGATCTACCGCTTGAGATCGGCAGTAGCCCAACTTTCGTGAAGCGCGTCCGATAAAGCCGCTGACGCAATTTTCGTTTGGCAAAACTCGCAGTGATCGTGATCCCACGTCGGGCTATTGGACGACCAAGACATGCGTTTGAACGAGAGACCCGTAGGTCGCCTTCCTGTCCCATAC